>JAGWYZ010000094.1 GCA_018969115.1 Chloroflexota bacterium | reverse complement strand
TGCCGAACATAAAGGGCTAAAACCGATTACTATTTTTGGCAACTATTTTGCCCGTAATGCGATTTTGCCACAAGTCACTGCATTTGCCTTAGATTTAGGTGCGTTGATTACCTCTGGCTTATTGGTTGAGAATCTTTATTCCATCCAAGGTTTGGGCACAGTTTTAAGCCAAGCTATTGTTTCCAACGATTTTCCGGTTATTTATGGTGTTGTGCTGTTTATTATTGCAGGTGTATCTATCTGCATGTTAATTTCAGAATTGCTTTATCCCTTGATTGATCCACGCATTCGTTTGGATGGTTAATTTATTATGGCTGCGATTACGCAATCTACCCTTTATGTTCCTCCATCCCGATTAACCTTATTGTGGCGATATTTGCGCCGTAATAAGGGGATTTTAGCCGGTTTGGCTATTTTATTACTACTGAGTGGTTTCACCGTGCATGGGTTACTAACGCTCGACCTCAATAAGGCTTACCCGTTGTCGTCACGCACCAAACAGCCCCCTTATTTGGTGCAATGGTTGTGCGATGTCAATATTCTAGACACCTGCCCTAAGGTTGAAGTAAAAAAAGAAGAAGTGCCTGCGATTGGAGCGTTGCCGGGGATTGGTGGCTTGCCTGGGGTGGGGGGACTGCCGGGTATTGGTGGAGATCCATCTAGCGATGTCGACAAAAGTGCTGAAAAATATTGGCTTGGCACCGATTGGTACGGTCGTGATTTACATACGGCAATGGTAGTTGGGTTATGGCAAACGGCCTTAATTGGTGTATTTGCCGGTCTGATCGCAACCATTGTGCCGATTATTTTAGGGTTTGTCTCGGCTTATTTCGGCGGCATGTGGGATAAAGTCATTACTGGCATTTGTTCTATCTTGCAGCCAATTCCTCCGTTTTTGATTCAGGTGGTATTGGCCGCGTCTTTGCCGCGCAATGAGTTGTTTCTCGATGATCAGCCTTTTCGCACCATTGCCATTATTGGCGCGATTGTGGCATTGACTGCATGGATGAAACCAACGTTAGTGATTCGCTCACAAGTGTTATCGATGAAAGAGCGCATGTTTGTGAATGTGGCTAAATTATCAGGTATGGGCAGCTCTGACATTATTTTTAAAGAATTGCTACCAAATTTATTGCCGTTTATGGTGGCTAGCTTTGTTAATGCTGTATTTGATGCGCTGTTTATCTCATTTGGTTTATCTGTGTTAGGGCTTTCACCTTTGCGTGAGCCTTTGCTTGGCAACATTATTTACTTTGCGCAGCAACAATCGGCTATTTTCAATGGCTGGTGGTGGTGGCCATTATGGCCGGTGTTAGTCCTCATTTTAATTTTTGCGGCACTTACACTCATTAATGCTGGTTTAGACGAAGTGGCTAACCCACGTGCGCGTCGCACAGAATAAATAGGGGTATTAAAGAGTACCGCGCTAACTACAGATTTGATTACATGTCTTAGACTCGCTACTCTTTACTATTTATTCTTTTGTCTTTATTCTTTTTTTCACCTTTCATCTTTTATCCTTCATCCTTCATCCTTAATCTTTACCTATGACTCAACCCGTATTAACTGTTAATAATTTGCAGGTTACATACTTCACTGAAGCTGGTCGCGTGCGTGCGCTAGATGGCGTGAATTTGACCTTGAACCCTGGCGAAAAACTTGGTTTGGTCGGTGAATCTGGCTCTGGTAAAAGCACTATGGCTCTTGCGATGATGCGCATGATCAAGCCACCGGGTCGGATTGAAGGCGGCAGTGTGGTGGTCGATGGGGTTGATTTGACCAAGCTGAATGATGAGGAGATGCGCGAGGCACGCCTGAGCCGTATCAGCTACATTCCGCAAGGCGCAATGAACTCACTTAACCCTGTCATGCGGATTGGGGCACAAATGCGTGATGCCATTAAAGCCCACAAATTAGCTCCTGATGCGGACGATATCGAAAAACGTATTAATGCGGCATTGGTCTCAGTTGATCTTAAGCCAACGGTGGCGAAGATGTACCCCCACGAGCTAAGTGGTGGCATGAAGCAACGGGTATGTATTGCAATTGGCATTCTGCTTCATCCAAAGTTGATTATTGCCGACGAACCCACCAGTGCGTTAGATGTGGTGACCCAACGTCAAGTGATGCAGACGCTCGATAGTGTACAAAAACAATTGGGTGCTGCCATTATTTTGATTGGCCACGATATGGGTTTGATGGCACAGTTTGTCGATAAAGTCGCGGTGATGTATACCGGGCGACTGATGGAGTTGAGCACTGTGCAAGATATGTTTACCAACCCACAACACCCTTATGCAGTGGCGTTGATTAAAAGCCTGCCCAACCTAAACCAACGAGGGGTCTTTCATGGCATTCCCGGGTTGGCGCCAGCACTATTACGCTTGCCACCGGGTTGTTCATTTCACCCACGTTGCCCCATTGCCCAAGATATCTGTAAGGCACAAGTGCCCCCACTTGAGGCCAAGACCCCCACTCGTTTTGTTGCTTGTCATCTTGTTGAAAAAATAAAAAATGAAAAATAAGAAACTGATATTTTTTTATTTTCCATTTTCCATTTTTAATTAATTTTCATGGCCCCACTAATTGAACTCCGAAACGTTAGTAAAGTTTATTCAAAAGGGTTGATCGCACGTGCGAGCACAGTGGCGCTTGACAATTTATCGTTGTCACTCGATGCCGACAAACCCACCATCATGACGGTGGCAGGCGAATCTGGCTCAGGTAAAACGACATTAGCGATGCTCTTGCTTGGTTTTATAGAGCCATCTTCAGGCCAAATTTACTATCAAGGCAAAGATATTACTAAATTAAGCCCTGTCGAGCGCACCCAGTTTCGTAAAGAGGTGCAGGCTGTTTTTCAAGACCCTTTTGCTGTGTTTAACCCGTTTTACCCGGTCGATCATTTGCTAAGTGTGCCGATCGATAAATTTAAATTGGCCGACAGCAAAGCCAAGGCCCGTAATTTAATGGAAGAAGCCTTGAATGGGGTGGGGTTGCGGGCTGAAGATGTGTTGGGGCGGTTTCCGCATCAATTGTCTGGCGGTCAACGTCAGCGTATTAATGTGGCACGTGCTTTATTGCTAAAGCCAAAGTTGATCGTGGCTGATGAGCCAGTTTCAATGGTGGATGCATCATTACGGGCAACTATTCTTGAGAGCTTGCGCAAGCTGAACAAAGAATATGGCATCTCGATTATCTATATTACACACGACCTGACTACCGCTTTCCATGTTGCCAATTCAATCGTTGTGTTGTATCGTGGTGGGGTGATGGAAGCTGGTGATATCGAGACTGTCATCAAAAGCCCACAACACCCTTATACCCGTTTGCTTATCGATTCGATCCCTTGGCCCGATCTTGACCGACGTTGGGGTGGCGATCAAATGCCGATTAAAGAAATTGAAGGCGCATTAATGGGGACTGGTTGCAAATTTGCTTCACGTTGCCCATTTGTGATGGAAAAGTGTAAAAATCTGCCCGCCCATTTTCGGCTTAATCAGCATCAAACCGCATCCTGCTTTTTGCATGATCAGCATCCCATGCTCGATGTTGAGAAGTTGACTGAAGTATTGCCGATGTAAGCTTATGTCTGATGCTTCCGAGAAACCATCACGTGATCCTTATATCGTTCAACCCGTCTATAAAGCATTAAAAGTATTGACTTGCCTCGCTGAGGCTGGGCGTGAGTTGCGCCTCAGCGAAATTGTATTGCTGGTCAAGCTGCCAAAATCGACAGTTTACAAATATTTACAGACCTTGTGTGCGGTGCGTTATGTTATGCATGACCCCCAAGGTGATGCTTATTGGCTTGGCTCACAGGCATGGTCACTGGGGCGCACGGTTGACCCTAGTCTACGTGTGCGTGAAATCGCCCAGCCATTGATGAACGAATTGCGTGACCAATTGGGCGAAACTGTCAATTTAGGGGTATTGTATGGTCATGACGTGGTTTACTTGGAAATGGCCCAGAGCCGCCAGACCATTCGGATGCAGGCGAGCATTGGCGCACATGACCCCGCTTATTGCACGGCATTGGGCAAGGCTATTATGGCGTTTTTGAATGAGTCGCAATGGCTGCAACATGTGCCGTCTCAGTTACCGGCACGCACACCCAAAACGATCACGACTCACACCCGGATGCTCGAAGAACTTAAACTCACCCGTGAGCGTGGGTATGCGCTTGATCGAGGTGAGAATGAGGAAGGCGCATTGTGTATCGGTGCACCAATTCGAGATCAAGATAGCAAAGTGATTGCGGCGCTTAGTATTTCGGCCCCAGCTTATCGCATTGACCGTGAGCACGAGCGAACTTTAGCGTGTTTGGTGGTGGAATTTGCAAACAAAGTGTCTCGTCGTTTAGGGTTGCCGATTTAAAAAAAATTTTTACCAGAATCAGATAGTATCTTGCTTGCTAAATCTCGTCCATTTTGCAAAACGCCGTTCTACATTCTTTGTCTAAAAGATGTCGTGTCCAAACCACAATATAACCTTTGGTAGCATGGGCAAAGCCTAGGCCACCAAAGGTTATATCTAATGATCAATACCTTTGGTGCGATTGACTGCCCGTGAATTTTACAGTCTGAAACAAAAAAATTCGTTAAGCGTGTGGCGAATGTGCTTTAGCACGTTTGAAATTTTTAGACCGTGAATTCATTTACGGGCGAGATGGCGAAGGTATTGTAATGATGCCATCAGGAAATTTTTATGCCACGTAAGCGTAGCGCTTTAAATCAGCCAAATTGACAAACTCTAAAGATACTAAATTGGTGCTTTCTAACACCACTTGCGGTGCAACGCCAGCATCAAAAGCCTCCTTCCAGCGCTTAACGCATAAACACCACTGGTCGCCGGGTTGTAAACCTGCAAAGCCATACTCAGGCATCGGTGTGCTTAAATCATTACCGCGTGATCGACTAAAAATGAGAAATTCGCGCGTCATAATCGTGCAAACTGTGTGTAGACCAATATCATCACCGCCGGTATGGCAACAGCCATCGCGATAAAAACCAGTAAGCGGTTTGAAGCTACAAGGCTGTAACGGACCACCGAGCACGTTTCGTTGCTCGCTTTCTTGAAATTCGGGTTGTTCGTTCATTGATGCTGAGTTTATCAGGGTTTTTTGCGCAGCATTTTGGGCAACAAAGGCAACAAATCGCTTGCCAGCAAACCAGCCTCACCATTTTCGTTGCGCCAATGTTCACCCGCCAGCCCATGTAAATAAGCGCCACAACACGCTGCCTCAAATGGCCCAAGCCCCTGTGCCGATATGCCCGCAATTGTGCCTGCTAACACATCGCCCGTGCCTGCCACAGCCAAGGCGGGGTTGTTAAATGGTAATACGCCTGCACAGCCTTGGGGTGCTGCAATGACTGTATGCGCTCCTTTAAGCACCACTACAGTCTGATAAGCCTCAGCCAGTTTGAGCGCATTGCTAATGCGATCAGCCTGCACCTCGGCAACCGATATTTTCATCAGTCGCGCCATTTCACCCGGATGAGGCGTGATGATGATCTTTGATGCTAGCGCTGACACGCTTGCGCCCAATTCGGCCTGTGCTGCCCATATATTTAAGGCATCGGCATCTAACACACACCCATTTAGTTGGTTAAATTGGGCTTGGGCAAAATTAAGGGCGTGGTGTAATCGTTGTTTGGCGGCAGTGCTTTGCCCCAGTCCCGGCCCAACCAATAATGTTTTAACGTTGTTTAGCCCCTTTGGGTTAGCTATTTGCTCGCAAAAAGTTGCCTCGGGGCACAACATTGCGATCGTCATTTTAATGCTGGCTGGCACACTCAGCGTCACCAATCCGGCCCCAACCCGATAGGCCGCCGTTGCCGCTAATGCTGGTGCGCCAATATAATCATCACAACCACCAATCACCCATACGCGCCCATGTGCGCCTTTGTTTGCATCATCACGGCGTTTAGGTAGATGGCGCTTAAGCCAATTTGTATCCAATCTTTCGATCTGAGTATCGATGTCATTATCGAGAGCGGTGTTTGCAGCAATACCAATGGGCACAACCACAATTTTGCCACAAGCTGCGGCAGCTGGGTGGCACAGGTGTCCACGTTTCAAAGCATGAAAACTAATGGTGAGGTCTGTCGTGAGAGTGTATGAGTCTACTGCACCGGTATTGTAATTCATACCTGTCGGGCCATCTAAAGCGATTAGAAAAGGAGCATTGGGCTGAGCACGCCGTTGCGCAACCATTTGCAATAATGACTGTAGCGCCCCACTAATCGGGCGGGCTACGCCTGTGCCTAGTAAGGCATCTATAATGACATCGGTGTTATTTAATGCACTTTTAAGGTTGGCAAGTGCCGTGTCACTTTCCCCATCAATTAAGACGATATTGCGTGTGCGCAGTGTCGCCAGCCATAGCGCATTTTGGGGCGTGGATTTAAATATATAAACATAAATATTTAAATTGTGTAAATGGGCATCGTGTAGGGCGGCAGCACAGACTAAGCCGTCACCACCGTTATTGCCAGGGCCAATTAACAACATGATGTGTTTTTTGTTTTGTGCCAATATGACGTTTGTCATGATTTCATTGGCGGCGGCATGGCCAGCATTGTGCATCATTTGGGCGTAACTTAGGCCATTGGCATTGGCCTTGCGCTCAATATTCCGCATCTGTTCAATAGTTAGGATTTGCATTCTGAGATAATTGTATATTCTAAAAATGTAAGCTACAGATAAGTGGTGAATATTGGTTGCAAATTAATGACCAATTTAATAATTATTTGTAAAAAAGGATATGAATTATGATGAAGCGTCGTTTATTTTTCGGATGCGCAATTGTTCTCGCATTTGCTGCTTGTAGCAATGCCGCTGCTCTCCCATCATCTTCATCGCCGGGCGGGTCGCTTCCTAGCAGTGAAGATCGTGTATTTTCGCGGATGGAAGTGACACAACGTGCAAATGTTGGTACCACCGAGCCACCTTATTTTATTAAAGCCGACAAAAAATATGTTGCAACCATTAAGACCAGCAAAGGTGATATTAAAGTTGAACTAGATCAAGCTGCTGCCCCACGTACGGTGAATAATTTTGTTTACTTGGCCAAATATGGTTTTTATGATGGTATGGTTTTTCATCGTGTAGAACCCAATTTTGTCATTCAAGGGGGCGACCCACTTGGCACAGGCAGCGGCGGCCCAGGGTATAACTTGCCCGCCGAAATCAAATTGCCGCATGTCGATGGTGCTATTGCCATGGCTCGTTTGCCCGATGCCGCCAACCCCCAACGCTTGTCGAGCGGCAGCCAGTTTTATATTACGCTTGGCGCACAAGCCTCTTTAGATGGGGCTTACACTGTGTTTGGTAAAACCATCTCTGGACAAGATGTTGCGCGTAAAATCTTGAACGGTGATAAGATTGAACGCGTTGATATTAGCGAATAAATAAAAAATAGGTTTTTGTTGCAGTTATCTGCCATCTCTTTAAGACTGTTTTTCTTAAAACAATTTTTCGCCTAAATCACTCTCTCAGCGTTATTATGGGGCGGCTTTGCCGCCCCATAACAACGCTGAGAGAGTGATTTAGGCATTCATTTTTTCTCAATATGCTCTCTGATTTGATAAAACCACGTGATTTCAGCCAACAAAAAAGTAGAAATTGATTTAAGAAACACTCTGCAAGAGATGGAGGGATAGTTTTGGCTTTTTATCTTGCGGGCACACCGATAGTGAGGTATGATTTTTGATCTGTGTCGCGACAAATTAACCTCATCATTGGTCTTACTATTGTGCTTATTGGCGTCGTACTGGTGCGGCTGCCGTTTTTTTTCTACTATCCATTGCCCATTGTTGGCCCCGATTCGTACGGTTATTACACCGAAATCGCCAAACTCGAAGCTGGGCTTTGGCCTTCGTTTGGCCTAAGAACCCCAGGTTATATTTTGCTGGTGTGGTTTATTCGCAAAATAACCCATGATGCTTTGTTTGTGGTGTTTGTGCAGGTTGCCATCACCACACTTACTGCCATTGGCATCCCCATCGTCATGGCGACTTATCAGCCACGTTTGGTATTACCCCTTAGTTTGGCGCTGGTAGTGTATTTCACCGCCCCCATGTTTGTATTATGGGACATTGCCTTGTTGACGGATGGGGTATATGTTTGTGCCATGATGTGGGCCTTGACTGGTTTGTATATTGGTATTGCCAATCGCCATCGACATTATGCTGCATTAGGGTCATTTATGGCTGGGTGGGCCATTTATGTGCGTCCCAATGGGGCTTTTCTTATCGTGGTTTTTTTGTTGGCGGCAGGATGGGCCTTGTGGCGCTATCGCAATTTGTGGTTGCCATTTGCCTTGTTGATCCCACTTTTGGCTATGCTCGGTGGCTTATTTTTTTATAACAACCGCAGTACCGGTATCACTGGGTTTTCGTGTTTGCAAGAATCAAAATTGACCGCGTGGAGTTCGGTCTCGGTTGATCCTGATCCCTCATTTCCTGCCGCAGTTAATGCTGCTCTTGAAACCCGTAACCGTTTGATCAGCCCCAATGACCGTGATGTGGTGTTTAATTCATGGGATCTGTTTGCTTTTTCACGTGCATTTAATAATATTGCCGATATTGCCCATCCAGCACTTCGCACGGCAATGGGGGCCGATGACCCTGATTGTGCCAAATCATTTGTCAATAGCGCCGCAGTTCAAAATCAAATCAACAAAATCGGTTTGCAGCAGCACCCGCTAATTTATGTAAAGTTCTTCTTGTCAATTGCCCGTGATTATTTGTTGGCCACCGGTTCAACCATTTGGGGCGATCTATATTCGTGGGTGCCAGCCATGCAATACCGTGATACCTTTGTCGAAAAGACCCCGACGGTGGCGCGGCTGCAATCACTCGGCGCCTTTTATCAGCCAGCCCAACCCATTGGCTATAGCCTCTATCAAGACAAGGCTGGTATAACCCAAGTAAAAGCGCCTGAAAGTGGCTTGACTGCTATCGCTATTGCCTATTTTCAAGTGCGCGATGCGCTATTTCAGCGATTCCGCTGGACTGCGGTCTATGCGTTGGCAATATTGATTGGGTTATTTGTGTTTGTGCGTAGTCGTGGGCGCTCAGCGCATGCTTTTGTCGGGCTGCTGCTGGTAGTGTGCGTCATTGGCAACCTGATCATCTGCGCCTTTGGCGTGTCTCATGCCGATAAGCGTTACGTTTACTCCACTGAATTTGTGATGTATGCTTTAACGGCGTGTGCGCCTTTGTTATGGTTGCGTGGGCGACGAGGCTGATCTGTGTAGAAGTAGCCAAAATCACACATGCTATCTCTGTCAGAGATAGCATGTGATTTTGGCACTATGTCTTTTTCAATTCGCAAATTGGATTAATTTTGTAAATTCTCAAAAATCCCCGTCGCGCCCATGCCGCCACCGATGCACATGGTCACCATGCCATAGCGCCCGCCACGACGTTTAAACTCGTTCAACATCATCACTGTGAGTTTGGCCCCACTACACCCG
The DNA here is from genome assembly GCA_018969115.1 of Chloroflexota bacterium. Classification (GTDB taxonomy): domain Bacteria; phylum Chloroflexota; class Anaerolineae; order J036; family Brachytrichaceae; genus AQU-03. The sequence continues at coordinate 5,531 of JAGWYZ010000094.1, read as the reverse complement.
AGTGGGTGGCCGAGCGCAATCGCGCCGCCATTCACATTCACTTTGTTGATGTCGATGCCAATGGTTTTGACGATTGCCAAGGCTTGCGCTGCAAAAGCCTCATTTAGCTCAAACAAATCAATTTGATCGAGTGTTAAGCCCGCCAATTTTAAGGCCTTGGGGATGGACACAATTGGGCCGATGCCCATCACTTCGGGTCGTACGCCGCCGACGGCAAAGCTGACAAAGCGCATGAGCGGTTTTAGCCCTAGCACGTCAGCCTTGTCGCGGCTCATTACCACAACTGCAGCCGCGCCGTCATTCATTTGGCTCGCATTGCCTGCCGTGACGGTGCCCATTGCATGAAAAATTGGCTTGAGTTTTGCTAAGCCTTCCATGCTGGTATCGGGTCGCACCCCTTCGTCGCTGTCAAAGACGAAGGATTTGGTTGCAGGTGTATTATTTGCGCCCATTTCGGTGATCTTGACCGGCACAGGGACAATTTCATCCTTGAAATAACCCGCTTTAATGGCCGCCGCGGCACGGCTATGCGAGCGATACGCAAATTCGTCTTGCTCGGCGCGGCTGACCTTATATTCCAGTGCCACTTGCTCGGCGGTCAACCCCATCGGCATATACACTTCTGGGTTTAGTTCGACCAATTCTGGGTTGGGCGAGAAATAATTACCGCTCATGCTCACCATGCTCATGCTTTCGGCCCCGCCTGCCACAATCATCTCGCCCATACCGCTCATGATTTGTTGAGCCGCCAACGCAATGGTTTGCAAGCCCGATGAGCAAAAGCGGTTGATGGTTTGACCGGGCACGTCGTAAGGCAGCCCAGCCCGAATGGCGGCAATCCGCCCCATGTTCAACCCTTGCGCCGCCTCTGGCATGGCACAACCGAGGATGACATCATCTATTTTTTTGGGGTCTAACCCCGGCGCACGTTCAATTGCCGCCTTGATGGCGATGCCCGCCAAATCATCTGGCCGTGTTGTGCGCAAACTACCCTTAATTGCTTTTCCAACAGCGGTTCTTGCGCCGCTGACAATAACTGCTTCTTTCATAATAATCTCCTGTTTGAGTGCAAAGTGCAAAGTGCAAAGTGGAAAGTGGAAAGTGCAAATCGTTGTTTTACTTCCTACTTTTTACTTTTTACTTAAGGGATGAGTGTAATCCTTTTATAATGCGTGATACTTCTTCGGCAAGCAGCAAGAGTTTTTGAAATTTCTCTTGATTAAGATACCCTATGTCATCGGCGATATACAATTGTGTTCAGACTTCGCCACATGATCCTTTCGCAATATCTAAAAAACGTCGAAATTCGATTGTTCCACCACGTTCAAACCCTTCGGCAATATTGGACATGATCAAAACTGCGGCTCGTTGAATTTGATTGCATAACCCAAAGTCTTTTGAAAAAGCCATTTCTCGTGTGATCAAATAAACTTCTTGAGTCAGTATTCGAGCTTTTTGCCAAGCAATTAAATCTTCAAATCGCTTAATATTACTCATCACTCACTCCTCGCCTTCACTTCCTACTTTCCACTTTTCACTAATTCCTAAGCGGTTTTCCATTCTTGAGTAAATATGCAATTCGATCTTGTGTCTTTTGTTCGGTGAGGAGCGATAACGTGGCTTCGCGTTCGAGGTCGAGGATGTATTCCTCGGTCACCCAAGTTGGCGAAGTGAGGTCGCCGCCACATAGCACGTGGGCCAGCTTTTTGGCAATCTTGGCATCGTGGGTGCTGGCGAATTTACCCCAGCGCAGTTGCTCAATCGCCATGCCCATGATGGCTTTGCCACGGCTGCCGATGGCATAAATGCTCTTTACGTTACGGTCGGGGGCAGTGTAGCCCTCGTTCGCCATGTCGAGCGCCACTTGTTTGGCGTAACCAATCAAATGCTCGTCGTTGGGTAACACAATATCGCTATCGGTGAGGAAGCCGAGTGTGCGCGTCTGGGCGCCGCTTTCGCTCACTTTGGCAAGGCCGATGGTCTCGAACACCTTTTGCAAATAGGCAATCGCATCAACGCGGTCATCGCTCATGTGCGGTGATACGTTGCGACGCAACAATTCTTTGCAGCCACCCCAGCCCGGAATGATGCCGACGCCGACTTCGACCAGACCCATATACGTCTCGGTGGCAGCCACAATCTTTGATGCGATCAAGACCCATTCAACCCCGCCACCCAGTACGCGCTGGCGCGGCGCTGCCACGACCGGCTTGGGTGCAAAGCGGATGTCGAGCATGGTCATTTGCATGTCTTTTGCCATCTTGTCGAGTCGCTTCATATCGCCCATACCCATGATAAACATGCCGATATTGGCCCCCAAGCAAAAATCTTTGCCTTGATTGGCGATGACCATGCCATGCCATTTGTCCTTGTGCAGCTCATCGAGTGCGGCTTTGGCAATGTCGAATATATACGGGTCAACGGTATTGCCCTTGCTGTGAAACTCAAGCCCAAGCACGCCGTCGCCCAAATCACGCAAACTGGCGCTGGCATTGCGCTTGACTTCGGCACATTCGCTCAGTGTCAATGCATATTTGTGGCGTTGAATGGGGGCAAAGCCATGAGCCATGGGCTTTGAGCCTTGAGCCGCATTTGCGTTTGGCGTGTAAACACCTATGCTCTTGATCCCATCAAACTTGTAGAATGACTCAACCCCGCTGGCGAGCATATCTTCAACCCATTGTGGCACGGCGATCTCACGATCCTTCATCATTTGTACCCCACGCTTTACGCCAATGGCATCCCAAACTTTAAACGGTCCCATTTCGTTGGCAAAACCCAGTTCAATGGCGCGGTCAATGGCATCGGGCGAATCAGCTATTTCAGGGATGCGGCGGGCGGCATACGCCAACACTGGCAAGGTGGTCTCGATGATGTATTGCCCGCCGCGATCATCTTGCCAACGGTCATTATTAAAAATCTCATGGAAGCGGGCCGGCAATTCCATCTCCTTTGTCTCGCCAATCACAGCAAAACGCGGTTTGGTCGGCGGCTCGTAGGCCATTGTTTGCAAATTGAGTGCCCAAAATTCCTTGCTCTTGTCTTCTTTGATGACTGTTTTGTAAAAACCTTGATTGGTTTTGTTACCCAGCCATTTATTTTCGATCATCTTCTTCATTAATTCGGGCAATTTGAAGATATCGCGGCTTTCGTCGTTTGGCACAAGGTCGTATAAATTGGCCGACACATGCCCCGCGATATCGTTGCCCACGATGTCGCTCAGGCGGAAGGTGCCGCTTTTGGGCAGTCCGATGATGGGGCCGGTCAGCGCGTCTACTTCTTCGACCGTGTATTGGTTGTCAATAGCCGCCATCATGCGATATTGCCCGACAAACGAGCCAATGCGATTGCCGATGAAGTTGGGTGTGTCTTTGCAGATGACCGTGCTCTTGCCGAGCACCGTTTCGGCAAATTCAACCATCGTAGCCACGACTTCAGGCAATGTGTCTTGCGTGGGGATCACTTCGAGCAATTTTAGATAGCGCGGTGGGTTGAAGAAGTGTGTGCCGAGCAAATGTTGGCGAAATTCATCGCTACGGCCTGCACCAATGGCATTAATGGGGATGCCCGATGTGTTTGAGGTGACAATACTGCCGGGTTTGCGGCGGCTTTCGATCTTCTCCATCAGCGCTTGTTTTGGTGCTAGTTGCTCAATAATAACTTCGATAATCCAGTCTGCATTGCGAACTGCATCTAAATCATCTTCGAGGTTGCCCAGTTTTACACGTCCGGGCGCATCTGCCGACATAATCGGCGATGGCTTAAGCTTAAGTTGTTTGTCCCACAATGCCTTGACGATAGCGTTTTTATCGCCCTTCGGGTCATTTGAGGCCGCGATGTCGAGCAGCATTACTTGCAGCCCAACATTTGCGCAGTGGGCCGCGATACCGCCGCCCATCGTTCCTGCGCCAATAACGACGACTTTTTGTATATTCATAGGTCTGTGTTTGGTAATTCAGAAATGATTTTTATGATGCCAGTTTTGAGCGGTTAGGTATTTGTTTGACTGCTTCGCCAATAATTTCGAGTGCGCGAATTGTGGCATAGGCAGTTTTTTCATCGTTTAGAAATTCGTCGAATGTAATATCTGCAGTAAATCTCTCAATTTTTTCTGTATTCTCAAGAATATCATTTAGAAAAAGAAGAATATTGGGTCTTTTCATATTCTTATCACTTCACGCAAGATATTTTGACTAATTATAGATTTTAATCCATCTTCCATTACAAGATCAACTTCCAAGCCTGTAATTTCATTCGAGCCGAATAAAAGTGACGAAGGAAGGCACTTCGTTAAAACTGACCAAAATATCTAAATCACTATTTATATCTTGCTCATTGTGGCTATATGACCCAAAAATGCCAAGTGATTTAACTCTGAATTGTTGTTGCAACTCAGGTGTAGACGCATGGAGTAGATTTATATAATGAAGATAGTTATACATGATTAATTTTTGTTAGACAAGCAGATTTAATTTCGCAGTAATCATCAACTGGCGCTCACAAGATCTCCCTCGGGGAGAGAACCCATCTTGCCCGTGCTTATTTATCCCTCTTTTTTATGGTTAGGTTAGGCGAGGGCAATAGCTGCGGTTTTTAATTTATTTATCTGTAACATATGGCTTAAAGTTTAGTATGGTAGAAAGTGATTGACTTAAATTCATAACTTACTCCTGCTTTCATGATATATATAATCCAAATTTATGAGACTGGATTAACAATGGTTAATTTTGGAAACCACGCTGAAAAATCGGCAGGGTTTCGTGTCACAAGTCCACCGCGTTCTTGTGCAAACGCGCCAATCATAATGTCGGCAATTGGGCGTTTTACGGTTAACCCAGCTCGTCGTGCCGATGTATAAGCGGCCCATGTGCGAATGGTATTTTCTGTGTCTGTTGTTTGCCAGTTTGCATGGTATTCCACGCCGATCGCATCTAAGAAATGATGTATATCGATGACTTTACCATTGAAAGCGGGTGCTAATTCAATTAAAGTAATTGGACAGACAATTAACGTATTGTTCCGTAATTCATCTAACTTTTGTGCAGACAATAGCGCAAATCGCGGGTCGTTTATTGCAATATCAATGAGAACACAAGTATCGATAACCCAAGCCATTTAATCTTCCTCGCCCGCCCGTAATTCTTTTATCCACTCATCCGTTGAACTGGGTAAGGTTGGATCTAAACGACGCGCATACCCAATCATTGCCACTGCATTTGGTGTTGCCACTGACATATTTGTAATAATAACGCGCAGTTCCCGATCTGAACATAATTCCCAGCGCAATGTTTGACCAGGTGTTAAGTTCGCTGCTTTTCTTATCGCTGCCGGAATTGAGGTCTGCCCCCGTTCAGTAATAGTTGTGATAAATTCTTGCATCTTTGTATGATATCATGTGAAAATAACATGTCAGACAAACGCCTGCACTCCCGTAATCTCGCGCCCGACGACGAGCGTGTTGACTTCATTTGTGCCTTCGTAACTATAAACTGCTTCTGAGTCGGCAAAATGTCGCGCTACGTGGTTGTCGA
>JAGWYZ010000389.1 GCA_018969115.1 Chloroflexota bacterium | reverse complement strand
AATCATTAGTCGAGGCACTGCCAAAGCGCATTCAAAAATTGGGTGTGCTGGCTTATAACTTGTGGTGGACTTGGCAACCCGACGCACAAGCCTTGTTTTATAAGGTTGAGCCACTGTTATGGGAACAATTTGTGCATAACCCAGTTAAACTACTGCGTGCGCTTTCACCAGCCAGCCTCAATCTACTGGCCAAAGATGCTACATTTTTGGCAGAATACGATCGTGTTATTGACGCATTTGAAGCCTATTTGGACGCTTATGCCCAATCAAAATCAGCTTCGGCAACCCCACAGACCTGGTTTAGCCAAAATTATGCTGCTGCAAAGTGGTCTAACCCTGTCGCTTATTTTTCGATGGAGTATGGTGTATTTGAAGTATTGCCACTTTACGCTGGTGGTCTTGGGGTGTTGTCGGGAGATCATCTTAAAGAGTCAAGCGATATTGGCTTGCCGTTAATTGGCGTTGGTTTTATTTATCAATATGGTTATTTCAAACAACGCATTACCGAAGATGGTTGGCAAGAAGCTGATTATCCAGCCTATGACTTTAGCCAACTGCCAGTAACGCTGGTTCGCAAGCCCGATGGCACTTCGGTGACGGTCTCGGCACGGATCTCTGGACGTGAAGTGACGATGCAAGCTTGGAAAGCCCAAATTGGCCGCGTGCCCTTGTATTTACTCGATACCAATTTGCCGCAAAACAGCGAATATGATCGTTCGTTGACCCAACGCTTATATGTGCCAGACCCCGACAAGCGTATCGATCAAGAATGGCTTTTGGGAGTTGGGGGCGTGCGGCTATTGCGGGCATTGGGTGTTACCCCCGCCGTGTGGCATATGAATGAAGGCCACCCGGCATTTTTGACCATTGAGCGTGCTCGCGAATTGGTGGCGGCGGGCCATACCTTTGCTGATGCCTGTGATGTGGTGCGCAAGAATACCGTATTCACCACCCACACCCCAGTGCCAGCAGGTAATGATGCATTTGCATTTTGGCAAATCGAGCGCCATTTGAATGGCATTTGGAATGACCTTGACATTACGCGCGATGAATTTTTTGCATTGGCCGATCAACAAGGCAGTTATGGCATGACCGTGTTAGCCTTGCGCATGGCCGCCCGTGCCAATGGCGTGAGCAAATTGCATGGTGAAGTTGCCAATGATATGTGGAAGTGGATGTATGACGCACAAAACTTGCCTGCTGGTAGCGTTATTCCTACTGGTGGTCAGCCAATTCACTATATCACCAATGGCGTACATTGCCCCACATGGATTCCACGCCGCGCCAAACGACATTATGCCCAATATTTAGGCGACCACTGGCTCGAAAATATTGATGATCAAGCCATGTGGCAAAAGATTCATGACATGCCAAATGAAGAGCTATGGCAATTGCGCAAGCACTATAAGCGTAAATTGGCAACGTTTATGCTTGAGCGTGCCCGCGCTAAATGGGCAACACATACGGTGCACCCAGTGCAAACGATTGCCAGCGGCATCATGATCGAACCCATGCATTTAACTATTGGCTTTGCAAGGCGTTTCCCAACCTATAAACGGGCCACGCTTATTTTGCGTGATGTTGAACGTTTGATGCGAATTATTAACAACGCTCGTATGCCGGTGCAAATCATTTATGCTGGCAAGTCACATCCGCATGATGAGCCGGGTAAATTGCTTATTCAACAGCTTTATCGCCAAATTAAAAATGCCGACAGTTCAGGACGCTTGGTGTTTATTGAAGATTATGACACCAATGTTGCCCGTCATATGGTGATGGGAGTGGATGTATGGTTAAATACGCCACGTCGCCCTTACGAAGCCAGTGGCACCAGTGGTATGAAGGCCTCGTTAAATGGCGCTATGAACTTTAGCATTTTAGATGGTTGGTGGCCCGAAGCCTTTGATGGCACAAATGGCTGGAAAATTGGCCGCGATGTTTATGCCAGTGAGGCAGAGCAAGATCAAGTAGATGCTGAATCACTCTATAGCACCCTTGAGAACGAAATTGTGCCGCTATATTATGACCAAGACGAAACTGGCATCCCGCAAGGCTGGTTAAACCGAGCCAAAAATGCAATTGCTTCGTGTGCCCCAATGTTTAGCACGCGACGTATGCTAAAACAATATATCCAAGAGATGTATGCCCCTTTGGTGTAATTGGTTAAGATAAATAAACAGTTTGGCGGAACAGACGCTCCTTCCATCTTCCATCCTCTTATGGGGATGGAAGATGGAAGGAGCGTCTGTTATATCCCTTGGCTTTTCAGTAACTTTTTCAGTAACTTTTTGTTACTACTCAGGGCATAGACGGCATGATAGGATCGCCATCAAAAACGGAGCGCAGAGCACCCAAAATATCCATACCCTGCTTACCTAAAGTAGAAATATAGCTGCGTGTTCGACAAAATATTTCAG
>JAGWYZ010000388.1 GCA_018969115.1 Chloroflexota bacterium | reverse complement strand
CGGCAATGCCGCCTGAAAACGAATTATTTTGTCGGCGGTGACGGCAACAAAATCACCACTGCCGCTCAATTTTTCGGCCCCGCTGCCAGCCCGCCCAGCCGCCAAACGTGCATCTTCAACGCTGGTCATGCGCCCAAGCAAACGCAGTGGCAAGTTGGTCTTTAGCAATGACCCAATACTGCGCGATGATGGCTTTTGGGTGCATACTAGCAAATGCAGCCCACATTCACGCCCGCGCATGGCAATACGCGAAAATAAATCGATGACAGCTTGCCCACCGGTTTGGCACAAATCGCCCAATTCATCGGCATAAATCACAATACGCGGGTCAGGTTCAGCGCCGCCATTTTGTGAGCCAAGCACACGCTCATCCATCAATTGACAAGCGCGATGCAAGGCCGCAATCACCTCTTCAATCGTCCGCGCAATGGGCAACACAAGATGCCGCGCAATTGCCGCCTCAAACGCGCTACCCTCGCGTCGCTTCGGATCAAGCATGATGAGGCCCAACTTGTGTGGGCGATAACGTTGACACAATGACAAAATCATGCTCTGGGCTAACAAGGTTTTGCCAGAGCCAGTCGCCCCTGCCACCAACACATGGCTTACTTCGGGCGCGCTTAATTTCGCCAATAGTGGTGCGCCATCTTCAGCCAACCCCAACAACGCCGAAAACCCACATTCAGGGGTGACGGCAGGCATGAGCTTGCTCATATATACCGGCTCACGGGTAAGGCGGGCAATTTGCAGCGCCAAGCGCTCGCCAATTTGGGTCAACCGCACATTTGGGTTGCCTACCGCCAACGCAATATCGGGAATGCGCGAGCGAATTTGGCTTACCTTGGTACCCGAGTCAAGCTCAAGCAACATTTCAACAAAATTCGGCATAACTTTGCCGCCCACCACCCGCGCCGGGGCGCGACCATCGCGCAACGCCATCTCAATGCGATCTGCCGTTGCGTTCAATTTCATTCGTTGTGATGCCATTTTTAATCCCCCTTTGCAAATAGCCAAAATTCACATCACGGTTTATGTTGATGAATTTTTTCAGAACAATTGTTCTTCATATTATAGAACAATTGTTCTGGGTGGGGATTAAAATTTGAGTGAGGTTGCCTTGCCGAAAGGGCGGGTCTGTAACCCGTCCCTACGATGACTACGCAATGTTTATTTTGCTTGTCTGTCAGCAGAAAAAATCAACCAAGCCTGTTTCGAGCGAATATTCTGCGCCAACAATCATTAAATTATCCGTTTGGATCAACTGTTCAAGAATATTAGAACTATGACGCAATGGGTTTACCAAGGCGCGAATATTGGCACGGATGACGTGGTAAAGCAATAGATCGGGGGTATGATTCAATGCAGTGTCGAGCAAGCCTACCACTGCTAGACGGATATGATCGACAATATCACGCCAATTGCGTTATTGATCAGCAATTGGGCGGCGCAGCTCTGACAAGGTGGCTGATACTGCACCGCATTGCCAATGCCCCAAATAAGATACTATATGTAAATTTAATGGAATTTTACTGCCGGATAGAACAAATGTTCCACTTTGGGGGGATAAAAAAAGTTTGCTATTAGCTTTGCGCATGCGAAGCATCTGGAACTAATCCACTAGCTAGATGCTATTACGCTGCGTGTCCTTACATTTTTTACTTGGGTATGCTTTATACAACGCTTTTTTCATGGCACAATATATTCTTCGATTATTACCCATTTTTATTCTTCTTATCCGTGGTTAGATTTTGAGATATTAGGACTTACGCACAACTTAATTTTTTTACCACGAAGAACACAAAGACCTCAAAGATTAAGCCAATTTCATATCTTTTCTTTGTGTTCTTCGTGTTCTTCGTGGTGAAATCTCTTGATTTGCGTAAGTCCTAATATATCTTACACCTGATAACCGACAGCTTCTCAAAATATTCGTTCTATCCGGTAGTCAAATCTGAATTTGATAAAATCATCAAATCTATGAAATGTTCACCGCTCACAGTCAGCTTTCTATCAATTATTCTAGGCTTAGAAATTTGGTCGTTAGGACAATGCCAAAACTCAAAGACACAAACTCGATCTTATGTGCCCATTAAAGGAGATAGCTATGAACCAGCCCGCTACTAGGAGCAAGACTGCCACTATTCTGGTAATAAAAGGCCAAGGAATTGGCCCAGAGTGTATTGAAGCAGCCCAAATGGTCATGGCTGCAACCGGCCTTCAGTTTTCCTATATTGAGGGCAGCCTTGGCTACCCCGATGCCAAAGATCTGTTTTTGCTGCTGCAGCGGCACGCCCCCGAAACATATGCCGCGCAATTCGGTAGCCGTGCGCCTGATGAGATAGGTCTGGAACTCGAAATCCAGGCGAAAGATCAGGCCCACGCGGCCGGCAACATCAACGACTTTTACAAGAAGCTGCTTAGCCGGCTT
>JAGWYZ010000093.1 GCA_018969115.1 Chloroflexota bacterium | reverse complement strand
CTGCGCCTCCAGCGGGATGGTTCCGCCCCCGGCAAAGGGGTCGTGCAGGGCGGGCAGTTTGTCGGGGTTGAACAACTCGGCGGCTTGCGGGTGATCCTTGTTCAGCTCGCACACCTCACGCCACGAGCGGCGAATCTCGGCGCGGGCACGCTCCAATACTTCTTCATTGGTGGTGTTCTCCCACAGCACCAGGTCTTCGATGATCTTGAACAGCCGTTTCCGTTCGATGGCAGCGTCCTTCTTGTTTTTGCCATATTTGAAGCCGCCACCCTGCTGGTAGCCGGGGTCATTGACCAACTGCGCAAAGATGACCGCCCGCGCCGCCGCCAGTGGTCGCCGCGCCCACCACAAATGCAGCGTCGAAGGATGCCCATGCCGGATAGACTTCTCGCGTGCACAAGCCGCATTGATCGCATCCAGCGGCAAGGCCACTTCGATCAGTTTGCGGGGTGATTTGATAGGGTAGTCGGTCATGGTTCAAATTCCTTGGGCGCGGGCGAGCAATACCTTAAGGTCATAGTTGACCGAAGACACGCCCCAGCCGGGTTCTTCTCTGAAGGGGTGCGGCACATAGTGTGGGCCGTCAATACTGTCGTCTTCGCCAACCAGCACAATCGCGAGGTGGTATTTGGGGCCTTGGTTCCAACTGTGAAAAATTTCATTTTTGGTCACGGTGACGGTGGTCGCGCCTTTAATCCGACCCTTGACCTCGATATGACGCGGTTCGGGCAATTTGCCAGCCACCGCAGGCCCATACGACGTGAGATCCCAGCCACATTTCTGGGCCGAAACATCCACCACGCGGCAGCCCCGTGTTTCTTCCGCCCGCCGGACGGCGTTCATGGCCAGCATCTCAATCCGCGAACGGGCGACAGGATCCGCCGAGAAGGGGGCCGTGACGGCATCGGGGGCTGGTTCGCCGCGCAGTTTGCGAATCAGGCCGATCGGGACAATCAGCGCCCCACTCAGCAACACCGGGGTGGCCGAAGTGACGTGACGCATCGACTGTAACTCGCGTTTGCGACTTTCTAAGCGTGATTCCAAATCGCTCAGGGTGCGCCGCATATTTTCAAGGGTGAGCCGCACATCTTTGCCAGCGGCTTTGTCATCGGTTAGTTTAAGATAGCGGTCAGACAAAAACCTAATTTCGGTGCTCAGGCGTTGATGCACGGCGGCCAAGGTTTTATCAACCTGTGCAATCCGCCGTTCCGCTACTTCTTTAAAATGTTCTGGCACCAAAATCGAGGCGGCCAACGCCAAGGCGCGTTGGTCTAGCCCAGCCGTCAGCCATGCAGCGTTTAAAATGTGGTTTAACAATGGGCGATCTGTCGCCGCCAACGGTTCAAGATCGAGATGTGGCGCCCAACCAGCAAAGGTGGCGCTGCCATCTTGCAACACGCGCACAAATTGCAGCCGAGTTGAAATCACTTGTCCATCGCCCGATTTCACATCATGCGTTAGCAAAAACAACAAAGCCGGTTGTAACCCGTCATCGAGCGGGTCTACCAAAATGCTGCCTTGGCGCAACAAATTGGCGTGTTTTTCCAAAATAACGTCGCTCAGGGCCAACATCAATGGGTGGCCGGGATGCAAGATCTGGGCTGGGGCCAATCCGGGCCGCTCAGACGGGCGCACAGCGTCTTTGGTAAAGCACACCCGTTCGTAGCGTTTAATCACTGGGCTAAGGTCGCGGCGATTGCGCCCAACCATCATCCGGCTGCGCTCGCGCAAGGCTTCAGGCACAAATGTGATCTCAAAACGGTCGCGTTCACGCGGATAAATTGTGCCACCTTCAGTGGCAAATGCTTTTAAAAAGAACGAACGCACAAAATAGGGTTGCAGTCGGCGGGCCTCGGCTTGCTCCATCTCTTCTTTCACCCGAAACAGGCGTTCGGCACTCATGCTCTCTTGGGCCAAGGCATCGCGGCTGAGCAACTCACGAATATGCTCAAGATCAAGCGCCGCATCGATTTTTAGATTTAGCTTGGCGCGTATTTCGGGTCGCTCGCTATAACGAATGGCTTCGATCAGCAACTCCTTTAAACTTTTACCGTCAAAGACCTCGCCCAAAATGTTGAAGATTTGGCCTTGCATGGCCGTGCTGACCACCTCTAATTTTTGTAACAAACGTGAAAAAACCTGACCTTCGCGAGTTTTATTCGCCACAAGATTCCACAAATGACAAACCTCTTGTTGTCCGATACGATGGATGCGCCCAAAGCGTTGTTCCAGCCGGTTTGGGTTCCACGGCAAATCATAATTGACCATAAGATGGGCATTTTGCAGGTTAATGCCCTCACCAGCGGCATCCGTGGCGATCAAGACACGCACCTCGGGGTCAGACCAAAAACGTGTCTGTGCCTCACGCCGTGCATCGCGGTGAATGCCGCCGTGAATCACCACCACCTCATTTGCCCTGCCACGCATCCGCGTGATTTGCTTGTGTAAATAATTGAGGGTGTCGCGGTGCTCTGTAAAGATAATGATCTTGCGCAAACGGCCATTCGCGTCAAACAATTCGGGGGAATGCTGAAGGATTTTTGATAATTCATCCCATTTACGATCCTTTTCTGATCCCACCACCGTGCTTGCTTGTTGTTCAAGGCGCTTTAGCTTGCCAATTTCATCGGCCAATTCGCTTGTGGTTTGAGCCGCAGTGGCTTGAGCAATGAGATTTTCTTCGAGGTTTTCTTGTTCCTCAGCGCTTAGGTCGTCGTCATCTTCGGGCGCTGTGGCAAAGTTTTCATACAAATTGGGCTGTGCTTGCGTGTGAGCATCCTCACGCCTTGCTCGTTCTTCGTTTAGGCGACGTTCCAAACGCTCACGTCGATGTTTTAACGATTGATAAATTGCTTCTGGGCTGGAAGCCAAGCGGCGTTGGAGCGAGGTTAAGGCAAAGCCAATCGAGCCTTGACGGCGCCCATCAAGGGCATCGGCCTTGCCAAACTCTTCAGTAACATATTTTGTCACCGCTTCATACAACACATTTTCCAACTCAGATAATTCATAGTTGACGGTATAGGCGCGGCGTTCTGGAAAGAGTGGCGTGCCATCAAATTTGACGAGTTTTTCTTTCACCATGCGCCGCATTAAATCCGAAGCATCCGTCTTATCGACCCCATCCCGAAATTGCCTGTAAAAACGATCAGAATCTAATAAAGACAAGAACAACTGAAAGTCTTCTTCTTTACCGCTATGTGGCGTGGCCGTCATCAATAATAAATGGCGGGTATGTGCTCCGAGGCGTTCAGCAAACTTAAAACGACCAGTTTTTTCGATATTATTGTTAAAGAAATGGGCCGATAGCTTGTGGGCCTCGTCAAAAATAGCCAAATCCCAGCCAGCATTGCAAAGCTTTTCTTGCAAGGCCTCGTTGCGGGCCAATTGATCGAGCCGCACAATCAGCCGATCAATATCCTCAAACGGATTGCCGCTTTGAGTCGCCGTTTCTAAATCACGTCTGAACACTTGGAACTCAAGGCCAAATTTTTCAAACATCTCATCACGCCACTGTTCAACGAGGCTGCCCGGGGCCACAATGAGCACCCGCCGAGCATCGGCCCGCAAGATCAGCTCGCTGATATACAACCCTGCCATAATCGTTTTTCCGGCCCCCGGGTCATCGGCCAATATAAAACGTAGGGGTTGTCGCGGCAACATAGATTCATAGACCGCCGTAATCTGGTGCGGCAATGGTTCAACATTCGAGGTATGCACCGCCATCATGGGGTCAAATAAAAACGCTAGGTCAATTCGCTTGGCTTCGACCGCTAATTTAAAATCTTCACCATTGCCATCAAACGACCATGGGCGCTGAGCGACCGCCACACCAATCTGGGCCAAATCAGCCCGATTCAACAGGCGATCCTTGAGCGATCCATCTGGCGTTTTGTAAATGAGCTGTATCACCCCGTCGGTGATGGGGACCACTGCCACCACCACGCCAATGACAGTTGGTTCGAGACCGGTTAGGGCAAGGCCGGGGGTGATAGATTCGAGCGTAATCATAGGGTCAGCGTGAATGTGGTTCAGTTGCAAATGAGGTCGTCGGAACTTCGCGGTGTCGGCTTCAAATTGAGTCTCGTTGAGCGCACCAAACATGGATCAGACGACAACAATTGTAATGGATTTCACTATAGGCCAACCGATCGGGGGAAGGCTGTTCAAAAGTCAGCACTTCACTTAACCCGTCATCTCCGCGAAAGCGGAGATCCATAACGAGGCCGGTCAAAATGCGGCAAACCAGTCAAATTACGCCTGTCTGGTTATAGATTCCCGCGAAAGCGGGAATGACGAGGCGACTTTTGAACAGCCTTGAAGTTTTAGTCATCACAACTTAACACTTAGCACTTAGCACTTGTAACTTTTCTTACCCTTGCAACTTGGCCCACATCGCTAAATCGCGCTCGGCGGTCCAGATTTGTGGCTCGGCAATGCCATTGAGTTCATCATAGGCGCGGGCTACGTTAAATGGAATGCAATGTTCGTAAATCGGCCAAGTTGCATATTTGGGGGTCATTTTGGCATAAGTATGGTCAAAAATAGCCTTGAGGTCATTCATGCCGAGACGCATGGCCTCTTCTACGCCGCCCAATAAATCATTGACAAAGCCACGGGTTGACTCAATGGCTGTCTCACAGGCGGCCTCGCCAATGGCGGCGGCCCCACGCCCGGGCATAACAATGAAGCCGGTGTTGGGGTCGAAATCACCCACATAGCCATAGGCGTTGGGCGCAAGCTCGACCACACGGGCCAATTGGGTGGGTGGTGTCGTTTGACGAAGCGAAGGGTTGGCTCATGATGATTTGAGATTATGACACAGGATTAACTTAACAACGACATTCGCCAAAGTAAAGTAAATTTTTGCCGATTTCACTATACCCTCCCCTAGCTACGGTAGGGGAGGGTATAGTGAAATCGGCACACGTCTTTTTTAATCTGATATTGTCAAGTTAAGAAAAGGCGAAATTTAAAGCCATTTGAGAATTAAACGGCTGCGTTTAACCCCATCAAGCGACGTATAAAGGCTGACCACGCCTTTATTGAGCACCAAATCGCCATGCCCAAGCCCGATATTGCCGGGCTGGTCAACCAAAATCGGGTTGCCCGGGTAGCGCTCCCATTTGCCATCGAGCATGTTTGACACGCTGCGTGCCAAACCGAGGCCAAATTGGCTATCGCCCGGGTCGCCAGGGCCGGGGCCACGCACGCCTTCATAAAGCATATAATATCGGTCGCCCCATTTCACCACATCGGCAGAGCTAATGTAGCGAAAATCAAAAAAGGCATTGGTTTTGGGGCCGCGCTCGTTGACCGGGCCATAGGTTTTGGCCCCAATGAATAAAGGATTGGCTTTGCAGCGTTTCATTTGGCTGGCCGGTTGGCGTTTGTTGCCCACAAAACAGCCCATGCCACTGGGGCTTTGACCCAGCGCCACAAATACATACAGTTGGTCGCCTTCGATGTATATTCCGGGTGGTGCACCGACCAAACATTCAAAATCTTTGGGCACAAATGGGTGGGCATCGATGGTTTCGGCGGCCGAGCCACACGGTTTTAGCCACAAACGCCAAATACCGGTGTCGGCCACATTTTCGGGGGCGCTCCAATTCAGGCCGTCGTTCGAGCGGCGCAACTTGGTTTGCCCGCGATATTCATAGGCCATAAACATGGTTTCGCCGTCATAGGCCACCCGCGGGTATTGTTGTTGATCAATATGGTCGGTCTCGCTTTTGCATGGGCATTGCAGGCATTTCATCTGGCAAATGGGTGGTTGGCTGCCATATTGAAACGATTTGCCATCATCGGTGCTGCGCATAATGATGGTGCAACCCGGAAACGCGACTACCGCCCCACATTGATCTTTTACCCCTGCCGAGCGATTGCTGGCATGCAAATAGGACCATAATTCGCCGTTGCTCATGACAATGGTTTCTGATTCGCCCATTGGCAAACCCGTATCTAGCACATCGGGCATAAATTTGGCTTTGCCGACCCAGAAATCGGCTAGGGTGGGCTGGGGTGGGTTGGTGGTGGAGATGGGGGCAGCCCCTTGTAAAAGCTGACGAATAATGATCGGTAGGGCTGTCGGGGTAGCCGTATGTGTTGAGGAGTCACTGCGACATGCAGACGCAATTAGTAAGGTTAGGCCTAACAAGTAGCGATTTTTATTTAGCATATTTGCAATTTCTATTTTTTATTAAAAAAGATGCCAAAACCACTATCCCAATTAAATTGTATCGGGCAAAGCCTTGCTGCGTTTTTTATCTAAAAAATATTCAGGCACTAATAATAGTCCTGAAGTAGTCATGATAATGGCCCCGATGATGCCGATGGTAGAGAGTGGCATGGTGTTGGCCATTTGAAAAGCGATGAAGGGCACAAACACACCGCGTAAACCAGTGAGGAAAATATGCACCGCCATATAGTCAGCCACATGTTCGGGTGGGGCCAGTTTGGTGGCCCACAAATTCCATGCAAGATCGCCGCCCGATGCGCCAAACCCTATACAAAAGGCGCTAAACAATAGGCTATACCAATCGCCCCCTAAAAAAAACGAAGCCATGCTGAGCGCAAAGGCAAAATTGGTGATGATGCGCAAGGTAAAAAAGCTGAGTTTGTCGAATACCCAACCCCACAGTGGGCTGAGCAAGAGACGAGTGGCATCGGGCACAATGCTGACAAAAATTGCCACTTCACGTGGGCCGAGTTGAATACCATATTTGGGGTTTGACAAATAGTCAATCCGTAAAGGCATGACCATCGACCAAGCGAGGCCTAGCAACATCCACGAAATTTGCAACACCAAAAAGGTGCGATCGCTGCGAAAAAAACGAAAGCCATGAAAGGGATTGACTGCACCTGTTTTGGCGACTGGTTTGCTAGGAACACGCCATAAACATGCCGCCGATACCAATGCCATAATTGCAACAATGCCCAGCACCACCCGGTATAAATTGAGGTCGCGTGCCAGAATACGCCCAGCCAATTCGCCAAAAACAATAGAGGCGATGATTTTGATGACATTGGTGCGTGAAAATAATTTGCCGCGCTCGTGGGCTGGGTAATTGCTTTGGTAAATTTGGGTGGTGAAGGGCGATAACATGGCGGCTGAGGCTGCGCCTATCATCACCAATGGCACATATACCATGAGCGACGGCACAAAAATAGGGATGGCGTAGCCGATGGCTGAGAGCACGAGCAAGCTGGCCGCAATTCGCCCACTGGGCAGCCCAATGCGCTCGGCCAGCAGCACCATCACTGGCGCAAGCAACATGCCCACCCGCGCCCCGCCCGATAAAATGCCTTTGGCGGTGTTATCTGCAGCTAGCACTTGCACCGCAATTAACATAATGAAAGTTGCATCGGCACTTTCGAGCACACCACCGGCTAGGGCGCGAATGCGCTCGAGGCGGTAGGTGCGGTCACGGAGTGAGTTGGTCATACTTGTTTGGCTGAAAATAAGGGGATGGCATTCGTTGTTTTTTGCAAAGCAAGTTCATGTGCTTGCACTATTTCTGGCATGTGGGGGCGGTGTATTGCCGTTGTTGCCATACCAATATGATATTACAAGTTAAATTGAGCGGCTTGAACCATTGGGAGCACTCCCAATGGTTGAGAAGATCCATTCAGGTTACGAAATTTTTGGGTATCACTATCGTTTTCAAATTAGACGAAGCATAGCGGTCTTGTGTTTTTGTTTCAAGAAATAGTTGGCAGGTGTTTTTGCTTTAGGTTTAAAAAAACTACGATATCATTAACACCGCTGTGAGTAATCGCAATGTAACAACCACCCTTACCGTCGTAGCGTTAATTCTTGGCGGATTATTAGGCATGGTCGCTGGCGCATATATTGTTTATGCATGGGTGCCTCCTAATTTGCTCTTTACCAATATGGCCCCAATCCATTTGGCCTATAACGGTACGCTGCCACAATATCGTGATGTGTATGTGACGCATGTTGCAGCGCGTTATCAAGCATTGGTCACCAATCAACGCACCCAGCCTAATGCCATTAAGGTTGCTCAAGATTTGTTGGGTGTAACGACAGGTGATGTTAAACCTGATGAAGCGATAAAGTTGGTTCGTGAAACATTGAATGTTATTAAATTGGAGAATGACAAAGATGGAGATGGGGGGTGGTTTACCAGAGCCGATGAAAATAGCTTGCAAAATCTGTTGAATGAAATTCAGAAGCCCTCGGCTATCGGTAGCACGACTGGGTCTGTGAGCGCCCGCGAAAATAATTTAACTTGGAATCGGATTATTGGTCTTGCATTGCTAGGCGCTTTAGGCATCGCCATCGTGCTTGCAATGTATTTGCTCTATAGTTATCTGAATAGCAAAACAATCCCTCCGCTGCCATCTCATGTTGCACAAGGCTCAAATGCGGCAGTTGAAGATGATTTGCCCCCCGACGCAGAATATGATCAGCCATTTGAAGAAGATGAAGCCATTGAAAGACCGCAAGCTGGTGTATTTTCTAAAAATAATCCGGCGAATATTGAGACAACCCAATATACACACCCCTCGAAATCATCAGGTGCGCGTTTGCCAGACGGCTATAGCAGTATGGATGATGAGCTTGATAATATTCATGGCAATTTAGCGCCAACTGGCGAGTTTATTTCCCCGCTCCTATCACCTGCGCAGCCAGCCCCAGCCGGTCGTCAAGCCGCAGGTCAAGCCTCAGAGCCATTGCCACGCGCAGCGACTCAAGCTACCAATTCTCACGTCACTAGCAGCGGGGCTACGGCATTGGGTGCGCCAAAATCAACCCGCAAAAACGAGACCTTTTATCAGACTTTCCCTGCCATAGACTATAAACATGGTGATGAGAACCTTGATGAACATCACAATATTATGGGCGCTAAAGATTTGATTCTGGGCACCTGTGGTGTGAGTGTTATTGAACGGCTAGGGGCGGCCAAACCCGCTGAGGTGATTGCCTTGGCTTTAGCTGTGTTTGATAAAACGTCAATGAAGACGACTTATAAAGTGTTGATGACCCCTATGGCGCATGGTGATATGGTTTTGCGCCGCAAATTAAGCGATATTGGGCAATTGATTCCGGTTCAAGAAGGTGAAACGATTGAAATTACCACCAATTCGTTGATTGTGCACGTAAAACCAAGCAATCTCATTCTCGAAAAATCAAGCAGTTCGGCGTTTCAATATTTTAAGCAAGTAGCGCTTACCTTTGATGCACAGCAACGCACCGCGTAAAATGAGTTGAGCGTTAAGGGTTAAGCGTTGAGAGATATACACGCTCAACGCTTAACCCTTAACACTCAACTTTTCTGAAACATATTATCTTTGTATTTTCTCAGTGTTTAGTGGTTGAAAATAGGCTTTGCCGAAATCACTATAGCATCAACCTCGAAGATGCTGGTGCTATAGTGATTTCGGCCTTATGCTTTTTCACTCAGCCTTGAATACTGAAACGACATTTATCTTCTTACGATGATGCATTTATGGCAAAGGCTGAAAAGCGGACTGAGAAATGATGACACCATTGCACCGATTGCGTTTCTTATGGTGTTGCCATTTGTATTGTTTTTTGCGGTCACACTGGGCGGTTATACGTTATTGCCGGTCGACAATCTATTTCAATGGGAGCCATTTCGCAGCGGGGCTGCCGCTTTGGGGGTGGGGCGTCCACAAAATGAATTGCTGTCTGACCTCATCCTCGAAAATTATGTTTGGAAACGTTTCATTCTCGACTCGCTAAAACAAGGCGAGTTGCCATTGTGGAACCCCTATTTGTTTGCGGGGGTGCCATTTTTGGCGGCGGGGCAACACTCGGCGCTTTACCCACTCAGCTTGCTTTACTATGTGTTGCCGTTGTGGTTGGCCTATGGTTGGTTTACGGCCTTAAATTTGGGCATTGCCGGGGTGTGTATGTTTGTTTTTATGCGCACTTTGGGTTTGGGGCGCAATGCAGCCACCTTTGCGGGGGTAATTTACCAACTTAGCGGGTTTATGCTGGTCTCGGTGGTTTTTCAAATGGTCATCGCCGCAGCGGCTTGGCTGCCGCTTATTTTGGCAATGTGCGAGTGCATCATTCAACAAAGGCCGGGGCTGCGGCGGATGCCAGCCAGCGCCCCTTGGGCTGTGATTGGAGCCATTGCCATCACTTTGCATATTTTGGCCGGGCATGTCGAGATTACGGTTTACACCGCGTTGGTGGCGGGGCTTTATTGTGCATGGCGGCTCGTTACTGTGTTTGATCTGCGCGATTGGCGCAACGATGGCAAAGCTGCCGCCAAACGTGCCGCGTGGTTGTTGGGCATGGCCTTGTTGGGCGCAGCCATGGGTGCAATTCAACTGGTTCCACTGTTCGAGTTGGTCAACACCAGTTTTCGTTCTGGGCGCTCCGATTTTGCGCAGGTGCTGAGTTACGGTTTCCCCATTCGTTATGTCACACAATGGCTGATGCCCAATTTTTATGGCAACCCATCGCAACATAGCTATTTTGATTGGTTTACATGGACAGTGCAGGCGGTGGACACGGCACGCGGCGACACAGCGTGGGGTATTAAGAATTATGTTGAAGGTGGGGCCTACGTTGGCATTTTGCCCCTTATTTTGACCGGTATGGCGCTATGGGCAAAATGGCGCGACCGGCGCTGGAAATTGCTGAACGAGTTGCCGGTTTGGTTTTTTGCGGCGTTGGGTGTGGCCTCGCTTTTGTTTATTTTTGGCACCCGCGCTTATGCCATTTTATATTATGGGCTGCCCGGCATCAATCAGTTACATTCGCCTTTTCGCTGGGTTTTTCCGCTTACCTTGTGTTTGGCGGCTTTGGGTGGGATCGGGCTTGATTGGGTGCTTAATCACCCTGAAGATGTTTGTAACCGCGTGCGGACGCGGGCCATGCGTTGGGCCGGGGGGATAGTATGGGCTACAGCTGTCGGTTTGGGGATTGGGCTGCTGGCGGCTCGATTGTTGTGGCCCCAAGTGGCGCCAATCATCCGCCAAGTGGCTCAATCTGCCGACAAAGCCAACCCAGGCATGGGCAACCCAGCCTTGTTTTTTAGCAATTCGGCCAATAGCGTGCTTGGGCTAGTGCTTTCGTTGTTGGCGGCTGGCATTTGGTTGCGGTTGAGCCAAAAGCAGCAACATTCTCATGACCAAGTCACAAGCCGCAAGTCGCAACTCTTTTCGTATGCCGCTATTGTCATTTTGGCCGTTGACCTCACTTTGGCAGGCTGGGGCTTTAACCCAGCTGTTGACCCCAAGTTGTTGCAATATGTGCCCGATGCAATTAAATTTTTGCAGCAAGATACTTCATTGTGGCGCTTAACCACTTATGAGGCGAGTGGGCAAAAACCGCTCAATGCCAACGCCGCTTGGCACTTTAACCTGCATGACATTCGCGGTTACGATTCAATCATCCCGCGTCAATATGTCAATTACATGCAATTGATTGAGCCACAGGGTGAGTTGCCTTACAACCGTATTGCACCGTTGCAAAAGCCCGAGTCACTGCAATCGCCGTTGCTGGATGTATTGGGCGTGAAATATGTGTTGACGGTGGATGAGATTAACCTACCAGCTTATAAGCAGGTTTACAATGATGGCAAAACCCGTATTTACCAAAACGAGCGGGCCTTGCCACGCGCTTTCACATTGCCCATTACCAGCGGCTTATTGGCCAGTGATTTTGGCTATATTGTGCAAAAATTTGACCCGCGTCAATATGTCATCGTTGATACCTCATGCGGCATCACCGATATTGGCTGTACTGTGCCACAAGCGGCCCAGCCCAAACCTGCCAACATTACCGTCTACAAACACAATGAGGTGTGGATTGATGTCGATGTGACCGATGCCAGTTGGTTATTACTGACCGATAGTTATGCCGAGGGCTGGCGGGCCTACATTCGCCCACACGATGGTACGAATGTCGATGAAGTTGAGGCCCAGATTGCGCTAGCGAATGGCAACTTTAGGGCGGTGAGAATTGAAAACACCCCCTGTGGTTTGCAGGCGAAGGAATGTAAACAGATGGTTGGCTTAACGCCAACGCCGCAAACGGTTATCGCTAATCCGGCTTCTTCGTTGTTGAGTGCTGTGCAAGACACTAAATCGGCAACGCCCAAGCGCTTTACGGTGCGTTTGCGCTATTCGCCGATGTCAGTTCGCATCGGTGGCTTGGCCAGCCTGTTGGCAGGGGTAGTGTTGCTGTTGGTGGGTGGGTCCTATGTTTGGCGCAGTATCAACGCTAGCCATAACCTCAAAAACCAAGGTGCTGCCGCCAATTCGCAAATTCGGCAGGTGGCGCGTAACAGCCTCGTTTTAACAGGTTTTAATCTGCTTTCACGCGTCATCGATATGGCTTTTGCGACGGTGGTCTTGCGGGCACTGGGGCCGACCGGCAATGGCAATTTTACGTTTGCAGTGGTATTGGTGACATGGTTCGAAATTTTGATGAATTTTGGTCTAAATACTTTTCTCATCCGCGATGTGTCACGCGATCGCGCCCACGCCATGCGCTATTTTTACAGCACCAGCCAATTGCGGCTGTTGTTGGGTTTAGCCACTGCGCCACTGGTCGCACTCGTCATTTTAGGTTATGTTTGGCTCGATGGTATTCATCTTGATACGCAATGGACGATTGTGATTTTGGTGTTCAGCCAAATCCCCGGCAGTTTGGCAACGGGCTTGAGCGCCCTATTTTTTGCCTATGAAAAGCCCGAAGTGCCTTCGGCCTTGACGATTGTAAGCGCCTTAGTCAAAGTAATTTTTGGGGCCATTGCCTTGCTGGCGTTTGGGTGGGGTATCGTTGGGTTGGCAATTGTGTCTGTCATCACCAATTTAGTGACTTTGGTCTTGTTAGTTATTGCCGCCATGCGGGTGCTGCATTTAAAGTTTACGCTAGCTGATTTGCGTTTGAATATGGATGAAGCCGAGCGCAAAACCCCCAAACGCCAAATCATCAAAGAGGCTTGGCCGCTCATGGTTAACCACCTGCTTTCGACCATTTATTGGCGCATCGATGTGCCACTCATCAAAGCCTTTACCCGCGATGCGGCCCAAGTTGGCTATTATGGCGCTGGTTATAAATATGTCGATGCGTTCAACATTATTCCGTCGCTATTTACGCAAGCCTTGTTTCCGGCCATGTCACGTATGGCTGCGCGTGAGATTGTCAGCGACAAAATCGATGCGAGTAATGCCCCATTAGCGCGGGCTTATGTGTTGGCGGTGAAATTATTGTTGATGGTAGCCTTGCCACTTAGTGTCATGGTATCGTTTGCTGCGCCGATCTTAATCGATATCATCGGCGGCAGCGCCTACTTGCCACAAGGGGCGATCGGGTTGGCGATTGTGATTTGGCATATGCCGATTGGCTGGATCAATAGCGTGACCAATTATGCCTTGATTGCGGCGGGGCAGCAGCGCCAGCTGACCCGTGCTTTTGTTGGAGCAGTTGCGTTTAACATCATTGCTAATATGTTGCTTATTCCAATTTATGGTTTTATCGCGGCTGCTGTTGTTACGGCCTTGTCAGAATTGGTGCAATTATTCACCTTTTATTTTTATGTGCGGCGGCACATTTGCGTGGTGAATTGGGTGGAAGTGTTGGTCAAGCCATTTTTGGGGGCAGGGTTGATGGCGGGCATCACCTTTGTCTTGGCACAAATGGGTTGGATGGGCACCGGCATGATACTGGGGTTGCTGGTATACCTTGCGGTGGTGCTTGGGTTACGCACCCTCACCATTGCCGAGCAACAAACCCTGCGGCCTTTGTTGCCTGCACGGCTGCGGGTGTAGGCAACAAAGGCCTTTCAGGAAAAACAAACCTCTGATTCTTCGCCATTTCCGAAACTCCGCAATCCTAATTCTGTGGATCGCGGAGTTTCGGAAATGGAGGAGAATTGGAAGTGTTTTATGATATACGATCGACGATAATGCTAGGCATGATGATTACGACAAACACTCACCAAATTCCGATGCGGGCCGTGCCCGGCTATTATTCGAGCACTGAGGGCATTCAAATTGCCATTCAAACCAATGCCGATGCCAGTGACGAAGACTTACAGTTTTTTCAGCAATTGGGGGTCGAATGGGCGATGGTGGGCATCCGAGATGCACACCAGCATTCGCTTGATTTTTACAAAGGCCTCGTCAAGCGTTTTGGCGATTATGGCCTCAAAATTTATCGAATTACCAATCTAGGGGTGCACAATGTACCCGAAATCACCCTTAATTTGCCCGGGCGCGATGCGAAAGTCGAAGAATTTAAGCAGTTTATTCGTAACATCGGCGCGGCAGGTATTTATTACAACACCTATGCGCATATGGCCAATGGCATTTGGTCATCTGCATCCACCAAAGGGCGCGGCGGGATGGAGGCACGGCGACTTGACCTAAACAATGCCGTTGGGCGTTGGGTTGATAAGACTTATGTCGGTGAGCTGACGCACGGACGTTTGTATAGCGAAGAAGAATTGTGGGACAACTACACCCATTTGATTCGCCAAATTGCGCCGGTGGCCGAAGATGCGGGCGTGCGCATTGGCATTCACCCTGATGACCCGCCGGTTTATGCGCTGGGTGGGGTGCCACGTTGTATGTTTGGCAATTTTGAGGGTTATAAAAAGGCGATGGAAATTGCCGATAGCCCCAATATTGGGGTGTGTTTGTGTGTGGGGTGTTGGCTAGAAGGAGGTACTGTTGGCATGGGCGTGGGGGTGATTGAGGCGATCAAGTATTTTGCGGCGCAAAACAAGCTGTTTAAAGTGCATTTTCGCAATGTCTCGAACCCGATGCCAGAACCTTGGGTTGAGACCTTGATCGACAATGGCTATCAAGATATGCATAAAGTGATGCGGGCCTTGCGTGAAGTCAATTTTGATGGCTGTATTATTCCCGACCATATTCCGGCCATGTTAGGTGGGCCACGCGTTGGCACAGCCTATTCTATTGCCTATATGCGGGCCTTGATACAGGCGGTTAACAATGAGTTTGGGGTAGCCTAACCCAAATTTTGTTTCAGAGAGTGTTTCTTAAATCAAATTTCACTTTTTTGTCAGCTGAAATTACGTGGTTTTATCAAATCAGAGCGCATATTTAGACAAAACGAATGCCGAAATCACTATCTCAGCGTTGTTATGG
>JAGWYZ010000092.1 GCA_018969115.1 Chloroflexota bacterium | reverse complement strand
CAAAATAAATGTATAAATGAGCTACAAAGCACTAGCCACTGCTTATAGCGTTGAAAAATTATTAGGGCATCCTGACCGCCAAGAATGGCGATTAGAGCAGATTTAGACCCCATACCGCCAACACGCCTGTGCAATAGCCCAATCTTCTTGGGTGTGAATGACATAGACACGTGCACTCGAATCACCGCTGGCAATATCTGCATCCAGCGGGTGATTTTGGTTTTTAACAGGGTCCATCTTCACACCCAAGAATGCCAAAGCATGACACACCCGTTCGCGCACTAGCGGCGCATTTTCGCCCACCCCAGCTGTAAACACCAGCGCATCTAGCTGCCCCAAACGCATTAACATCGCGCCTACCCCAGCACAAATGCGGTGAATATACATATCAAATGCCAATGTTGCCCGCTCATCACCAGCTTGCATGGCCGCCAACACCAAACGCATGTCTGAAGACACGCCCGACACCCCTAATAACCCCGATTGTTTATTCAATTCATGGTCGAGCCGCTCGGCATCATAACCAAATTGACGCATCAGGTGAATGAGAATACCCGGGTCAACACTGCCAGCGCGTGTACCCATCATCAGGCCATCTAAGGGGGTAAACCCCATGGTGGTATCGATGCTATGCCCGTTTTGAATCGCCGCCAAAGAACAGCCATTGCCCAAATGGCACGTGATCAGCCGTAACTCAGTCAACTCACGCTGCATCAATTGCGCCACCTGCTGGGCACAATAATGATGGCTAATGCCATGAAAGCCATAACGCCGAATCCCCATCGCCACCCAATCATATGGCCCGGCATAAACGGCGGCAAATGCAGGCATTTGACTATGAAAAGCGGTATCAAAAACCGCGATTTGTGGGGTTTTATCACCAAACAAATGCTCGGCCACCTCAATTCCCTCTAAATTTGCGGGGTTGTGCACGGGGGCCAAGGTTGACAAGCGACCAATCTCGGCCTTAACTTCGGCGGTGATGCGCACCGGTTCGACATACGTTTGCCCGCCATGCACCACTCGATGTCCAATCATATCAACCATGCTAGGGCCATCAATCACCCGGGTTGGGCCATGCCATATCATTTGTAACATACGGCTGACAATGTATGGTCTCGATTGCGTTTTCCCGTCTAACGCAATCGCTTCACGCAAAAACGCCCCCTCAGCCGTTATCGCCCCATCTGTTTCAACTTTAATTTCGGCAACCCCCGGCTGATGCATCCAATCGATGCTGGCTTCCCACAGTGATAGCGCTGGCTTGTCGCCCATCGCCAACACGTCATATAAACAGCATTTCAAGCTGCTCGATCCAGCGTTAATCACCAATATTTTCATAAGGGCAAAGTAAAAAGTGCTGAATGCTGAGCGCTGAGTATTAGGTTCTACGTATCACTCAGCACTCAGCACTTTGTCTAATGCTGCCACCGAAAATCAACCACATCTGGCGGGTCTTCGCCGTATTCATACGCATAGTTGCGGCAACGAATTTGGGCATTTTTAAATTTCTCTTTGGCGTGTGCGCCTGCTACCTTTAGTTTTGGCACCCGGTCAATCACATCCATCGCAATACTAAAACGGTCAATCTGGTTATTCATCGCCAATTCGAACGGAGTATTGATATTGCCCTTTTCTTTATAACCGCGCACATGTAAATTATCATGATTAGTACGGCGATAAGTCAGGCGGTGAATTAAAGATGGATAAGCATGAAAATTAAAGATGATGGGCTTGTTGAGGGTAAATAGTGAATCAAAATCACGGTCACTCAGGCCATGCGGGTGTTCGGTTTCGGGTTGCAATTTATACAAATCAACCACATTAATAAAGCGAATCTTGAGATCGGGAAATTCCGCACGCAGCAACGCATTGGCCGCTAACGCCTCAAGCGTTGGAATATCACCTGCACAAGCCAAGACCACATCTGGCTCACAACCTTGGTCATTGCTGGCCCAATCCCAAATGCCAATACCCTTGGTGCAATGTTCAACAGCGGCCTCGACGCTCAAAAATTGCAAATGCAATTGTTTGTCGGCCACAATAATATTGATAAAGTTTTTGCTGCGCAAACAATGATCGACCACCGATAACAGTGAATTGACATCGGGCGGCAAATAAATACGCACCACATCGGCACTTTTGTTGAGCGCTAAATCTAAAAAGCCGGGGTCTTGGTGGGTAAAACCGTTATGATCTTGCCGCCAAACCGTCGAGGTAATCAGCCAGTTGAGCGAGGCCACATCGACCCGCCATGAAATGCGATTGCAAATATCGAGCCATTTGGCGTGCTGGTTAAACATCGAATCGATAACGTGCACAAACGACTCATAGGTTGAGAAAAAGCCATGTCGCCCAGTCAACAAATAACCTTCCAGCCAGCCCTCGATCGTATGTTCGCTCAACATTTCCATGACACGGCCTTCTGGCGATAATTCGCTGCCGCCAGCATCTTCAGCAAAATATTCGGCGATCCAAAACTTTTTGCTTACTTCATAAATCGCATTGAGCTTGTTTGAGGTAGTTTCGTCGGGACCAAACACCCGAAAATTAGTCCGGTTATTGCGCATCACATCACGCAAGAAAACACCCAACGGCTTGGTGTTTTCAACCTCGATCTGGCCCGGCTTGCCGATATCGATGCCATAACAGTGAAAATCGGGCATGTTTAGATCTTTGCGCAACAAACCGCCATTGGCGTGAGGGTTGGCGCTCATACGTCGCTGCCCTTGCGGGGCCAATTCGCGCAATTCGGCCACGAGTTTGCCATTGGCATCGAATGCCGTTTCGGGGTGATAACTGCGCAGCCATTGTTCTAAAATGCGTAAATTTTCGGGGTTATTGTGTATGCCCGACAAGGGCACTTGATGCGAACGCCAAAAACCTTCGAGTTTGCGTCCATCTACCTCTTCCGGCGCGGTCCAACCCTTGGGCGTGCGCAAAATAATCATCGGGTAACGCGGCAACGTTGCAGCCCCACCACTGCGGGCCACCGCCCGAATATGCTGAATATCTTCGACACAACGGTCAAGCGTCGCCGACATTGCCTGATGCATACTTTCTGGGTCAGAGCCTTCGACAAAATAGGGCTGATAGCCATAACCGACAAACAAATGGGTTAAATCTTCATGGCTGATCCGAGCCAAAATAGTCGGGTTGTTAATTTTGTAGCCATTTAAATGCAAAATGGGCAATACTGCACCGTCACGGGCTGGGTTAAGAAATTTATTTGAGTGCCATGCGGTTGCCAACGGCCCAGTCTCAGCTTCGCCATCCCCCACAACAACGGCGCTAATCAAATCGGGGTTATCAAACACCGTGCCATAACCATGCGATAGGCTGTAGCCCAATTCGCCGCCCTCGTGAATAGAGCCGGGGGTTTCTGGCGTGCAATGGCTGCCAATGCCACCCGGAAATGAAAATTGTTTGAAGAATTTCACCATCCCAGCGGCATCTTCGCTTTTATCAGGGTAGGTTTCAGAATAAGTGCCCTCTAAATAAACTGGCGCTAACACCCCCGGCACGCCATGCCCCGGCCCCGACAAATAGATCATGTTTAGATCATATTTTTTGATAACGCGATTGAGATGCACCCAAATAAAAGCTTGGCCTGGGCTTGAACCCCAGTGACCAAGCAAACGTTTTTTTACATGCGCCTCGGTAAGTGGTTGGCTCAACAATGGGTTATCACGCAAATAAATCATGCCCGCCGCAAGATAGCACGAAGCTTGCCAATAGGCATGTAGTTTGCGCAATTCTTCTGCGTTCAGTGGTGCACCCTGCACCGTAGCACGGGCTGGCCCATAGGCACTAATTGAAGCTGTTGCCAATGTCGATATTGTCATATGCTACTGATAAATTACAAGAAGCGTCGCCATTCTGACGACTCAAATTTAACCCCAATTTTCGCCAAAATCACGATATGACCTTTTGTAGTGTAGGCTTTGCCCATACTACAAAAGGTCATATCGTGATTTTGGCATTACGTCTTTTTGGGCGCCCCTGATGATTAAGAAAATACTAAATCTATTTCAAAATCTCTTTTGAAAAGAATTTATGCACTCGTGCCACAACCTGCGCCTCAGTTAATTTG
The DNA here is from genome assembly GCA_018969115.1 of Chloroflexota bacterium. Classification (GTDB taxonomy): domain Bacteria; phylum Chloroflexota; class Anaerolineae; order J036; family Brachytrichaceae; genus AQU-03. Next base: position 11,055 of record JAGWYZ010000092.1, on the reverse strand, counting down.
TCGGCAGCCTCAACGCCAACCACCCGTTCAGCCTGCTTATGGTGTTCCAAACGCTTCACCAATTCTAATTTAGCTTCACCCGGACCAAACACATAAACATCTGAATAATCTTGCAAGGCTTTAATCACCTCGTCATAATATTTATTCAATTGATTGGCATATTTGCGATCACGAATATCTTCTTCTGTAACGTTAGCGGCATTACCCCCAAATCGGGGATGCGCATCAGCCTCTGATGCAATATGCTTCACCTGCATTAAAACCTCAGCATGTGGGTGCATTGCATGTTCTTGCAATACAACAACTGCATTTCTATGATCAATCCAAATTCCTGTTTCTTTTTTCATGATAAAACCTTCTTTTCTTCACTATCTAACATTCGCATCGCTATCTGCACAATATCATAAGCCGCATTGGGCCGCCCAATAAATCGGGCATGTCTCGCGTGATCATGTAGCCCTTGCTGACCATTTTGCAACCAGTGAAACAATATTTCAAGCACTTGTTCTGGTGTTTTGGTCAACACACCTGCTTCATGATCAACCACATAAGCCGCATTACCACTTTCTTGTCCAGGAATTACCCCTTGAATCAAGATCGGCAACCCAGCAGCCAAAGACTCGGCTACCGTCAAACCGCCGGCTTTAGTAAGAATGCAATCCGAAGCCAACATAAATTGAGGTACTTGATCGACAAAATTGTAAATATGAACAGGCAGATGCCACTCCACCATCATCAATTTATGATACAACTCGTCATCGCCCCCCGCTACCACTATCAATTGAATCGGCAACGCCGAATGATTGAGCAAATGTAAACTTTCAAGTGGGTTCAGTAAACGCCGACTTGCCATCACCAACACCGTCGTTAACTTAGGGTTCCAGCCTAACTGTGCACGAAGAGCTTCACGCGGTTGTGTCATAGTGGTAAATAAAGATGAGACAGGGATGCCAGTAATTTGAATTCGCTCGGCCTCAACCCCTTGTTTTTCGGCCAAAACCCGCGCCTCCTCGGTCGGCACACAACACCAATCAACCGATGGATGAAACCATAAACGATGCAGACTGGTCAAATCGGTCACCACCATCATCACCGGAACTGGTTTGCCGCGTAATACCCCAATTGTCTTGAGTGGCACCAAAAAGATGGGGAACGTCAAAATAATAAGGTCTGGCTTATATTCATCTAGCACCCGCTTAAGCGTGTCATACAACATCAAGGTCACACTGCTTTCAATAATCGTCGCAGGTGCATTTGAATCAGTCGCATCATAGGCCCAATGATATAGCTCTGGCGAACGTCTCACCAAGGCATTATAGTCGCTTTGACTATCGCGCAATAACGCAGGCGTATGCACATTGTCAAGCGGATTTACGATATCAACTTTACAAGCATCAGCATAGTTTTCATGAATAGCACGCGCCACCGCTTTAGCAGCGCTACCATGCCCAAAACCAGCATTTGCACTTAATATCAAAATGTGTTTCAGGGTTAAGTTGTTCATGCAGATAATATAAAGCCTACGATAACGTTACACATACCCCCACTGGGCATATTTTTATATCCACATGGCTAGTGATCAATCACCCAATAAATCTCAGGCTACTTTTCGCCAAAGATACCGCAACCATTAGAAATAGCGCACTAGGCATACCAAGACCGCCTTCGCGGTCTAAATTCTTAGCCTGCAAAGGCAGGCTTTGTATATCCAGCACGGGATTTTAATCCCCACTAATCAAAATTTTAGTATCATCTCAAAAAATCGGGGGAAATAAAACTACTTTTCGCCAAACACACTATATGACCATTACTATATGACCATTGAAGTTAGGGGCTTTCCCCCTAACTTCAATGGTCATATAGTGCGTTTGGCATTACATCTTTGGGGTTTACCCCGAATTATTGAGATGATACAAATTTTAGTCAAAATTTTAACGACTCGATTGATCCCAATGCGCCGTAACTTTGCCCCATGAATCAAGCACCTGCATATAGTTGGTTCGCAACACACTTTCAGGGTTCGCCAACAACACATGGCTCATGCTGCCCTGCATTTGTTGCACAGATTCATACTCATGTGTTTCCATCCATTCGGTCAGTTCAGCCAACACAGTACTAATATGACTAGCCCCATTTTGCAACAAAGCCGAGGCCATCATCGTCACTTTTGCGCCCACCATCAAGCCTTTCAACACATCTTTATAGTTATGCACGCCAGTGCTAATCGCAAGATCACACTCAATACGCCCATGCAACAACGACACCCACCGCAATGGCAAACGCAACTCATCCGAATTGCTCAAACGCAAATGAGGTGTCACCTCCAAATGCTCCAAATCGATATCAGGTTGATAAAAGCGATTAAACAACACCAACCCACTCGCCCCCAATTTTGAAAGCTGACAGGCAAAATGGGGCAACGAACTAAAAAATGGGTGCAATTTCATTGCAACGGGGATACGCACCACCTCTTTCACCTGCCGCAATATCTCAAAATAGCGCGACTCCACTGCCGCGCCTTCAGCGGCGATATTGGCGGGTATAAAGTAAACATTCAACTCAAGCCCATCCGCGCCAGCATCTTGAATCTCTTTGGCATACTTCACCCATCCCCCCGCCGAAACGCCATTCAAACTGCCAATAATTGGGATATCTACTGCTTTTTTAGCCCGTGCAACCAACCGCACATAGTCATCAGGGTCAGCATTATAACTGGGCGATTGTGGCAAATAGGTCTGAGCCTCGGCATGGCTTTCGTTACCTAGGTCAAAATAGTGTGAATAAAGCGTTTGCTCACGGATGATTTGTTCTTCAAACAACGAATACATCACTACCGCACCCGCGCCTGCTACCGCCAATTGCTCGATGCTGGCGACCGTGCGCGAGAGTGGCGAGGCCGAAGCCACGATTGGATTTTTAAGGGTTAACCCCATATATTGAGTTGTAAGGTTCATGGTTTTATCCTGCCGAATTTTCTGCCTTTGCCAATTGTTCATATTTGGCCCAATGTGCCGACACCTGCGCTTGCGCTTGTTTCATAAAATCCGCCGCCGCCTGAGGATTGGTTTGGCTTAATACACGATAACGGGTTTCGTTATAGGCATAATCTTTAAACGCAATCTTTGGCGCGGCGCTATCAAGTTGGAATGGATTTTTGCCCTGCGCCCGCAGCAATGGGTTATAACGGAACAACGGCCAATAGGCACTCTCGACCGCTAATTTCTGTTGCGTCAGCCCTTTGCTCATGTCGATGCCATGCGCAATACAGTGACTATAGGCAATAATGATCGACACGCCCGGATACGCCTCAGCCTCAAGAAAAGCCTTGACCGTCTGAGCATCATTCGCGCCCATCGCCACCTGCGCTACATACACATTGCCATATTGCATCGCCATTGCGCCAAGGTCTTTTTTGGCAGTGTGTTTGCCCCCCGCCGCAAATTTGGCAATCGCCCCCATCGGGGTGGCCTTGGATGACTGACCACCAGTGTTTGAATACACTTCAGTGTCGAGCACCAAAATATTCAGTTTGCGCCCGCTCGACAACACATGATCCAGACCACCAAAACCGATATCGTAAGCCCAGCCATCGCCGCCCACAATCCACACCGATTTTTTCACTAAGGTGTCGGCCAATGCCATCATATCTTTCACCAACGAAGCTTGCGCGTCGCTCACAGTCGCCCGTGCCAAGGCCACCTTCAAATCAGCCACACGCTGGCGCTGTTGCGCAATAAGCGATTCACTCGACTGATCGGCATTTAACACTGCGTCAACTAACCCCTCGCCAATCACATCCCGCAAACGCATCACCAAATCACGCGCATAATCGGTTTGCTTGTCAACCGCCAAACGCATCCCCAAACCAAACTCGGCGTTATCTTCAAACAACGAATTGCTCCACGCTGGCCCGCGCCCGTGAATGTCTTTAGCCCAAGGTGTGGTGGGCAAATTGCCACCATAAATGCTAGAGCAGCCGGTAGCATTGGCAATAATGGCACGGTCGCCAAACACTTGGCTGAGCAATTTGAGATACGGCGTTTCGCCACAGCCCAAACACGCACCCGAAAATTCAAACAAGGGTCGCAACAACTGCACATTTTTTACATTATTAAAGTGCAATGTCTCAGAGGCCACCGAAATATCGGGCAATGACTGGAAGAAAGCCCAATTTTTCTTTTCTGGCTCGCGCAATGGCAATTGTGGTGCCATATTAATGGCCTTGCGGCTGACATTTGATTTGTTTTTAACTGGGCAAACCTCAACACACAAGGTGCAGCCGGTGCAATCTTCCACCGATACTTGCAAACTATATTTCTGGTTCGGAAACTCCTTCCAACGCGCATCTGCCGTTTTAAAGGTGTCGGGCGCGTTGCCCAACTGCTCCGGCGCAATCACCTTGGCCCGAATGACCGAATGCGGGCAAACAAACACACATTTACCACACTGAATACAAATACTGGAGTCCCATACCGGCACTTCATCCGCCAAGTTGCGCCGCTCCCATTGCGAGGTAGCGCTGGGGTAAGTGCCATCAACCGGAATAGCGCTGACCGGTAATAAATCACCTTCACCCGCCATCATCCGCGCTGTCACTTGCTGCACAAATTCGGGCGCTTCATGCGGCACCACCGCGATCACGCCATCGTGACCGTTTGTCGTGCTTAAGGGCAACGGCACCAAATATAAATGGGCCAAAGCCGAATCAACCGCCGCAAAATTTTGCCGAATGACAATTTCGCCCCGCTTTGAATAGGTCTTGCGAATGGCTTGCTTAATCTTATCAATCGCCTCATCACGTGGCATTATGCCACTGATGGCAAAGAAACACACTTGCATCACTGTGTTGACGCGATTACCCATACCGGCCTCGCTCGCTACTTTGTCGCCATCAATCACATATAGCTTCAATTGCTTCGCCAAAATCTCGCGCTGCACCACATTTGGCAACTGCTCCCACACCTCATCTGGCCCATAAGGGCTGTTTATTAAGAATGTGGCCCCATGTGCCACATTTTCGAGCACTGGGTAACGTTCTAAAAAGTTGAATTGGTGACAAGCCACAAAATTGGCATGGCGAATGAGATATGGGCTGTTGATCGGGTGCGGCCCAAAGCGCAAATGCGAAATTGTGCGTGCCCCCGCCTTCTTCGAGTCGTAAACAAAATAACCTTGGGCATAATTGTCGGTTTCTTCGCCAATAATCTTAATCGAATTTTTATTTGCGCCGACCGTGCCATCTGACCCCAGCCCCCAAAAGAGCGCCCGCACCGTATCGGCTGGCTCAATATCATACTCGGGGTCATAGCTCAGGCTGGTGTGGGTAACATCATCATGAATGCCAACCGTAAAATGATTTTTGGGCCTCGCCTTGGCTAATTCATCAAACACAGCCTTGGCCATGGCTGGTGTAAATTCTTTAGACGACAAGCCATATCTCCCACCAATCATGACCTTGAGGTTTTGCAAATTGGCGCTCAACGACTCGGATTGCGGGTCAAAACGCACCTCATTGATGGCCGTCGCCACATCTTGGTAAAGTGGCTCGCCCAAAGCGCCCGGCTCTTTGGTGCGGTCGAGCACCGCAATGGCCCGCACACTGGGCGGCAAGGCCGCCACAAAATGCGCCGCCGAAAATGGCCGATAAAGCCGCACTTTCAACACGCCAACCTTTTCGCCGCCGGCGTTCAACGCCTTCACGGTTTCGCTCAGAGTGTCGCAACCCGACCCCATTGCAATGACCACACGCTCAGCATCAGCGGCTCCTACATATTCAAACAAGCCATAACGCCGCCCCACTTGGGCCGCAAATTGGTCCATCACTGCTTGCACCGCCGCTGGCACCGCATCATAATAACGATTGGTGGCCTCGCGGGTTTGAAAAAACGTATCGGGGTTTTGGGCTGTGCCACGCACCACTGGGTGATCGGGTGATAAACCGCGTATCCGATGCGCCCGCACCAAATCATCATCGATCAGGGCACGAATGTCGGCATCACTCAACATCTCGATCTTGTTAATCTCATGCGAGGTGCGAAAACCATCAAAAATATGCAAAAATGGCACGCGGGTCTTGAGCGTGCTGGCCTGCGCCATCAAGGCAAAATCCATCACTTCTTGCGGCGAATTGGCAAATAGCATGGCCCAACCAGTAGCGCGGGTCGCCATCACATCACTATGGTCACCAAAGATCGATAAACTGCTGGTGGCGATGGTGCGAGCAGCAATATGAAAAACCGTGCTGGTCAGCTCGCCCGCAATTTTATACATATTGGGGATCATGAGCAGCAACCCTTGGCTAGAAGTAAAGGTGGTGCACAGCGAGCCAGTTTGTAATGCGCCGTGTAATGCGCCTGCTGCGCCACCTTCAGACTGCATCTCTTGCACCAATGGCACCGACCCCCAAATATTCTTAATCTCGCTGGCGCTCCATTGGTCTGCCAATTCGCTCATGGGTGAGCTAGGCGTAATTGGGTAAATGGCAACAACCTCGTTGGTCTTATAAGCGACATACGCCGCCGCCTCATTGCCCTCGATGGTTGCAATGTCTCGTTTCGTGTCCATTTGGCCTTTATAGCCCAATGGTTAAGGGATTCATAGTCGCGGTTGGTTAGTCTTTACCTAGCCATGTGGGTAATTGTGATGACCCGTCTCTCTACATCGGTTATTTTATTTTGTGGATTAGCCTTACAATAGCTTCATGTCAACCTACCCACGCGAGAAATATTTTAATGTAGCTGGGCCAAGCAATGCCAATTTAAACTATATGTTGCCGCCGACGGCACGATTTGACATGGATGAAATCATGCATTTGATACATGAACAACGTTATTTCATCTTGCATGCCCCACGCCAAACTGGCAAAACCACGGCGCTATTAAGCCTCATGCATCAATTAAATGCGGCAGGCGAATATCGGGCGCTGTATGCCAATATAGAAAAAGGCCAAGCCCTGCGCGAAAATGTAGGCGAGGCAATGAAAACCATTGTGGCCTCGATTGCGGGTGACGCCTATCATTGGTTAGAAGATAAACAAGCCAAGCCATTGGCTCAGCAAATTATTAACGAACAACCTAGCGGTGAAATGCTCGCCGCCTTTATTGCCCAATGGTGCGAACAATCAGACAAACCCAGCGTATTAATGCTCGACGAGGTCGATGCGCTAATCGGCGATACACTCATTTCGCTATTGCGCCAATTACGTGCGGGCTACACAAACCGCCCACGCCGTTTTCCGCAAACCATCATTTTGTGTGGGGTGCGCGATATCAAAGATTATCGTATCCATTCATCAAGCGAAAAGACCATTATCACTGGCGGCAGTGCCTTCAATATTAAAACGGAGTCGTTGCGTTTAGGCGATTTTACCGAAGCCGATGTATATGAATTATTGACGCAACATACCACCGCCACCAGTCAACTCTTTACCCCAGAGGCATTACAGCGTATCTGGTATTACAGTCAAGGGCAACCTTGGCTGGTCAATGCGCTGGCTTACGAGCTAACCTATCGCATGAAAGCCAACCGTAACCGCAGTGTCACACTCACATCGGCCATGGTCGATGATGCCAAAGAAAATCTCATCCTCAGCCGTGCCACTCATCTCGACCAATTGGTTGACAAGCTGCGCGAGCCACGGGTGCGGCGCGTGGTTGAATTGCTATTGGCTGGCGAAGAACAAGGCGACGATTTGCCATCTGATGATATTCAATACACCCGCGATTTAGGCTTAATTGCCGCTAACAAACCACTACGCATCGCCAACCCCATTTACAGCGAGATCATACCGCGTGAACTGACTTGGAGCACCCAAGAAACCATGCTCCAAGAAACCGCTTGGTATAAATACCTCAACGGGCAGATCAATATGTCGGCACTGCTTACCGCATTTCAGGCATTCTTCCACGAAAACAGTGAGATTTGGCTTGAGCGTTTTGACTACAAAGAGTCTGGGCCACAATTATTGATGCAAGCTTTTTTGCAGCGTGTCATCAATGGCGGCGGGCGCATCACCCGAGAATATGCGCTGGGTCGCCGCCGCACCGATTTATTGGTTGAATTTGGCGAGCAACAGATCACCCAACGCATTGTGATCGAGCTAAAAGTGACGCGCCGCCGCACCCTTGCCACCGTCACCGCCGAGGGGCTGCAACAAACTGCCGATTACGCCGACAAATGCAATGCCGATGAAGCGCATCTCATTATATTTGACACGACCAGCGGCAAAATGTGGGATGACAAAATTTATCAGCGCGACGAAGTTATTAACGGTCGCACTATCAAAATATGGGGATGCTGAAATGGAATTACGAATTACGAATTACGTATTGAGCCTGAGTATCAATTCGTAATTCCTAATTCGTAATTCCTACTCCGGCGGCCTCAGCCAATGCACACCCTTGGGCGAATAACCAAGCGCATCGGCCATGCCAAGCGCATCGGCGGCGATATAGATGACCGACAGCCACATCTCGCTGCCTTGCAGCCCCGGCGAATCACTGGGGGCAAAACCAAAACCCTGCCCATCGACCCAACGCGCCAGCATCAGCGGTATTTGCCGCTCGATAAAACGCAACATTTCGTCACGGCGGTGATTGGTTTGCTGCAATAACAGCCAAAATGGGTGAATGGTATCAAGCAAATTACAAGCATTGACATTTTTGTCCTCAAACCCGCCATTCAGCCGTATATGCGCCAAAATCGTATCGACAGCCGCCTCGGGGTGTGGCACGCGCAAGCCAAAATGACAATAACTGCCGCGTGTCAGGCGATAAAACCCATTCACCGGCTGCAACCAGCCTTGCTCACGCGTGGCATCACCCCACAAACCGGTATACGGCTTGCAAGCCTCGGCCAGCCACTCAAACAAGGGCGCAATTGGGCCATCGAGGCTAAAATAATGCCGGTTCATCCACAAGGCTGTGCCAAAGGCATCGACCCACGCCCCCGCGCCCCACGCCCCAGTTTGCCAAGGCAAAGCCGTCAAACGCTGGCGCAATTCGGCGATAGGCATCTCGTGCACCGCTTGCAACGGCTGTTTAAATTGCGACCCCAAACAGGCCAAAGCATACGCCACCGACAGCACCATATAAATGGTATTGCCCTCGGTCATCGGGGCGTGGCGATATTGCTCGCTGCCCGGCTGCAACGGGTCAAAAGGCATCCCATTGTCGGGGTCTTGGCAGGCTTGCAGCCGCGCAATCAACTCACTACGGCTTTGAATGGGCGGCAACCCGCCAAAAGCCGCCGCGATTTCGATCGCATCGTTGAGCGGGCGCACACTGCGTGCCACATTACGCGCTGGCTTATCGGGCGTATCGACATAATCAGGCAGACCGTTCCACAGCGTTTCACAACGTTTTAACACATCAGGCCATTGGGCCGCCGCCATTTCGCCAAATTGGCGTAATGCTTGAAAAGTTGAGTTATTCATCGTTTTAGACACTTTGCCGCTACGCCGATCACGCAATACCCGCGCCGGGTTACCGGCCACTACTGCATAATCGGGCACATCGCGCGTCACTACCGCCCCAGCCGCTATTAGGCAATGGCTACCCACCGTTACACCATCCAAAATCGTAGCGGCGCTGCCAATCCAAACATCGTCGCCAATCACAATGCCCTTAGCGCTCACCCCTTGCTGATAAATGGGTTTATTCACATCGGCATGGTTATGATTAAACCCCAACACATTCGCATGTGCGCCAATTCGCACACCGTCCCCCATCGTCACCTGCCCCCGCACCACCGTGTAGGGGTTGATGGTGCAATGTGACCCCATCACTACATGCTCTGTTACATAGGCATATCCGGCAATATAAGACCCATCCCCCACCCGCACATTAGCAGGCACAAACCCCGCCAAAGGCGAAATATAGGCCCGCTCGCCAAATGTAACACAACCCGTCGCCGCCAATGCCGCCTGCTGTGCCAATTGCTCAGCCCGCTCGGCCTCGCTAGCCTGCCGCCAAAATAGCCAAGGGCAAAAGTCGAATTGGTTTTTAAATGTTGTCATAAACTCTAACCTTCACTAATTATAGGTCGCAATCAAGTGAAATACCCTTAGGGTGCATTCATCAACGATAATGCTTGTTCATGTCAACCTCAGCCAATATTAGCCCGATTCCCTCAGTTGGGCAGTTAGCCCCCAATTTTTTGTTGCCGAGTATAGAGGATCAGCACGTGCAATTATCAGCCAGCGCAAAACCAGCCGTGTTGGTGTTTATGCGGCATTTGGCGTGACATTACTGACTCATGCATGTGGTGCAGTTGCACCACGCCATTCAAACCCTAAACACCCGCGTGCCAGTATACGTGGTGTCGTTTGCCGATTTGCCGTATTATCGGGCTTGGTTGAATGGGGCATTGTTTGAACACGCACCGCGCAATCTATTTAATAACACTCATTTCTTAATGGACCCCTATTTGCGGGTTTATCATGCCTATGGCTTAGGGCGCAATTCATTTTTACGGGTGTATGGCCCGCATATTTTGTGGCATTATGTTAAGCTGTATGCGCGTGGGCAACAATTGCCCAAAATGCGCCAAGATACTTTGCAAAGCGGCGGTGATTTTGTGATTGGTCATGATGGACGTTTGCGTTTGGCCTATGTCGGCAAAGACCAATCTGACCGCCCCAAGTTAGTGACAATTCTTGAGGCTTTGCGCTTTAAGACAGCCCCTTAGTAATTACTTATAGAGTATAGATATTACATAGATATTGTGGTGTTTGTATCTTCTCAATAATTCGGGGTAAACCCCAAAGATGTAATGCCAAACGCACCATACGACCATTGAAGTTAGGGATTTTGCCCCTAACTTCAATAGTCATATGGTGCGTTTGACAATAAATAGTTTTATTTACCCTGACTTTTTGAGGTAATACCACGACGTTTAAATAAAATTCTCAAAATGGTTTTTCTAAGACAGTGTTTCTTAAAACAATTTTTCGCCGAAATCACTATCTCAGCGTTGTTATGGGGCGGCAAAGCCGCCCCATAACAACGCTGAGATAGTGATTTCGGCATTCGTTTTGTCTAAATATGCTCTCTGATT
>JAGWYZ010000091.1 GCA_018969115.1 Chloroflexota bacterium | reverse complement strand
AGTGATTTCGACATTACATCTTTTGGGTTTACCTCGAATTATCGAGAAGATACAACACAATATCCAAATTACGCAATTAATAATCATCAGGGATCAAATAAGTAATGCCACTCTGCCCAATACTGGGCGGCATAAATGGCCCATTCACCCGTTGCAACGCCACATCAATATGACGTTGACCGCCATAAATTGAAAACATCAAATGCCCGGGGTAAAACCCATCAATATTTAAGCCGCCTAATTTGTGTAAATGTTTGCGATAGCTCTCCATGCTTGAGCCGTGATAATTAATTAGCCCATACAAGCCATTGGCAAACACAATATCGCCACTAAAAAGGGCACGGTAACGTTGTCCTTGCTCATCGAGATCGAGCAAAAAGGCGCAAATGCCATCGCTATGACTGGGTACTTGAATAGTTTTGAAATGCAAATTGCCAAGTGTAAATTCATCACCGTCATGCAAAATACGATCAACGTTACATTCTGGCACCGCCCCACGAAACCGCTGGTCTTTGCCTTCGAGCAAAGGCGTTTCAATCTCATTTAGCCACACTGTTGCCCCATATTTTTGCTGCCAAATATGCGCCCCACCCGCGTGGTCTTTGTGCCAATGCGTCAACAGCACATGTTTAATCTGGGCGGGGTCAAAGCCATCGTCACGCAAATTTTGCTCGATACGCTGAATGCTATAGTCGCGCCCGCCACCGGCATCGATAAGGGCGATCCCATCGCCACAGTCGAGCGCATAGATATGGCAATCCCATGCATCGCTTAGGCCCAGCTCATAGCTACCAACAACGTGTATTTGATTGTGAATTTTCATAATGTATTAAGTATAGGGGGCTTATGCACAACTTAATTTTTCACCGCGACGAACGCTTATTTATAAAACAGGATAGTAAAACAAATTTTCGTCAAAATCACTACATGACCTTTTGGAGCAGGGCTTTGCCCTGCTCCAAAAGGTCATGTAGTGATTTTGACATTACATCTTTTTGGTTTACCCTCAATTATTGAGAAGATATTAAAAAAAACCTAACAAACGCAATAATGCAATCAACACCAATAATGCTATAAAAATGCGCCAACTGTTGCCGATCAACCACGCCATTGGCCCCACTTTATAGCCCAAAGTGCTCAGTTTTTGACTGATTTGTGCCACTGTTGGCTCGGTTAGGGTGCTGCCATCGGGGAAAACGAGGGTCGGCACACTCTCATTCCCGCCATTAATGCCGCACACTTGGGCAGTGGTGGCGTGACCATATACGATAATATTGTTTAAAATGCTACCGCTATTATCATCGGGCAACCATCATCACACAACTGCCGCTTCGATTACCTCAAAACATTGGGTGGCGCTGTCAATTCGCGCCATACAGCCCAACGGCAGGGTGAATTGGGGGGACGTGTGCCCAAAATCCATGTCGGTAATGATCGGAAAGGCATAATCTTGGGTGCGTTCTAAAATACGTTCACGCAAGGCCTGCTTTTCTGCCGCCGAATATAACATTGGTCGCCCGACGATCATACCGCTAATTTGCTCAAACACCCCCATATTTTGATAATCCATCAAAATGCCATCAATCGTAGCCGGTGAAGGTTTTTCTTCCGAGGTCTCAAAGAAAAAAATCGACTTGTGCCAATCAGGCCAATATGGCGTGCCACGCAAATGCTGTAACGACTCGATGCAACCGCCGATCAGCCGCCCCTCGGCTTGGCCCGGCTTTAGCCATGTCCAACCCTCCGAGGGTTGCCGCTGGCGTGGGCGCTCACGGTCTTGCTGGGTGCGCCAATCTAAAAATTCTTCACTCCAATCGGGCGCTGGCACAATAGAGCCAATCGGCACATCTTGGGTCACCGCCCATAAAAAATGGGCTTCGGTATATGCAAACATACGCGGGTATTCGGCAAAATCGGTGATCAAGGCCGGGCCGTTGAAGGTGTTGAGCCGCGTTTTTTGCCATAATGCCACATTCAACACCGTGATATCAGAATACCCCATAAACACTTTGGGGTTGCGGGCGATGAGATCATAATCGAGCAAAGGCAACAGGTGGCAGGCGTGGTCGCCACCAATCGCGGCAATAATGCCTTTGATGCTGGGATCGGCAAACATTGTGTGCAGGTCTTGAGCACGGTTGGCGGCGGTGTCAGACACAAACCCCATTTGATTGCCAGCGTGTGGAGCTAACACCACCTTGAAGCCGAGACGATTGAGGCCTTCGATGCCTTGTTCGACGCGATGTGGAAATGCGCCAGCGCCGCCCCATGCTGGGCTGACGATACCAATCGTATCACCGGGGGTTAATTTGGGGACTTTGGTCATCATTTATAAGTTGCATAAAAACGCTGCAATTTATCTCTCACGAAGCTCATAAAGAATACAAAGGGTTTATAAAAACACCTTCTTTGTGGTCTTTGCGGGCTTTGTGAGCAGGTTTTGTATTGATGAAAATAGCTTTTTTACCAACTCTTAAATAGTTGCTTTTGTGCCAACAATGAATAACTAAGCGGCGGTTTTTTCTCAAGTTGCTCAAACGCCGCAAACACCATCGATAAATCATGTGGATATTCTTCAAAATGGGTCAAGTTGAGCTTGTGCTTTAAACAGCCGCCGATCACATCCGATAATTTGTGGGGGAATCAATAGGCGGTGGTGCTGACGCGCTGAGTTGGCTCATAATAATCTGGCGAATTTTCATCCGCAAATGGCTCAACCCGAAAATAAGATGAATCGACCACCAACCCCTTGCTGGCATCAAACATATTCAAAATGGGGTGCATTTCATAAATGAACAATTGCCCATTGGGTTTGAGCAAACGCGCAATGAGACCAAAGAACGCATCTAAATTGGGCAACCAACCCATTGCCCCAATCGTAATATACACAAGGTTAAATTGCCCATCAAACTCAGCTCCAATATCATACACATTGCTGCGCACAAAATCTACCTCAACCCCAGCATGTTGGGCCAATTGCTGGCCCTGCGCAATAAAATTGTCGCTGATGTCAACACCAACGCAGCGCTTCGCGCCAGCTTTTTTGATGGCGATCAATTCTCGCCCATTATTGCAACACAGTTGAATGACGGTTTTATCAGCCAGCCCAATTTGCGCAAAAATACGCCGTTCAACCGCGTCAAATGTGCTGTAATCGGGCGCTTTGATGCGCTCCCACAACGTCGATACATAGCCTTGGGCATGAATCGCTGCCGTCTCGTTCCACATTTTGCGATTAGCCTGCATAAAATCATTCGTTTGCATTTTGTTTGTTTTATGCGTTTGCATTTTAATAATATGAGGTAAACCCCAAAAACATAAAGCCGAACTCACCATAGGGTGAGTTCGGCAAAACCTTTCATCAACTTAGAATCTGCTCTAAAATGCCTTTTGAAATCACTATTCGCTGCTAAATTTAATTTCTGGCATGGGCAAATGCTCTGTGCCTAATTTGCGGCGCAACATCAAAATTAAGCCCCCAGCGTCGATAATATCTTTGACTGAGCCAGACAATGACGGAAATGAGAAACTGCGCTCACCAACATAAATGAGATTATGCTCAAGATCAACTGAAACAGTATCGCCGTGCGTAATTGCATCGACCGCCGCTGGGCAGACCAAAGGCAAAACACCATTGTTAACACAATTGCGAAAATAGATGCGGGCAAATGACTTGGCAATAATGACAGTCACGCCACTTAATTTAACACACACCGCCGCTTGCTCGCGTGACGAGCCACAACCAAAATTGCGACCAGCCACGACAATATCGCCGGGCTTTACCTGCTTCGCAAAATCAGGGTCTAGGTCTTCAAGGGCATGTTTTGCAAATTCGCTGGGCGGTAAATTATAGGTATATTTACCGGGAAATAGTACGTCGGTATTTACGTCATCGCCATATTTCCAACATTTTCCAGTATACATTATAGAAATTACGAATTACGAATTATGAATTACGAATTAGTATTATAAATTCGTAATTGATTTCAGGGTTTTGGGGCCGTTGGCAATGCCTTAAGATCGCCGCCAGAAGGTTGCTGAGACTTGGCTGGAGCTTGCGTTGGCGGGGGAGCTGGGACTGCGGTAGGGGGCGGTGGTGCCGCCGCCAATTGCAGCTTCTCGGCGGCGGCGTTGGCTTTTACATATTCACCCAATACCCAACCCACACCATTGCCAAAAGAAATTTGCCACCATTTGCCATCGGCGCTTTTGCCACGGGCAGTGGCTTTTTCGCCCTCATTTAATTTACCTACCGCATCATAATTAATGCCGGGGCCTTTGCGCACATTCACAAACTCATTCGTCACCGTTATGCTAGGCGCTTCGGCGGCGGCCTCAGCCGCTACGGGTGTGTTTTGCACAACCGCAGGGGCAGTTGTTGTTGCGGCGATTGGTGCAGCAGCAGATGACCCACCTGCGGCAGCACTCGTTGCAGCAACTAGGGCCGATGTTGGGACGATTGGTGCTGCCGTTGCTGGATCGGCTGTCAGAATAATAATTTCTGATTGTTGCAAAATCTTGTCATCAGGCGAGAATACCTTTAATTGAACCCCATGCGTGCCAACTTGTTTCGGTGTCCATGGCACAGTAAACGGAAAGGTCGAAACCCCTTTGGTTTTGTCGGGCGCAGTTAATGAAGCATATAACTCATTATTTACCAGCACATCTACTCGCGAAATGGCATCACCCATCACTATCCCTTGAATAGCGACGCTTTGTCCGACTTTAACAGTTGATTTAGATGCGGGTGCGGTGACCTTGATTTCGGTAGGGCGACTCGCACTAGTGCATGCTGAAACAAACATTACGACACAACTGAGCCAAACAACTATTCTTTTCATCAACTTACCTCGTGCTTATAAACCTAAATTTGCAAAAATAGGCTTCACAAAGTTTATCACTTTTTATGCTAGGCATTATGCAAACCTGCGTTATACCCGTTTATCTACAGCTACAACCGCTTCGGCCAATGTTTGTACACCAAGGGCTAAATCTTCAGGCGAGGTGTATTCTTCGGGGGCATGGCTGCGCCCATCAACACTTGGCACAAAAATCATGATCGCCGGGGCCACTAAGGCGAGATAATTACTATCGTGGCCTGCGCCGCTGGGGGTGGCAATGGCTTGTGGGTCATGGCTACGACATACCTCCATCACAGTTTCATGCATCCAAGCGGGTGGCACAACCGAATCCATGCGCGTGGCGTTAGCAATTTTTAGACCAACTTGACGTTCTATACAAGCTGTGTTTAATGTATCTAAAACCACCTGCCACATCGCATCTACTTCTTGCATGTCTAGGCTACGCACTTCAGGATAAATCGTTACTTTACCTGCAATCACATTCGCCTGATTAGGCACAATATCAATTTTGCCAATCGTGCCAACTGCCCCATTACCCTTTTCGGCCATTTCTCGGGCCACGTCTTCAATCGCACAAATAAGCCGGCCAACGACTGCCAGCGCATCTTGGCGTAAATTCATCGGGGTGCCGCCAGCATGGTTGGCTTTGCCGGTCAATTCAAAAATGGCGCGTCGAATGCCGACAATACCACTTACGGCGGCTAACCTTACGTTGCGGGTCTCTAATACTGGGCCTTGCTCGATATGTAACTCAAGCGAAGCGGCAATATCACCCGCCTTTACCAAAGGTTGCCCCAATTGATCGGGTTGACCACCCATGTCGCTAATGGCTTGGCGAAGGGTGATTCCACGCACGCTACGATCAAGCCACTCTGGCTTAAAATCGCTGGTGCACATCGCAAGACTCCCCATACAAGCAATTGCATAGTCGGTTGCTTCTTCAGATAAATAATCACTCACCACGAGGGGGTGTTTCAGAACAATGCCAGCCTCACGCAAGGCACGGGCCGTTTCAAGGCCGCCTAATACACCCAACATACCATCAAAACGGCCGGCAGCCATCACGGTATCCGTATGTGATCCGATATGAATTGGTTTGAGCATTGAAATATCGTCTTGGCCGGTCAGGTTGAGTGTGCCAAATAAATTGCCAACTGCGTCTAAATGCGTCGTCATGCTCTCGGCTTCCATCTTTGTACGTAGCCATTGTCGGCCCCGTTGATAAGCTTCAGATGGAAATCTACGCGTCCAGCCCGCTGTATTTGGTTCTGTAATTTGTGCTAACGCCATCAAATCATCCATCAAACGTTGTTGATTAATTTTTACGTATTGCATTGTGATAAAAATAGTATAACAATTTGAAACTGGTCATACCGGTATGACCAGTTTCAAATTATTATACTATTATGAATATAACAATACCTTCGCCATCTCACCCGTGAATGAATTCACGGGCAGACAATCGCAAATTAGCGAAGGTATTGGTGGCAGCATTCAAAAAGTGATTGTGGCACACGAAATTAATCGTAAGCCACAGGTGTTCATTTGCGCCCAGCCGACTCGTGGGATCAATATTGGAGTCAGATAATATATTCGTCAGCGGCTGCTCGAACAATGTAGCGCTGGAACCGCCGCCTTGCTCATTGCCGAAGATTTAGATAATTTTGGCATTATCAGACCGCATTGTGGTGATTTTTGATGGCAAAATCATGTTAATTATTGATCATGATAAGGCTACCGTCGAACGTTTGGGTTTGTTGATAGAAGGCATAAAGGCATAGCGCCCATAAATGCGGTGATAATTACGCGCCATGAGTCATACTCTTTGTGTTATTCCCGGCGATGGCGTGGGCCGCGAGGTCATCCCATGCGCCGTTGAAGTATTATCCAAAGTTATCCCAGACCTAGCCCTGACCGAAGCCGAGGCTGGCTGGGATTGTTTTAATCGGGTTGGCGACGCCTTGCCTGATGCCACCAAAACCAAAATTGCTGAGGCTGGGGCCGTGTTATTTGGGGCAGTCTCCTCACCCTCAAAAAAAGTGGCGGGTTATCGCAGCCCAATCGTGCATATGCGTCAATTATTTGATCTATATGCCAATTTGCGCCCTACAAAACGGGTAACCGCGAGCAAGCCAAGCCCTCAACCAGCCAACGGATTGTCAGCCATTCCAACGACCCAAGTGTTACCCGACATTCAAACCCCGCTGGCTCATTTGCAATCGATGCAAGCGGGTGGGGCCGCAGCAGCGCAACCTGCACCAGCGCCCATTGCCCCCTCCGCCTCCGCCCAACGATTGCTCGATTTGCTGATTGTGCGTGAAAACACTCAAGGTCTGTATATTGGGCGCGAATATATGCGCGGTGATGTTGAAACAGGCGAAGCCGTCGCCGAGCGCGTCATCACCAAAGCCGCCTCGGTGCGTATTGGGCGGGTGGCGTTTGAAATGGCAAATGCCCGACGCAAGCAATTAACCATCGTGCACAAGGCCAATATTTTGGGCTTGACTGATGGTCTATTTCGCGACAGTGTGCGCTCGCTAAGTGCCGAATTCCCCGATGTAAAAATCAACGAATTATTGGTCGATACCGCTGCAATGTTATTGGCTTCGCGCCCGCATCAATTTGATGTGATAGTGACCACCAACTTGTTTGGCGATATTTTGTCCGATGTCGCCTCGGTGTGGGGGGGCGGCATGGGGGTTGCACCAGCACTCAATATCGGCACAAAGGTCGCCATTGCTGAGCCTGTTCACGGCAGCGCCCCAGATATTGTTGGCAAAGGCGTAGCTAACCCCGCAGGGGCCATTCTCAGTGCAGCATTATTATGCCAATATTATTGGCATCTGCCCGGAGCCGCCGAGCGTATTGAACAAGCTGTTTATAGCACATTGAGCCAAGGCATTTGTACCCCAGATCTCGGTGGCAGTGCCAGCACCAACGATATATTAGCCGCCGTGTTAGCAGCTTTGTAAACAAAGCAACATTTTTTACAGCCATAGCATATTTTCTCAATAAATAGTGGAAATTAAAGCAAATTTGCACCGAAAGCATATCAATTCATGTTTGGATGAAGGCAAAGCCTTCATCCAAACATGAATTGATATGCTTTCGGCATTACGTCTTTTAGAGACACCCCAATTATTAAGAAGATACGACATAGCTGCTACAATCTCCCAATTACACTAATGCACTAAATCAGATATTCTCATGAGCACACCAGTAACAACCCCGACCACTCAATTTAAAACCGTTAGCAACGAGCTGCAAGGCCCGGCCCGCGCCCCGCACCGCGCTTTTATGCGTGCAATGGGTTTGGGCGATAAAGAATTGGCTCAGCCCCTCGTTGGCGTAGCCCACACTTGGAATGAAGTAACCCCATGCAATATGGTGCTGCAAGATTTGGCCCAACACGCCAAACGCGCCATTAAAGACAATGGCGGAACCCCACGCGAATTTGTCGCTATCTCGGTTAGCGACGGCATCGGCATGGGGCATCAAGGCATGAAAGCCTCATTGATCAGCCGCGAAGTGATTGCCGATTCGTTTGAATTGGTGATGCGGGCACATTGCTATGATGCCATTGTCGGTTTGGCCGGTTGTGACAAAAGCTTGCCCGGCACCCTTATGGCGATGGCGCGTCTCAATTTGCCGAGCATTTTCGTCTACGGCGGCACCATTAAACCCGGGCGCTATCGCGGCAAAGATGTCACCATTCAAACCGTTTACGAAGCGGTGGGCAAACACGAAGCTGGCACAATGAGCGACGACGACCTATATGAGCTTGAGTGCGTGGCATGTCCGGGCATCGGCTCGTGCGGTGGCTTATTTACCGCCAACACGATGGCCTCAGTCAGCGAAGCGTTGGGCATGGCCTTGCCGGGCAGCGCCTCGCCGCCAGCAGTCGAAGCAGATCGTTTTGAAATGGGTTATAAAACCGGTGTAGCGATGATGAATTTGATCGCACGTGGGATTAAGGCCCGCGACATCATCACCAAAGAAGCGCTCGAAAACGCCTTGACCGTCGTTTGTGCAATGGGCGGCAGCACCAATATTGCCCTGCATTTACCCGCCATTGCCCACGAGGCCAATATCGAATTTACCTTCGATGATATTGTGCGGATCAACTCGCGCACCCCACACATTGCCGATATGACCCCCGGTGGTAAATATGTGATGGAAGATTTACACAAAGTTGGCGGTGTGCCCATTGTGATGAAGACCTTGTTAGACGCAGGTTTGCTGCATGGCGATGTATTAACCGTGACCGGAAAAACCATACGCGAAAACCTCGCCAACGAAAAGAACGCCGAACAACTCAGCGGCCAAGATGTGGTGCGCCCCATCAGCAATGCCATTCGCAGCACCGGCGGCATGGTTATTTTGCGTGGCAACCTTGCCCCCGAAGGCGGTGTGGTGAAGGTAGCAGGCGTAGAAAAATTGTTGCACGTTGGCCCAGCCAAGGTGTTTAACTGTGAAGAAGATGCCGCAGCGGCTGTGGCACGGCGCGAAATTGTGAAGGGCGATGTGGTGGTGATTCGTTACGAAGGCCCCAAGGGTGGCCCGGGTATGCGTGAAATGCTCAGCACGACTGCCGCCATCATGGGTCAAGGCTTGGGTTACGATGTCGCCCTCATCACCGATGGGCGCTTCTCTGGCGCAACCCGCGGCTTGATGGTCGGGCACGTTGGCCCCGAAGCTGCAGTCGGTGGCCCCATTGCGGCCTTGCGCGATGGCGATATCATCACCATCGATGGCCGTAATTCGCGCGAAGGTGAGCTTTCAGTCAATTTGACTGACGAAGAAATTAAGGCACGTTTGGCTGAGGTGAAACACCCCGCACCGATGTATACGACTGGCGCATTGGCCAAATATGCCAAATTGGTCGGGCCAGCCATTTATGGTGCGGTTACGTCTTAATATTGGTTGATTCGTTTGTTGGTTGAATAGTTGATTGGTTTATTAATGACTCATGACTTGTGATTTAGCACACAGCTAATCAACTAATCAACCATTTAATCATTTAACCATTCAATCGTTCAATCGTTCAATCGTTCAATCGTTCAATCATTTAACCATTCAACCATTCAACCAATTAACTAAAATAATGGCTCAATTAACCTCTCAAATGCCCAAGGCGACCACACTGCGCCGCACTTGGTTTGATAATAGTCTGTTGCTCATTGGCGTGGTCACACCCATGATTGGCACAATCGTAGCGATGGTCATGCTATGGCAGCAATATGTCTTTGCCACTGATTTGATTTTGCTATTGGCGTTTTACCTCATCGGCGGTTTAGGGGTAACAGTAGGCTATCATCGTATGCTGACACACCGCGCCTTTGAGACTTATGCTTGGCTCAAGGCAACACTTATCATTTTTGCCTGTCAATCGCTCGAAAGCAACCCAATTAGCTGGGTAGCAACCCATATTCATCATCATGCCACCTCTGACGAAGCTGATGATCCACATAGCCCATTGCGCAGTTTCTTTCATGCCCACGTTGGCTGGCTTTTTCGTTATGCACCCGATATTAAAAAATATGCGGGTTGGTTGCTAAAAGATGCGACAGTGATCTGGACGGACAAGCTATGGTTTGTTTGGTATGTGTTAGGCTTGGTCGTATGTTACCTAATTGGCGGCTGGACCGGTGTGATTTGGGGCGGTCTCGTGCGCACCTTTATCTTGCACCATGTCACGTGGAGCATCAATTCAATTTGCCATGTATTTGGCGAGCGTCCCTATAAAACAGGTGACGAAAGCCGCAATAATTGGGTAATGGGTGTTTTCGGCCTAGGTGAAGGTTGGCATAACAATCATCATGCCTTCCCTCGCGCCGCCGAGCATGGCCTCGAGTGGTGGCAGATTGATATTTCGGCCTATGTCATTCGTTTGCTTGAAAGAACCAAGTTGGTCTGGAATGTGGTGCGCGTCACCCCAGAACAAAAATCAAAACTGAGAATTAATGGTTAATGGTTAATGGTTAATGATTAGTGATTAGTGGTTAATGGTTAATAGTCAATCACTAACCATTAACCATTAACCATTAATTTAAGCCCACGCCACAGCACGACAGAAGGCAGCTTCACCGCCTTTAAATTTCCAAGGGAACACGCCCAAGGTGATACGTTTGTTATGCAATTCTTTTAGCCCAATGTCGCCACCGAGGTTTTCGACATGCATGCAGTCATGAGGGAATAAGGCATTGTGGGTCAATTGATAAGCTTCGGGCGGGAATAGCGTATCCATATTCTCGGCCCCAAATTTGCCTTCGCAAATACGGCGTACCTTTTGCCAATGTTCGAGGCCGCCTTTACCCAAAAAGCGCCCAATTGGCAAATTCATCGGATGGTCGGTGCTGATCATATCGACCCCCCAAATGTGTATTTTCTTCTTCAGTAACCAGTCACAAATGCTGTAATGGGGGCCAGGGTGGCGTTGGATATAACGTTCTTCGTCACCGGCTGGCTCTAAAAATGAATATTTGCCCCAGCCAGTGTGAATAAATAAAATATCGCCTTCACGCACATCCGCGCGTTTTTCAATATCTTCGGGTGTAAATAGGTCTAAATCGTCGAGCATATCGCTTAGGTCAACGATAACCCCCGGCCCGTAACACCATTCAATAGGAATTTGCTCGATCGTGCGGCCATTGGTCACAAAATGACGCGGTGCATCGAGATGGGTTCCCATATGGTTTGAGGTTTGAATGTATTGCGCATTCACCCCGTGCTCCGACTTGCGTTTGAAATATTTCACCTCAAACGGCGGATAAAACGGCCAAAACGAACAATCTTGATTAAGGGGTTGGGAAAGGTCATAGATTTTCATAATAAAAGGATAAAAGTGGAAGGGTGAAGGATGAGGGATGAGGGATGAAAGATGAAGGATGCATTGGAGGTTATTCCGAATTTCATCCTTCATCCTTCATCCCTCATCCTTCATTCTTAATATTGCATCGACAATATGTTGATAGCCGGTGCAACGACATAAATTACCAGAGAGCGCTTCGCGCACCTCGGTTTCACTTGGGTTAGGGTTCTCGGCTAAAAAAGCCTTCATTGTCATCAAAATGCCGGGGGTGCAATATCCACATTGCAGACCATGCGCATCTTGAAACGATTGTTGTAGTGGGTGCAATTTATTTGGGTCAGTGGTCAACCCTTCGACTGTTTCGATCGTGTGATTATTGGCTTGCACCGCTAAGGTTAAGCATGAACGGGTCGGGTGACCATCATACAAAATGGTGCACGCGCCACACACGCCATATTCACAGCCCACATGCGTGCCAGTTAAGCCTAATTCATGTCGAATAAAATCACTCAGCAACATGCGTGACTCGGCCTCGCGGGTATAAGTTTTGCCGTTGACGGTGGTTGTAATGGTATGAAGATCTTTCATAATTACGAATTACAAATTACGAATTCAGAATGGAATTTCTCTCTAATTCGTAATTTCTAAGATACTGTTTCTTAAAACAATTTTTCGCCAAAATCACTATCTCAGGGTTGATATGGGGTGGCTTTGCCACCCCATATCAACCCTGAGATAGTGATTTTGGCATTCATTTTGTCTAAATATGCTCTCTGATTTGATAAAATGACATAATTTAATATGACAAAAAAGTGGAAATTGATTTAAAAAACACCCTCTAAAATCTAAAATCCAAAATCTCTTTAATGGCTCGGCGAGTGAGCACGCCAGCTAAATGACGTTGAAAAGCAACTGAAGCATGCATATTACCGGGCGGCTGTATTTCATCATGGGCAATGGCGGCTGCGGTTTGAATATGAGCATCGCTGATTGTTTGACCGATTAAGGCTTGGGCGGCCTGCGTTGCCAAAACAGGGGTATCACCTGCGTTCAAATAACCCAATTTTGCATCGGTGCAAACCCCAGCCGCGTTTAATGTGATACTCACCGCCACCCCCATCATCGCATAATCGCCGCGTCGACGCGCAATTTCCATAAAACAAGTGCGGGTGCGGCTAGCATCACTGTTCGTCGGCAGCGGTATAGCAATTTCAGTCAACATTTCATCTGTGGCCAAGGCAGTCGTAAAAATGGTCGTAAAAAAATCGCAGGCGGCAATCCAACGTTCGCCGCGCACCGATTGGGCTTTGAATTGGGCGTTTAGCACCAACATCACCGCTGGCAACTCTGAGGCTGGGTCGGCATGGGCCAAATTGCCACCCAACGTGCCACGATTGCGGATTTGTGGATGCGCCACATGAGGCATTGTTTCATGCAGCAGCGGACATTGTGCCGCAATTTCAGCCGAGCGCTCAAGCGTTCGATAGCGGGTCATGGCGCCCAAAATTAGGGATTGGGGATTGTCGTCACGCGCTAATCCCCAATTCCCAATCCCCAATCCTGCCTTAATTCTTGATTCTACAAAACCTAACCCTGTGATCGGGTTCAAATCGACCAACACCCCGGGTTTAGCTACACGTAAATTCATGGCTGGGACGAGGCTTTGCCCACCCGCTAAAAATTTAGCCTCATCGCCATATTCGGCTTTTAGCGTCAGCGCATGTTCAAGAGATTGCGCAGCAATATATTTAAACGCAGCAGGTTTCATAAGAAGTGCTAAGTGGAAAGTAGAAAGTGCAAAGTAAAAAGTAAAAAGTGCCATGCCCTTACGTTGCACTTTCCACTTTCCACTTTGCACTTCTTTCAAAAACCATATTGATCAGCAAATGCAATCAAAGCTTGCTCAAAAATGTCGAGCGGCGGGCGCACTAGGCCAGCACCGACTTGGCCGACCCCAGCACGCTTGTGGGCAATGCCGGTATTGATGCGCGGCGTGATACCCAATTCAACCACTTTGCGAACATCGATACCCGTTGGTGTGCCACGAAAATCGAGCGCTGGTATGTTAAATTGCTTGTGTTCAGCCGTCGTAATTTCATACATCTCAAGCGTGGCGTTAATCGCATCTTTGGGCGAGCCGCCGACAAACGTGACAATAGCGGGGGCCGTCGCCATTGCAAAACCGCCCACTCCAGCCGTCTCGGTGATGGCACTGTCGCCGATATCGGGGTTAGCATCATCTTGGGTGTAGCCTGTGAAAAACAAGCCGACAGGAATTTGGGCCGCAGCGATAAACCATTGCCCCGTCAAACCACTCACTCGCACTCCAAAATCGGTGCCATTGCGGCACATGGCGGTCACAATAGTGCTGCCTGCGATGCCGTGTGCGGCATCACACATCGCTTTACAAGCCGCCATCACGGGGTTAAGCACGCTCAGGGCGTTATCGCCAATAAATTGCAATACTTTAGCCAACTCTTCAGTGTTTTTCATCATGCGGGCCAAATGCGGGGCCAACCATTTGAGATACAACACCGAGCCAGCTTTGTTACGGTTGTGACCTTCGTCACCCATATGCAAGGCTTCGGCCATCAGCGCACGCAAATCTAAGCCATCGGTTTGGGCCAACGCTGCCCCAATCGCCGGGCCAAGCACCTCATTCATCCAGCGCAATTTTGTTAAAACTTCATCGCTATAAGCGCCATAACGCAACACTTTGCCATAACCTTCATTTAGGTTTGAATAGGCCATATTGCCATGCTCGGCATTTTTTACCACATAAACTTGCATCGAGGCCGAGATCACGCCCGCCATTGGCCCCACAGTGTTGTGTTCGTGGCATGGCGCAAATTCAATTTCGCCGCGTGCAATTAAGGCCAGTGCATCATTCTCATTTGCGGCTTGGCCCTCAAAAATAAGCGCCCCTATAACTGCCCCGCGCAACGGACCAGACATGCGTGCCCACGTGATAGGTGGCCCGGCATGCAAAATAAGGTTATCTCGCATTCCGGGAATCACATCCTTGGCACGGGCAACACCAGTCAAAATGGGGCGAGCACTCATCATACGATCGACCGCAATTTGATTGGCAGATTCAATATTAATGCTCATATTAATATGCTAAAAATAAGTATATGACTAGATTATAGAGTGTCTCGAATGTGCCATATTTTTTATCTAAAGAAGGTATACTATAGCCATACAGCAAGGGTAATCCTATGAAAATAATTGACCTCAAGTGCGCCGTAATTGGCGAAAACCCAGTGGTGAGAATTGTCACTGATGCCGGTATTGATGGTTATGGACAAGCCGAAAATACCAAGCCTTATTTAAAGCCGATGGTGTTATTTTACAAAAAACACATCCTCGGTGAAGACCCGACTAATGTTGAACGGGTGATGCTCAAAATACGTCGTATGGGCAGCTTTAAACCTTGGGGCAGCGCCGTCAGCGCCATCGAAATGGCCTTGTGGGACATTGCTGGTAAAGCCGCAGGGGTGCCGGTGTATAAATTGCTTGGCGGCAAAGTGCGCGATAAAGTACGGGTGTATAACGGCGGTGTGCGCTTCCCAATGACCACCTATACCCCCGAT
>JAGWYZ010000387.1 GCA_018969115.1 Chloroflexota bacterium | reverse complement strand
AAGTCATTGGGGCCTTGCAATGCAACTAAAAAAGAAGCATCGCACAAATAACTGCGTTCAGAAACAACAGTTTCAGGTTCATGGGTGGTTGCATTCTTCTTTATCTTGCCCTCAGCAGACATCACCCCACCGACCACAGTGTGATAATCCACAATTACGCTACCCGGACGGTCACATCGCACCCCCATGCGCAACTGCTGACTTATTGCTTTTACTATTGCATCATCAATCACCCCCATCGCGCAGGCCAACAGACCAATCACACCCGATTTAGTAGGTTCTGGCATCGTGTCACGAATCGACCAGCGTGCCCGTTCGCCCCATGACTGCAACGCCCCTTCCAAACGCAAAAACAATGTATTTGGCATATTTACTGCTCCAATTGTTGCCCAAGCCATGTTTTCAAATCTTCGAGTGTGGCCTTAGTCTGCCAATCCCCCAATTTGTTATTGGCTTGGGTTGTCAAAAAGGCACGTTCTGCCTTTAGGCTATACAGTTTGCTCATCTGAAGCACATGGCCTGCTAGTTGTTCAATCGAAACTTCCATGAGTGTCTTGCCATCTTTAGGCCGCGCTGGTTGCAAAAAGGCATTGGCATAATTTACCGGCAAAATACGTGGGCAAACTTCGAGCAAAACAAAATCGGGCAAGTTATAGGCTGCAAACGAGTTTTGTTTGCCACTTGGTTGCGCAAACACCGCTGCGTCCATCACTGCCATCACGGCCCGTGCTGCAACCGTCACTGCATCACTGCCACCCAAATTTGACGCTAACTTATCAAAGTTCACATTCATGTATTTGTAATAGGTTGAGCTATTAAATTCGACATCGCCGATCATGCCTGCGCCTGTTTCACCCGATAAATCATCTACCGCGGTGTAATAGTCAAAGTCTTGCTTGACTACGTTGGTGGATAGCGCATGTGCCACTTGAGCCGCCGCATGAACATCTTCAAACGCCTCATCCGTCGTCATACGCCCCCACAAACTGATATCAACCGAGCGCGGCAAGCTCTTACCCAAATTTTTGCGAATCTCCTTCATGTCATATTTTGCCCACTTGCCAGCCCCAACCTGTCGATACATCGTTAGCAATTTATCAGCCATCGGTTTAACTTCGTTGGGTGCGATATGAATCAATTGCTTGGTTTCATAGGTATTAGCTGTCCCATCACCCTCATCGCTTGAGGCATCATCTGTGCCACTCTCACCCCCTTCTTTGGCTTTTTTCCCCATTTCTGGAATTCGCGCAAGAATGGCGTCTTTTTCGGTTTCACTTGCCTTCAAAACATTTAATTCTGCTGCAAGCAATTTATATAATTGGCGGGTTCGGTTTGCCAGCAGCCCCTCAGCCCGAAATGCATCTTCAAAAAACATTGATTTACGCATCGCTCGTTTCAGACATTGGCTACTGATGCGCCCACGTAATACCCCACCGAACATTGAGTCTTTGGGTGAGCCTGTATCATCACGGTTTAGGTTGGCGGGCGAATAGTTTTGCAAAATGTGAATTTGAATTAATTTTTTAGTTGTCATGATGTTTTATCCTGTTTGTTTTAAGTGTCAAATGATTTATTAAGTTACTCAAACTGAGAAAAATAAGCTTTTGCCCAGTTTTTTTGCACAAAACGGTTGGGGTGGCCCCAACTCAAAATATCCTCAGCAAGAGATTGCCAATTTACCTTAACATCTTTCGATTTCAACAAACGCAATGCTTGCCGCAATCGAAATGGAAATTGGGTTGCATCCGCATCGAGCAAAATTTCCACCCGTCGGTCAAGAGGGTTGCGTTCACCGCTCTTTGTCTTGGGACTAATATGCCGCAATGCTACGCCCAAATTGCCTTTTCCGCCTTCATCTGTCAGTGGAAAAAGCGTAGCGATGAGAAAATAGTGTGGCTCGTTGTAGGCAGCTACCCCTAAGGGTAAAAGCCGATAAAATAAACCAATCACTTGTGTTGCTTCGCTCAAACTCATCCCAGCGCTTCGCTTTAGTTGTGCTCGGTCGCCGGGGCGCAAGGTGCGCAAACGCTCTAAAAATTGTTTGACTTGCGGATTTGGTTCATAATCGCTCATGATTTCTTGCTCCTTGTGTTTTTTTTCGGCTTCATTTGTTTCATCTCCCTTTCTGTTTTTTCTTGTTCGGTCTCTGGTACATATTTTTTACGTAGCTTCTTTAGTTCAGCAGCGCAGCGCAGTTCACCTTGCACGCGCTGCCGCAGTGAAATCGCATCATCACCGACTTGCTCGGCTGCGTTTTTAAACGCCTCAAGCGCGTTAGCACAAACCACATCGACCCAGCGATATAGTTCAGCTTCACGGTCTGGTGCAGCACCTAACGCCAAGATGAATATACGAAATGATGGGGCTAGTGCTGCCCAATACTCATCCCGCATTCTTTGGCGTAGCTTCTCAAACCGCTCTCCATTCTTTGCTGAGGCATTAAATTCTTTTTTAAAAATG
>JAGWYZ010000090.1 GCA_018969115.1 Chloroflexota bacterium | reverse complement strand
TTTGCCACCCCATAACAACCCTGAGATAGTGATTTTGGCATTCATTTTGTCTAAATATGCGCTCTGATTTGATAAAGTCACGTGATTTCATCTGACAAAAAAGTGGAAATTGATTTAAGAAACACCTTCTAAACACTTTCCCTTTATAATCTCCACATCGCCTGCCGGTATTATGGGGGTGATAAAGCCTAAAGAATTTATACAAAACCAACATCATGAAATTACACGAATATCAATCCAAAAATATCTTTCGAGATAACGGCATCCCCGCGCCCGATGGCGAAGTGGTAGACACACCCGCCGCCGCCCGCGCCGCTGCCGAGCGCATCGGCCTGCCTTGCATGGTCAAGGCCCAAGTGCTGACCGGTGGACGTGGCAAGGCTGGCGGGGTGAAATTTTGTACCACCGCCGATGCCGTCGAAGAGAAAGCCAAGAGCATTTTGGCGCTCAATATCAAGGGCTTTCCCGTGCGCAAGGTCTTGGTCACTTCGGCTGCCGATATTTTGACCGAAATTTATTTTGGCATCGTGACCGACCGCAGCACCCGCCGTGCTGTGGTGATGTGCAGCGCCGCCGGTGGCATGGACATCGAAGAAGTGGCGGTAACGCACCCAGAGAAGATTATGCGTGTGCCGCTCGACCCATTTACCGGAACCCTGCCCGACTATGTGGCGCGGGATATCGCCGTGTTTATTGGCCTGCCCAAAGAGCATTGGAATGACTTTATTGCCATTGCGCGTGGTTTGGCGCAGGTGTATATGAAGAATGACGCTTCATTGGCCGAAATTAACCCCTTGGCGATGACGGTAAACCCCAACGGCCCCGGCGGCAAGAAGTTGATGGCGCTCGACGGCAAGATCGTGATTGACGACAACGCCATGTATCGCCACCCCGAATTAGAGCCGCTGCGCGATCCAGACGAAGACAGCGCAGCCGAGAAACTGGCCCGCAAAGCCGACCTCAACTATGTGTCGCTCGATGGCAATATCGGTTGTTTGGTGAATGGCGCTGGCTTGGCGATGGCGACGCTCGATGTCATTCAACATTTTGGCGGCAAGGCAGCCAACTTTCTCGATGTGGCCGGTGGCGCCAAGGCCGACAAGGTGACGGCGGCCTTACGCATCATTTTGGCTGACCCGGGCGTAAAGGTCGTGATGTTTAACATCTTCGGAGGCATTACCCGCTGTGACGAAGTGGCGAAGGGTATTGTGCAAGCCATTAACGAGATCAAGCCAACCGTGCCATTTGTGGCCCGCATTACCGGAACCAACAAAGAGGCCGGTGATGCCATTTTGGCGAGCGCCAACATCATCACCGCCCAAACCGCCGCCGAGGCCGCGCAAAAGGCTGTGGCGTTGGCGAATGGGTAGCAGTAGTAGATAGTAGATAGTGATAGTAAATAGCTATCCACTATCACTATCTACTATCCCCTATCCACTATTTGGTGATATTATTTTGCTATGGCTATTTTGACAATATCTATTACAGAAGATCACATGCAATTGCTCAGAGAGCGTGCTGTGCGTTATTCAGTAAGGCTCGAAGATCTGGTGCGTATAGGGATTGAAGATATCATGTCTCGACCGGAGAAAGAATTTTCTGAGGCGCTGCAATTCGTTTTACATAAAAACGCCGAGATCTATCAACGGCTAGCGTGATGAGATATTTAAGCATCAGAGAAGTGCTTGAAATTCACAATCAAATTATGCAGCTTTCTGGAACATCAGGGGGTGTGCGTGATTTAGGCGCACTAGAATCTGCGGTTGCCCAACCGCGCATGACTTTTGGTTCTGAAGATTTATATCCAACTTTAGTATAAAAAGCCAGTGCGCTGGGGTTTTCAATCATTCAAAACCACCCATTTATGGATGGGAATAAGCGAACAGGCCATGCCGCTATGGAAACATTTTTAGTGCTAAATAATACTGTCATTGAAGCAACAAGCGATGAACAAGTCGAGATTGTTTTGGCGATTGCTTCAGGGGTTATGAAAAGAGAGCAATTTGCTGAATGGTTAGAGACGCATGTTGCAGCTTATTAGTCGTCGTAAGAATTTAAAATAGGGGATAGGGGCACGGCATGCCGTGCCCCTATCCTATCCACTACTTGCTATTTACAAAATGCAACGGATACGACACGTCCGTCACGACGACGCGATCCATGTGTTGCAACGCCAATTTAAAGGCGATGGATGTATTTGAATGCAAGGCTTGTTCAGCCCACGAGTCCATAATAATTTGCGCCAAAACCACATGCACAAAACCGTTTTCGCTACCGTCTAAAATATTTTGCACATAATTCACCACTGGCTCAGTCAAATCACGGTAAGGCGCGGGGATGATCTTGAGTTCGTGACCGGTATCACCCATGCGCTCATTCCATTTTGCCAAAATACGCTCGGTCTTAGCGCTGTCATTGTCTAAATGCACGGCCTCATAATCGCCACCCATCGACATGACAAACTCGATCAGCTGCACCGTGCCAGCGTGAATGTCATCGATCAGCGCGATGGTCTTGATCGGGCGGCGTTCGGGGTGCACAGGCCGGCCCGACAAGCTTAGGGTCTGGGCCACTGATTTGTAATGCACGTGAATACGGAAGAAGATAAATACGAGGGTTGGAATAAGAATGACTGTAATCCACGCGCCTTCGGTAAACTTGGTGACGGCAAACACGCACATGACGATAAATGACATAATGCCACCGACCGCATTGATGATCAACTTAAGCCGCCATTGTTTGTCGTGCTTTAACACGTCTAAGTCACCATGCGCATTGCGCACACTAATTTCTTTGCCGATCTTAATTTTGCCAATTCTGAGCCAGCGTTTGACCATGCCAAATTGGGATAAGGTGAAGCTGAGAAACACGCCAATGGCGTAAAGCGGAATGAGAGATGAAGTATGGGCGTTAAAAATCACAATCAGCGTGATGGCCGAGATCGATAAGGCCACAATCCCCCACGAAAACACCAAACGGCTGCCTTGAATGGTCAGTTGGCGCGGCAAGAAACCATCGCCTGCTTGCAAGGCGCACAGCCGCGGAAAGTCGGCAAAACTGGTATTGGCCGCCATGATCAAAATAAGCATGATGCCGATGGTGATGAGCGAAGTGACAATACCGGGGCCAAATAGCAAGGCGCTGATATATGGAATCACGGCTGGGTCATGATCGCGGGGCAAAACACCCATCAGGTTGGTTAAGATGGTAATGCCGCCAAAAATAAACACGATCAATAAACTCATTGCCAACATGGTCGAAGCAGCGTTGCGGCTTTTGGGTTCTTTGAAGGCTGTGATGCCATTTGAAATGGCCTCGACCCCAGTAAGGGCGGTGCAGCCGCTGCTAAACGCGCGTAAAACCAGCAATAACCCCAAAGTCATGGCATTATGTTGCAAAGCTGCTAATTCTTCAGCGGGGTATTCCATGCGTGGCAGGCTACCTGTGGCATAACGAAAGAAGCCAACCACCAAGGTCACGACCATTGTGCCAAGAAAAAAGTAAGTGGGCACGGCAAAGAATTTGCCCGATTCTTTCACTCCGCGCAGGTTCATCACCATCATAAATAAAACCGTGACCACGGCCAACTCGGTTTCGTATGATTTGATAAAAGGGAATGTGGCCGCCACATTTTCAAAACCGCTCGAAATGCTGACGGCAACAGTCAAAATGTAATCGGTGAGCAACGCCGCACCAGCCACTTGGGCGGGGATTTCACCAATATTGTCACGCGCCACAATGTAGGCCCCACCGCCACTTGGGTAGGCAAAAATGGTTTGACGATATGAGATGGTCAAAATCAGCAGCATGACAATAATGGCCGCCGCGATGGGAATGGATAAATAGGTATAGGCCGTGCCAGCCAACATTAACACCAGCAAAATTTCGCCGGGGGCATAGGCAACTGACGATAACGCATCGCTGGCAAATACGGCCAACCCGATGCGCTTATTGATGGCTTGATGGTGTGATTCGGATGTGGCAATAGGTTTGCCAATCATCATATTTCGGAGGTTTCGTGAGTTAATCATGATTTTAAAGCTACGTTTAATCAATATAAAAATGCCAACCAGTAATAAATATAAAAAGAACAATTGCGACCATACTCAATGCAGCGGCGTGTGCCAAATAAGACCATTGCTGGGTTAAGCGCTCGGTTTGGGCCAAAACCCATGTGCCACCTGCAACGATACCCATAATGAGCAAATTGCTCAACCAGCGTGGGGCTTGTTTGTGGGCTGGCAGCATTGGCAATGTTTCGATGGGCACAACATAAGTCGGGATGCGCAATACATTGGCGACAAACAGGTGCATCAATTGCGGGCTATGCCCAATGCTAATTTCGTGGGTGTTTAAACACATAACCAGATCGCCCGGTCGATAAAAGTGGCGAATGGCTTGAGGCCAAGATTGTTGCAAAATGTGTGTGCTGACCTGTATGGTTGAGCTTATCAACAATTGGCTGATAAAGGTCAGCCGCAGTTGAATATGCGGCAATTGAAATGCATCATCAACCACAGCAACCAGCGCCACCAACTGCGATTTTGCAGCCAATAAGCCAATTTGTTGGGCCAAGGCAGCCTCTGATATCGCCTCGTTTGGCACCAACACTACCAGCCGCTGATATGCCGGTGGGTGTTGTGCCCGATAAAGCAATAATTGGTTATTGCTGATATTCGGCGGTTTATCAGCTTTGGGGATTGTAGAATTGTTCATATCGCTTGATGAACAATTCTCGACAACGGTATAAATTTGACGGAGGGAATTTAGGTCAAAAGAATAAAAAAAGAATAAATATACAGCAGATTCCGAGTTGATAAAAGGGTTTGCCGATTTCACTATCTATCCCCCAAAGCGACGCTTTGGGGGATAGATAGTGAAATCGGCCCTTCATCTTTTGGGTTTACCTCGTTTTATTGAAAAAATCACACCCGAATAAAACGATAGCCTATACCCGGCTCATTGACCAAAACCGAGGGGTTGTGTGGGTCGTTTTCAAGCTTGTTGCGCAATTGCCGCACATAAACCCGTAAATATTCAACTTGATCAATATACGCATCACCCCACACCGCCATTAAAATACCACGATGGGTGCAAATACGGTTTGCATTGCGGGCTAAATAAGCCAATAATTTAAATTCAGTGGCAGTTAAACGCACCGGCTCGTTATTGCGCAACACCGTATGATTTGCAAGATCGATCACCAAATCTTGGCTTTGCACAATGGCCGATTGATTGGGCAATTTTGAGGCTTGATGCCGTAAGGCCACTCGCACCCGCGCCATCAATTCTTCAATGCCAAAGGGTTTGGTCAAATAATCATCGGCCCCTTTATCGAGCGCCACCGCTTTTTGATGTTGATCATCGCGAGCCGACAGCACAATAATCGGGGTTTGCGACCACTCACGCAGGCGCTCGATCACTTGTATGCCATCCATATCGGGCAACCCCAAATCAAGCACTATCAGATCAGGCGGGTTTGTCACCGCCGCGATCAAGCAATCTTCGCCCGTTTGGGCGACATTCACCTGATAATGATTAGCACTCAAGATACTGCGCAAAGCCCGCAGCACGTGCAATTCATCATCGACAACCAAAATATGGGGGGCATGGCTCATGGCTTAAAAATTTTAACCCCAACTTAGGAGCGCTCATTCATTCAAGCTCTGGCAAGGGGGTCATTTGGTGGGCGAGATAAGGCAAAGTAAAGGCAAATGTCAACCCCGTAGCCTGTTGCATATGATTATGCACCCAAATTTTGCCGCCATGCGCCTCGACAATGCCTTTGCAGATCGACAACCCCAACCCCGTGCCCAACACCCGATCAGCATGGGTTACGCGAAAAAATTTGTCGAAGATACGGTCTAAATAAGCCACCGGAATATGCTCACTGGCATTGCTTACTTGTATCAACACCCAATCTTGGGTTAGCTCGGCAGTAATATCGATAGGAGTGTGAATAGGGGCATACTTTACCGAATTGCTCACCAAATTTGAAATCACTTGCCCAATTTGAATCGGGTCGCAAAATACTAACGGAAAATCATTAGAAATGGCGATACTGACCTGATGGGTTATCAATTCTGAACGCAAACGTGCCACTGTGCCATAAATCACCTCCGATAAATCAGCCCATTCATTCATTGGCTTCAACGCACCGGCCTCAATACGCGACATATCTAACAAGTTATTCACCAATTTGCTCAAATGCCGCACCGCGTCATCCATATTGGCAATCAAATCTTTACCCTGCGGCGAGTGTGGGTCAATAAACTGATGATGCAAACTTTCGGTGCCGGCTTGAATGGCGGCGATTGGGGTACGCAACTCATGCGAAACCGACGACAACAAGGCCGATTTAAGCCGGTCACTTTCTTCGAGCACACGGGTTTTAGCCTCGGCTTGCATAGCCCGAATACGCTCGACTGCCAAGGTCGTTAGGCCTGCAAAAGTTTGTACCAAGCGATGCTCATCAGCATTTAAACGCATGGCTCGGTCAATCTTAATTTTGCCGATTACGCCTTGTGAAGACAATAAATCAATCGTGTGCAACGCAATAGGCTTGGTGGGTAACACGACCAATGCTGACGGATAACTAACGACAGTATTGAGTTGGGCATTGTGGATCACAATTTCAACCCTATTGGCCCTTAAAAAAGACTGAACACGTTTTGCAATATTAATCAGGGCTTCGTCTAAGTGATAAATACTGGATAACGCCAAACTGGTTTCGTATAACATCGTGGTATCTCTTTCACGATATTCAGCTTGTAATTGTTGCGCACGGGCTTGCCCCAACCATTGGCTATTTAACACCGCAAATACCAAAAATACCAGCAATACCAAAATGTCGCTGCTACGGCTGACATGAAATGTGCCAACTGGCTCGATAAAAAAATAATTGTAAGTTAAAAACGCCTGCAATGCCGCTACCAGCCCAGTAGGAATGCCAAAAATATGCGTCACAAAGTTGATCACCAACAGATAAACCAATACGATCAGCAAATCAACATTTACCGGTATAGCATTGCCGGTAAAAATAATCAGCATTAGCTTCAAGATTGTGGTCGATGCCACAATGCACAGAAAGGTAATGGCAGCCCCCTGCCAGCGTATTCGGTTCGTCATAGCGCGTTTTTATCGTATCTTCGTGTCCTCTCAATAATCAGGAGTAATCTAAAAAAATGTAAGGCCGAAATCACCATCCCTGCGTCCCCGTTGGGGACGCAGGGATAGTGATTTCGGCGAAAACTTGTTTTACCCCTCATTATTGAGAAGATACAGATGAAAAACAAAAAACGCCGAGGTATAGTGACCTCGGCGTTTTTTATACTGTCAATTAGAACTTGAGGGCGCTCATCGAGCCACGCACCAAGTCGGCGCTCTTCTTCATCATGGCGGCTTCGGCTTCGTTTAGCTCCACCTCGATGATCTTCTCAACACCGTTGCGGCCCAAAACAACCGGCACGCCAAAATACATATCGCTCAAGCCATATTGCCCTTCGAGCAAAGCGGCACATGGGCGAATGAGTTTCTTGTCCTTCAAAATCGCCTCAACCATCTCGGCCACGCTAGCCCCGGGGGCATAGTAGGCGCTGCCAGTCTTGAGCAAGTTGACAATTTCGGCCCCGCCACTGCGGGTGCGCTGCACAATCGCGTCAATGCGCTCTTGGGTGGTCCAGCCCATCTTCACCAAATCTGGCAGTGGGATACCGGCAATGGTGCTGTAGCGCACCAGTGGAACCATCTCATCACCATGACCACCCAACACAAAAGCGTGGGTGTTGTCTACCGAGCAGTTAAATTCCATCGCCATAAACGTGCGCATACGGGCGCTATCGAGCACACCAGCTTGGCCCACCACACGATTGCTGGGGAAACCTTTAGCGCTCAAAATCTTGTAGGCCATATAGGTCATGGTGTCGAGCGGGTTGGTGACGACGATGACGATGGTGTTGGGCGCGTGGTTAGCGATATTATTGGCCACATCGGTGATGATCTTTTGGTTGATGCCGACCAAGTCTTCACGGGTCATGCCCGGTTTGCGGGCCATGCCAGCGGTCACCACCACCACATCGCTGTTAGCAGTATCAGCGTAATCTGTGGTTCCGGTCACGCGAGTATCATAGCCTAGCACGGGGCCAGCTTCCATCAAGTCGAGCGCTTTGCCTTTGGGCATGGTGTCGGTTTGTGGAATATCGAGCAAGACGATATCACCCAATTCACGTGAGGCGAGCCAATGGGCAGTGGTTGCGCCAACGAATCCGGCTCCCACAATAGTAATTTTATTTCGCATGTTATTTTGTTTACTTCCTCTAATCTTTTTAATAATGATCTAAAGCAGTTAAATTTTCGCCAAAACCACTATCCCACGTCTGCCTATCGCGGGGCGTAGGATAGTAGTTTCGGCATTATGTCTTTTTAAATTGTCCCACTTTATTGACAAGATACTAAATTTACACAAAAGATCTGATGCCAGAATTATAGTCAGGCTTGTCATCTATTTGCCTGATGGGCTTCCTTTATTGCCCTTACGAATGACATCGGTTCCGACAAAGTTACGTAACACTTCAGGCACAATAATGCTACCATCGGGCTGCTGATAATTTTCCATCACCGCTATCAAGGTGCGGGGTAAGCCCAGCCCACTGCCATTGAGCGTATGTACAAATTCAGCCTTGGCCCCTCGCTCGCGGCGAAATTTGATATTGGCGCGGCGGGCCTGATAATCGCCAACATTGCTGACTGAGCTGACCTC
Organism: Chloroflexota bacterium; assembly: GCA_018969115.1. Taxonomy (GTDB): domain Bacteria; phylum Chloroflexota; class Anaerolineae; order J036; family Brachytrichaceae; genus AQU-03. Next base: position 6,575 of record JAGWYZ010000090.1, on the reverse strand, counting down.
TAGCCATTCGTTGCAGCCCGGCGCCCACACCTCGATATCATACGTCATACGGGCGGCAATGCCCATATCGCCGGTGCAAAGCTGCTTGACACGATAAGTGAAACCCAAAGCACGGCAAGTCTCTTCGGCATGTTCACGCATCACTTCCAAATATTCGTCAGACTTTTCAGGCAAGCTAAACATATACATCTCGACCTTGTCGAACTGATAGCCGCGTTTGATGCCGCGCACATCTTTGCCAGCGGCGGCTTTTTCGCGCCTGAAGCATGGGGTATAGGCACAATACCATTTCGGCAAATCGTCTAAGTCAAGAATTTCATCGCCATGCAAATTGGTAATCGGCACTTCTGCTGTTGGCACCATCCACACATCGGCATCGGCATCGTGAAACAAATTGTCGGCAAATTTGGGCAATTGGCCTGCCGCATACAAGGTTTGGCGTTTGACCATAAATGGCAAATACACCTCATGATAGCCTTGGCGGGTGTGCAGGTCGAGCATGTAGGCGATGAGCGCCCGTTGTAGCCGCGCCCCAGCCCCATTCAACACATAAAAACGGCTGCCGCTCAGTTTTACGCCACGCTCAAAGTCAATTAACCCTAAATCGGTGCCAAGGTCCCAATGCGGTTTGGGGTTGGCTGGCTCAGGGGCGCTGCCTTCAATAGTGCGCAAAATAACATTATGATCTTCATCTAGCCCAACGGGGGTGCGCGGGTCAGGGATATTGGGCAAAACGCTGGTGTAAGACACTAAATTGGCCTCTACTTGGGCCAATTCGTTTTCGAGGGCGCTAATCTGATCACCCACTTGACGCATCTCGGCTTTTTTAGCCTCACGCCCAGCGGCCTCGGCCATGCGACCAATTTCTTTGCTCACATTATTTCGCAACGACCGCAGTTGTTCAGATTTTTTCAAAATGTCGCGGCGTTGCATGTCGAGTTGCAACACGGCATCGAGTGATTCAGGTTTGTCCCCCCGGTTAATTAAGGCCTGCCGAACAAGATCAGGTTGGGTGCGAATAAGGTTGATATCGAGCATGGCTATAAGTTTACCGCATACGCAAAATCGAGAAATTGCTTAGTCTTTGCTTAGAAGTTGCTACAACTTCATATATTTTCATCAATGTCACAAAGTTGCGTAATCAAAGATAAATGCAATTAGTATCATTATTTTTGAATTAGATTTTTTGTATCATCTCAATAATTTGGGGTAAACCCCAAAAATGTAATGCCAAAATCACTTCAACACGGTGCGATGCTCTAGTGACATCTTAAAACGTGACTTAGCCATGCAAAGTGGCGAAGAACATACTCTTATAAATGCATACCTCGCACAGGCGTGACTGCCCACACCTATGACCTACCCAAATTGGCTTTCCCCACCTACTTGACAAGGTGGGGGCATGCCATGCATGGCGCTTATTAGCATAATGGCATAACAACTGGGGCACTTATCACAGTCGCGGCTGCCTCCATATACCTAATGAAGCCGCCCGTTGGTTTTGGCGTTGAACTATCCCCAATACGCCTTATGATACTAATTTTTATTCTGTTACACTTGCAAAAACGACTGGCACCAGAGTGTCCTTGATATAGTTATATTGCATAAGTGGAAAATACAGTTTCGCCGAAATCACTATCCTCCTTGCCCCTCGAGGGGTAAGGGGGATAGTGACTTCGGGTTTTTCCCTATTCTTAGTTATGAAAAGTATAAATAAGACGCAACATACCGCACCTTATTTAGATCTAGCAAAAAATTCGGTGTATCCAGAAGCTAAAAAAAGCCTTGGGCAAAATTTTCTTGTCGATGAAGCCATCGCTAAACGCATCGTGCTATCTGCCCACCTCAGCCCCGATGACACCGTCATCGAAATCGGCCCGGGCACGGGTGCGCTTACCCGTTTTTTGTTGCAACGCTGCAAACGGGTTTTCGCTATCGAATTAGATCAACGCCTAATACCGCTACTACCCAATCACCCAACCCTAAAAGTGGTGCATGGCGATGCGCTTGAGATGGATTTTAAACAATTGGTGGCCGATGATGACGTAGCGATATCTTCCGCTACGCTAAACCCACCGCGCTCGGTCACTTTTATCGCCAATTTACCCTATTACATCACCTCTGCCGCCATTCGGCATATGTTGGAATGTGGCGTTTTGACGAGAAGCATTGTCATTATGGTGCAGCTTGAGGTGGCACAACGCATTGTGGCCCAACCCGGCGATATGAGCTTGTTAGCGGTCAGTGTGCAGTTTTATGGCAAAACCGAATTGCTTTTTCGGGTTCCACCCTCGGCTTTTAAGCCACAACCCAATGTGGATTCAGCCGTCATTCGCATTACGCCCCATGCCCAAGCACCCACCTTGCCCGCCAAAGCCTTTTTTAGCGTGGTCAAAGCCGGATTTTGCCAGCCGCGTAAACAATTGCGCAATACCCTCGCCAGTGGGCTTAATCTCGACAAAGCGATGGTTGACCAATGGCTACAGCAAGCCAATATCGCCCCCAGCCGCCGCGCCGAAACATTATCTCTGGCTGAATGGGAACGCTTGTGTCGCCAGCAATCGCCCCACATAAAGCAGGTTCAACCACCACCCATATAGGCTTAAGCTGCTTCGACGTGGCGCTTGAAGCTATCCAAAATGGCTTGCCAGCCAGCACGTTGCATTTCAACTGGGTAAACGTTTTCGGGGTCGAAGACAACCGTGATGTCTGTGCCGTTGTCGCCTTCGGCAAATGCAATCTGTGCAATGCGATCGCCAAAAGAATACTCAATTAACTCATTCGTCACAATTTTAGTATAGGTTCCGGCAAAATCAAAACCCGCGCTGCCGTCCTTTGCTTCCATGCGCGAGCAAAACTCGCCGCCCGGGCATAAATCCACTGTGGCACTGGTGGTGTGCCAGTCATCTGATGCAGCATTCCATTTGATGATATCGGCAGGGGTGGTGTATGCCCGCCAAACTTCTGCTACCGGCGCGGCGATACTGGCTTGAACTGTAATTTTTGTCATATCTCTCCTTTTTAATTTAATGGTTGCAATTTGAATTCATCCAAAACACTTTTCGTATACATTTAGCTATGAATCCATAAATAAGGCTATTCTAGCAACAATGGCGAAGAAAGTCTTGTATGAAAACGACACACTACAAGATCGAAAGCAGAAATCGCCGCGTGGGGGATCGCAATTGGGCTGGGGTTTGCCCAATCAATCGGCTAAACAATCAGGTGAAGTGGGCTTGACCATAAAAACCCAAGTCAAATGTGACATCGGCGATGCTGTGCCCAAGCACCAATCGTCGGGCTGCCATTTGAGCACGTTCGATTTGCCGCAAAGCAATGGGTGACAAACCCATAATATGAACAAATCGGCGCTGAACCGAGCGCAAAGTAAGCGGCGTGTCGCCTTGTGCCAGCACTTCACGCACAATCGGGTCAGGCCGAATAAGATCTTCACGAATAAGGCACTTGGCGAAAACATCGAGGTTCTCCATGGTTGGAAATTCCCATACTGAACCATGTAGCCAAAAACTGTTGGGCGCATTTGGCAAAACGATTTGGTTATCTACCAATGCTGCGGCTTGCTTAACAATGGGGCAATACGCGCCAACTGGCAGGCGCACCCCCAACCACTCGCCATCTGACGGGCAGTCAGCCAGCGTGGGCTTGGTTTCAGGTCTACGCAAAGTGACATAGCACTGACCATCATGCGCCAAAAATACCAATTCCTGGTGACCTTGTGCCACTGACCTGAATACGCCACCTACGCTGCTGCGGCTGTGCCACCAAAAATCACGTAACATAAAGCAGAGGCGCGGTATGTTGCGCCTCTACCATCTATATTAAAACGTAACGCTGGCTTTGGCATAATGCTGCACTGCATCACGGTCAAGCTCAACCCCAATGCCGGGGCCAGATGGAATGGGCAATGTGCCATTCTTATAATCCCACTCCATTGTCACCAAAGTATGCTCACGAATGAGGGCACTTTGCAAGTCCGAGGCCATGGTGCAAGAACGCGCCGCCGCGATGACATGTAAATGCAAAGCCTGCCATACGCCCGTCTCGAGTGATGAGCCATGCCAACAGCTATAACCCGCCACCTCGACAGCATGCGCCAAGGTTAAAAATTCAGTGATGCCACCGCTGCAATTAAAGTTATCGGCATACTTGTCTTGCATGGCACGCCGCAACACCTCCATCCCACGTGTATGCAACACCAAGGGTATCGCTACCACCTGCCGCACCCGTTGCCACATTTCAGGTTGATCCCATGGGAATGGGTCTTCGATACGCACATTTTCGGCATAAGGCTCAAGCTGTTTTAACATGTGCAAAGCATCGTGAGGGCTTAGCCATTGCCACATCGGGTCGATGGTGATGCTGAAATCATGTCCACCCGCCGCCTTAATGGCCTTCACCTGTTCAACCGTTGGATCGCCAATCTTCGATTTGGTTTTGATGCCTTTAAAGCCCAATTCGCGCGCCCGAGTCACAATGCGCGTTAGGTCTTTGGGCAATTGCCGCCCACACCAATAATCAACCGCTACGCGCTCACGCACCGGCCCGCCCAACAGATCAACCACACGACAGCCGAGGCGTTTGCCCATCCAGTCATATAGCATCATTTCAAAAGCATACATGGCAGGCGAGGGTGAATCCCACAAAGCGGGCGGGTGGCTGCGCAATAGCCCCCATTGCAAACCATTGCGCCAATTGGCGGGCAATACACTCAGATCTAAACCGCGCAACTCCAGCCCAATCAGTTGTTGTAGCCACGGCGACACCTCTTTTAATGATGGCCCACGATGAATTTCGCCAAGCGCCGTGATGCCGTCGCTGATATGAAATTCAAGCAGCACAATTGGCTTGGCATCCCAATCATCGGCAAACAAACCGAGTTCGGGGCTGTTCACTGCGCCTTTTTTGCCCGGCACATACACTTCGTGGGCGGTGATGGATTGAATTTTTGGATTTATAGACATAAAGAATTAGTTAATTGATTGATTAGTTGAATGGTTTAATTGGTTGATTGGTTGATTAAAGAATTGAATGGTCGATTTGCAACTCATAAGTCACAAGTCACAAATCAACCATTCAGCCACCAAACCAACTTGACAATAATAAAATCGCCACTACACTACATTTTAATATCTAAAATTTCAGAGGTCATATGCAGAATATCTTAATTGCCGAAATCAAACAAGAAATATCGACATTCAACCCTGTGCCTTCGACCGAACATGATTTTGTCACCCATTTTGGCGATGAAATCGTGCGCGTACATCACAGCTTAAACTCTGAGATGGCGGGGGCACTCGATGTGTTTAACCAGCGCAACGACATTGCGCTCAAGCCAACTTATAGCGCCCGCGCCATTACCAGCGCCGGAGTGTTAACGGCAACCGGCTGGCAACATTTAGCAAGCCATTTTCTTGGGGCGATTCAAGCGGCAGCAAACGCCGCACCCATTCATGGCGTGTATTTCTCGATGCATGGCGCAATGTCAGCAGAGGGCGAACTTGACCCCGAAGGCTATTTGCTAGCCCAAACCCGCGCCATTTTAGGTCAGCATGTGCCAATTGTGGTGTCGCTCGACCTGCACGGCATTTTAACCGACCGTATGCTCGAACACAGCGATGCCGTTGTGCCATATCACACCTACCCTCACACCGATTTTTACCCCACCGGCGCACGGGCAGCGCAGCTTTTATTGCGCATTTTAGATGGCGAGGTCAAACCCGTCACGGCCCGCGTCGCCATTCCGGCATTGGTGCGCGGCGATGAACTTATCACTGCCAGCGGTTTGTTTGGGCGGCAAATCCGCATGGCAGAAGCCTTCGAGGCCTCAGGCGGCCCCAGCGCCGGTATGTTTATCGGCAACCCATTCACCGATGTGCCCGAGCTGCGCTGTGACAGTGTGGTGGTGAGCAATGACGACCCAGCCGCCGCCACCCAATTGGCCGAGCGCATGGCCGCCGATTTTTGGGCCTGCCACGAAAAAATGCAAGTGCCGCTGACCAGCCTGACCGAGGCTACCAAGCTGGCTTGCGAATTGGTGCCCGGCACCACGATTTTGGTTGATGCCGCCGATGCCACCAGTTCGGGGGCATCGGGCGACAGCAACGCCATTTTGGGGGCGTTGATTGCTGCCAATTATGGGGGGCGGGCGCTATTGCCAATTGTCGATGCGCCAGCGGTGCAAACTGCCTTTGCCGCAGGCATTGGCGCAACGATTCAGGTGACGATCGGGGGAGCGCTCGACAAAAAACGCTATACCCCCATTCAAATGACGCTAAAGGTGCGCTTATTGTCAGATGGCGATTTTGTGAGTGAGAGCGATGGTGCAGTATGGCATGGTGGGTTGACGGCTGTTTTGCAAAATGAACATTACACCATCGTCGCCACCTCACGCGCAGTTAGCCTCTATAACCGCTCGCTTTTTTATGCGCATGGCTGTGATCCGGCAAAATACGACAGTGTCATCGTCAAATCGCCGCAATGCGAACGCCATATGTTCCGCGATTGGGCGGCCCGTTATATCGATGTCGATGCGCCCGGCAGCACCAGTGCCAATG
>JAGWYZ010000386.1 GCA_018969115.1 Chloroflexota bacterium | reverse complement strand
ATTACTTACCCTAGGTCGCCCTAACGCTGATGAATATTTAGCGTATTATGAGCAGTATATTCAACTTGTGCCAGATGGCAACATTGTCGAAATTTTGGGCAATCAGTTTGCCGACACACATCAATATACCTTATCGTTCGATGAATTTCGCGTTACGCAACGCCCCACGCCCAGCGATTGGTCTATTTTGCAGGTGTTGGGTCATTTGATCGACACCGAGCGGGTGATGGCTTATCGCGCATTACGTTTGGCGCGGGGCGATATCCGACCATTAGCTGGAGTTGAATTTGATGGCTATGTGCAGACTGGCGGATTTGAAATCCGTGAGGTGGTGAGCTTGATGGGCGAATTTGCTGCAGTGCGAGCCAGCACCGTGTTGATGTTGGGGCATTTAGACGACGCAGCTTGGCGACGACATGGCATGGTTGATGGCGATGAGATCAGTGTGCGGGCTTTGGCTTATATCATCGCTGGGCATGAATTGCACCACGTGGCCGATTTTAAAGCACGATATTAGTGTGTTTTCACACAAAGACGCTAAGTTATTCTTAGCATCTTTGTGTAAAATCGCTTCAACCTAAACGAATAGCAATTTTGTCATCGGGATAAGATAACAAACGCCCGAAGGCCACCGCGAGGGCGCGTCGGGGCTGACCCTCGTATATCCCATCTGCCACCATTGCTGTTTTGGCTTTTTTGAGCGCCAAATATGAATCGAGCGTAGACCCCGCATAGATGAGCAGCACATGCTTGCCAGCAGCAACCTCAGCTGGAAAAAGATCGGTGACGATCAGGTCGTTTTCGCGGAACAGTTTCGCCCCGTTGCGCGTGGCAATAACGACGGCCTCACCCCATAATGCATCAGCCTCGGCAGACATTAGCGGGTGGCTGAGTGCCAATTGTTTGGCTCCTACCCCCACCATCTCGGCAAAAGCCGCGATAACACCAAGGTTAAATGAATACCAATCGATCGGGCGTATATTGGGCGCTGGGGTTTGTGAGTAGTTTGACATAATTTGTTGAGGGTTGTTATACTCTTAGGAAGATTTTTGTCAACATGATTAGATCAAATTCCCGAAATTAGCAAAACCTTTCATCAACTCGGAATCTGCTCCAATCACATATTTAACCATGAAAATACTATTTATCGGCGGTACCGGCATTATTAGCTCAGCTTGTTCACAATTGGCGGTTGCGCGAGGCATGTCGTTGTTTGTGCTAAACCGTGCAAAGTCGCACAATTTTGACGTGCCCGAAGGTGCCACTCAATTGATTGGCGATATTCGTAACGACCCTGAAGGGGTGCGTAAAGTGTTGGCAGGGCATCAGTTTGATGCAGTTGTTGATTGGGTGGCGTTTACGGCCGCACATATTGAGCAAGATATCGATTTATTTGCCAACAATACGCGGCAATTTGTGTTCATCAGCTCGGCTAGCGCCTACCAAAAACCACCCGCTCATTATTTAGTGACAGAAGATACGCCATTGGTAAACCCGCGCTGGCAATATAGCCGCGACAAAATTGCCTGCGAAGCGCGTTTGATGCAGGCTTTTCGTGAAACTGGGTTTCCCGTCACCATCATTCGCCCCTCGCTGACGTATGGCTTGTCGCAAATACCGCTTATTATGGGCAGTTGGCAAAAGCCATGGACGATGATGGATCGCATGTTGCGCGGGCAGCCGGTGATTGTGCCGGGCGATGGCACATCGTTGTGGACGGTGACCTGGAATGGCGATTTTGCCAAGGGGTTGCTGGGCGTGTTGGGGCGCGAGCAATTGGCCGGTCATGCTTTTCACATTACCAGTGACGAGGTGCTGACGTGGAACCAAATTTATACCGAGGCCGCCCATGCGCTGGGGGTTGAGCCGATCATCAAACACATTGCCAGTGATTGGCTGGTTGCCAAACAACCCGACCTCGAAGGTTCGTTGTTGGGTGATAAAGTGCATAGCGTGGTGTTTGATAACAGCAAAATTAAGCGCTTTGTGCCCGATTTTTCGTGCGGGGTGTCATGGGCTGAGGGTGTGCGGCGTAGTATCGCTTGGTTTCAGGCCAACCCAGCGCGTATGAGCATTGATGACGAGCATAATGCGATGTTGGATACGTTGATTCGGCTTTATAATTAGCATAGCGAAGGGCTGAGATTGACAATAAATTCAAAGGCGAAGCATTGACCGCTGTATTTGCGTTTCTTTTTACCCAACTTGGTTTGTATTATTGGATAGAGCAAATTTCTAAAGGATGAAGGGTTGATTTCACTATCTATCGCCCACAGTGTAGCTGTGGGCGATAGATAGTGAAATTGGCAAAACCTTTCATAAACTTAGCACCTGCTCTAAATACTGACTATAAAACACTCTAGTTTTCGCTAAAAACAGCCTTTTGAGCACGAGCTAAGGCAAGGGCCGGATGATAGCCAGTAGGAAGATGACTAGTTACCGAGCGCTTTTCTCGGAGTCTGGGTAGCAAGGGAATGCCAGCAAAAT
>JAGWYZ010000385.1 GCA_018969115.1 Chloroflexota bacterium | reverse complement strand
TAATATAAAAGGTTTACATTCGCTAGCAAAAGGCGTGTGATGCCGTGTAATTGCAGTCACAGTGGCACGAATCAAGTCTGTGTTTTTATCTAGCGCGGCACTTACCATTGCAAAACACGATAACGCACCCTCGCCTGCATGAGGCGGTTTGGGATATTTACCCTGAATTGCTTTTTGTGCGGCAACATGACTTTTATCTTTGTTGTCAAATGTGGTATGTGCTGCCACAAAACCCATCGTCACTCGTTGCCCAATCTGAGCTTGGTAAGCGTGTGCCCAATTTTGCCAACCGATGCTTAATTTGCCAACGTCATGCAATAAACACGCCAGCCACGCTGCACGCATTAAACTGCCACTTTGCCAGCCAGCCGCCCGTTCAAGCGCAGGGGCTGCATAATGCAATTCTGGCAATGCCAATTCTTTGAATCCTTCAATCACCAATCGAATATGGTCTTCGTAACTTTCCAACACATATTTTGAGCGTTCCCAGCTGCCTGCATATAAATTTTTTTCTGGCAATGAGGATATAAAGGCCGTACTTCCAGTATCTGGCAAAAAACCTTCATCTGGTAGATAGCCAGCTACTGCCGGATGCACGACAATAATTTGCGAAGTAGCGATAAGCTTATGATCGTGAATCTCGTGCCAATCATAGGTTATGTGTTGCTCATCCCCTTTGTCGTCGCCTTTATCTTCGATGAGTCGCTTGACCCGCCAGTCTGCATCTATATTAGGACGATTTAGCCATTCGCGTGCCATGCCATAGAGTGTGCTGGGTTGCAAACTAAATCCAATTGCTGTATAAGGTGATGCACTCAACTGCGCTGGGTCTGGGTGAATTAATACGGTGCGGCTATCCGCATCGCGCACCAATAAACGCGACATGCCCTCGCGTTCTCCCCCTAGGGTCTTATAGATTTTGTCTTTATGTGTTTCGCTGCCCCAATCCAAATTGTCTAACACACGCCGATCTCTTTTGGAGGCGACTGCATTTACCAATTCTTGTTCTTTTGCAAAATCAAAAATTTCGCCGTCATGTTGCTTTAACCATCCCCATGCCGCTTGCATTTGATCTGCCAATAGCCGTTCGCCCTCCTTATTTTCACTATATGGACGGTAATCTTCAATTGGATGCACCCAAACTGTGCTATGTTCGCCGGGATAACGGGCACAGCGCCCAGCACGTTGAATGAGGGCACTGGCCGGGGCAAGCTCAGTGTGGAGCTTTTCGGCAGAAATATCGACACCCACCTCAATTGTTTGAGTAGCAACAATAATATAGCTGCCTATATTTCGATCTGCATCTTTGCCAAACACCTCACATAGTTCATTTTCGGTTTTTTTGCGATCTTCTTGCAAAAACTGACTGTGCAACAAACGAACACATGTGTCTTTGGGCAAATCGGGCGAATTTTTTATAGCACGATATAGCTCACGGGCACGTCGCACGGTATTACAAATTGCCAAGGTGCGATGTTTGTGGTTTGTAATCACGGCATTGGCATTAAGCGGCTGATCGCTTGTATGCCAAAACCGCTTGCGTTCAGGTTGATTGCCACGTGTGTTAATGACATGAGCCTCATCTGGCGAAATGAGGATTGGCGTTGCACCTATGTCATTTGCAAGTCCGGTCAACATTTCTGCACTAAACGTTGCCGTCATTAATAATACAGGCGCAACCTTGCTTAACCTTTTGATGGCATACATCGTTGAGGGTAAAGTTGCTGTTGGATCTAGCAAATGGAACTCATCCAGCACAATATAGGCTCCCACCATTACGCCAGCATTGATGTTAGCTAACCGATAAGGTTGGCTATAAGGCATGGTGAGGTAGCTGCTTAAGAATTGATCAATTGTGCAAAAAATCAAATCCCCTTCAAAGCGTTTATCTTCAGGGCGTTCGCCTGTTTGGATAGTCACTTTGAGGTCATGATTAAATCGCCGCTTAAATGATTCGCTTAACTGTAACGTTTCGTTAAAGAATTGATTTGCTAATACCCGCATTGGCACAATGTAAATGCATTTTGTTGGGAATTGTGCTGAATCGTTTTGTTGCCATGCATGAATAAAAGGCAATAATGCCGCTCTTGTTTTGCCTGCGCCCGTAGGTGCTTGCAAAATGACGCTTTTGCCTTCTAATATTTGTTCAGCGACCAATTTTTGGTATGGATAAGGGTCCATTATTTAGCCTCCCCAAAAAAATTGCTAAAAGTATCTGACAAGCTTGGCTTTGTATGCCCTGATGTGCCCGCCGAATGAACTTGCCAGCCATATTGCTCGGCTATTGCACGGGCTTCCCCCATTAAGGTTTCACGCATCTCGACTGGTTTTAAAACTTCACAATCTGCCCCCCACCCACGAACCCAATTGAGCATTTCACGCCACTCAGCAATTTCGGCTTGCCATAAAATGCTGCCATCTGCCGTTTCTGTAACTATCTCATTTGGATGCCACACGCTTTCACGCACACGCATTGCTACTCGCCGTGC
>JAGWYZ010000384.1 GCA_018969115.1 Chloroflexota bacterium | reverse complement strand
AAATTACGTGGTTTTATCAAATCAGAGCGCATATTTAGACAAAACGAATGCCGAAATCACTATCTCAGCGTTGTTATGGGGCGGCTTTGCCGCCCCATAACAACGCTGAGATAGTAATTTCGGCGAAAAATTGTTTTAAGAAACACTGTCTCACGCAAAGGCGCAGAGATTAATTTTTAACCTTTGCGCTTTTGTGGCTTTGTGTGAAATGCTTTACCAATTCGTCAATGAGCCATCGGGGCGGCGATAGATGGGGATGGGGGCATGAGGCTGTGTGATTTCGTCGATTAATTCTGCCCCCTTCGGGTCAAATTCAACCCCCAACCCCGGGCGCATATTGGGCCATAGTTTGCCATCCCTAAAATCGGCGGCGGCCTTGAGGTGGGGCGGCAATTTCACACCTGTGCCTGTCACTTCGGTAAAAACGGGCATGGGCGAACTGCCTAGCACATGCACCAGCGCGGCCAATGCAATTGGCCCCGTGAAATGCGGAACCATGCCGACATAATGGGTCTCGCACAAGGCTGCAATTTTCACCCATTCAGTGATGCCGCCCACATTCGGCAGGGTGACGCGGGTGTAATCGACAAGGTGTTTTTCAACCAGTTCATTCACATCCCAGCGGTCGCCAAATTGCTCGCCAACTGCGATGGGGGTTTTTACTTGGGTGCGCAGCGCGGCTAACACCTGCGGGTTTTCTGAGCGCAATGGGTCTTCGACAAACAATGGGTTGAGTGGCTCGATTAAGCTACACAGCCGCACGGCATCGGCCAAATCGAGGCGGGTGTGAAAATCAATTGACCATTCTCCATGTCCTTTGACGGCATCGGCAATGTCGCGGCAATTTTCGGCGGTTTGCTCGACCATTTGCCGCGCATGAAAAACGCCATCTTTTGGGTCGGCGACGGCGGTGCGATAAGCCCGAAAGCCAGCCTCGACACAAGCCCGTGCGGTATTGGCATGTGAGCCTTGCCAAGGGAAGCCAGTGGCATAACACTCAACATAATTGCGGGTTAAACCGCCTAAAAGCTCGTAGACAGGCACACCCAGCATTTTGCCTTTGATATCCCACAATGCTAGATCGAGCGCACCGAGGGCATGAACCTTTTCGCGCCCAGCCGGGTAAAACCAGCCGCGATACATTAATTGCCATAAATGTTGAATTTGGCGCGGGTCTTGGCTGATCAGCATCGCACCACATTGCTCAAGTGTGTCGCGGCTCCCGCCTTCGCCGATGCCAATCAGGCCGGTGTCAGTTTCAATTGTGACAACTATGTCGCTTTGGTTAAAGTGTTGGTTTAGTTTTTGTGGTTTATAAATGCAAATGCGTTTGATTTTCATGGTTTGTAAGTGTAATCGAATCCGGTAGTAAAGGTACGGCATGACCGTGCTTTTACTACCGGATTCGATTACACTTAAAGTGAAACAGGTCTATTCTCGTTAAACAAATTTTCGCTGAACCGACTATTGCTTGGTGTTTGGAAAGGGCTTTGCTCTTTCCAAACACCAAGCAATAGTCAGCTCGGCATTAGGTCCTTTAGGGATGATAGAAACGATCCCAATTAATTAATACCTTCACCAATTTGCGATTGCCTGATCGTGAATGAATTCACGGTCTGAAATAAACAAATGCGTTAAAACGCATCAAGAGTACGGCGAACGTGCTTTAGTGAGTTTGGTATTACGTTTTTTGAAGATGCCCCAATTATTGAGAAGATACTTTTATTTCAATAAATAGGCATATGCCTTGCGAAATTTCGTCACTTTGGGGGCAATTACAATTTGGCAATAAGGTTGGTTGGCATTTTTGCGGTAATATTGTTGATGGTAAGCCTCGGCTATATAAAATGCATCAAAGGGGGCGACTTCGGTCACAATTGGGTTAGGCCAAAGGCACTCTGCCGTCAGCCGCGCAATCACTTGCTCGGCAACGGCTTTTTGGGCGGCATCGTGATAAAACACCGCCGAGCGGTATTGTGTGCCGACATCGGCCCCTTGTCGGTTGCGCGTGGTGGGGTCGTGCACCGTAAAAAAGACGAGCAGCAGTTCTTCGTAACTGACGGTGCTGGGGTCAAACGTCACTTGAATGACTTCGGCGTGACCAGATTCGCCGCTGCATACTTGGCGATAGGTTGGGTTTAGCATCACGCCACCCGCAAAGCCAGACTCGACCTTGCTCACGCCGCGCACATTTTCAAACACGGCCTCGACACACCAAAAACACCCACCTGCTAAGGTGGCAACGGCTTGGTTGACTGTTTGATTTTGGGTTGATTGGTTTATTACTTGGTTATTCATATCGTGGTTATAGACGCGGTATGCAGGTTGTTTCATACGTTTTTACTTTGGGCATTTATTGGGCGCACCCCAAATATACGGCAGGGCGTTGATACCAATGATTATTACTTTGGGGTGCGCAACGCTGCCAACCAAGCCCGCGCATCGTCGATGCTGGCAAAATCCAAGATGGCTTCGCCAAAGTCAGCCAATTGG
>JAGWYZ010000383.1 GCA_018969115.1 Chloroflexota bacterium | reverse complement strand
GATGAACAAGTGCCGCAGTGCGGTTGGTGTCAGTCGGGCCAAATGATGCAGGCCGCTGCCTTCCTTCAACAAACCCCTAAGCCGAGCGATGAGCAAATTGTCGAAGCCATGAGCGGTAATTATTGCCGCTGTGGCTGCTATGTGCGTATTAAAAAGGCTGTCGCACGGGCTGCCGAGGTGAAAGCATGAGCGCTCAACCCAAACGCAAATGGCGCATGTCGCGCCGTGGTTTTTTAATTGGCACTGGTGTTTTAGGGGCCGGTTTAGCCTTGGGTTATACCATTGGCTTGCCCAAGGCGCGGCTGCAAATGGCGGCGATGTTTGATAGTGGGGTGGTGCGCCTGGCCAGTTTAGCCATTGAGCCGACCCAATGGATTGAGATTACGCCAGCCAATAAGGTTATTTTTCATCTCTCAAAAATTGAAATGGGGCAAGGTGTGCATACAGCACTGGCCCAAGTGTTGGCCGAAGAGTTAGAGGCGGACTGGGGCAATATTGAAGTACGGCACGCCGACACGGCACGTGGGCCGGTAGATGCGATGGGCACAACCGGCAGCACAACGGTATCATCAAATTATGCATCGTTGCGTGAAATTGCTGCCACCATGCGTGAAATGTTGCGGGCCGAGGCCGCTAAGTTGCTAAATGTGCCCGCCGCTGGCCTCATTGCCCAAAACAGCATGTTTGTGGCAGGCGCAAACAAAATAAGCTATGGCGAGGTGGTGAAGGCGCACAGTGGCAAATGGGAATTGCCAAAAGACAAGCCCACGCTAAAGCCAGTGAGCGAATTTAAGTTGATTGGCACGTCGGCCCAGCGGGTTGATTTGCCCGCCAAGATTGTGGGCAACACCGTTTATGGCTTAGATGCGCGGCTGCCGGGCATGTTGTATGGTGCAGTGGCGACCCCGCCAACCTTGGGCGCAACGTTTCGCCGCGCCAGCATCGGCGATGCTGGTGATCAGCCCGGCGTGCGCAAAGTGTTGATCGAGAGTAATTTTGCGGGCGTGGTGGCTGAATCGCGCCAGCAAGCCCAAGCCGCAGTAAATGCCTTATCGGTGGTGTGGGACGAGCTAAAACCTTGGCAGCAAAGTGATGTGGATGCCTTGCTTGAAATACGCGAGCGTGATTTGGTGGCGATTCAGCAAGAAGGCACAGGGGCGTTGCGTCCCAATACGCCCCCAACTTCGGGAGGGGAGACTCGGGGCGTAATCGAAGCACGTTATAGCAGCCCATTTGCCGCGCATGGGCAACTTGAGCCACAAGCCGCCTTGGCTGATGTGCAGCCTGATAAGGCGCGGGTTTGGGTATCGACCCAAATGCCGGCCTTGGCCCGCAGCGAAATTGCCAAGGCGCTGGGGATGAAAGATGAACAGGTTGAGATTATGCCCACCTTTATTGGGGGTGGTTTTGGGCGCAAATATGGGGCCGATGTGGCGATTCCGGCGGCCAAACTTTCGCGGGCCATGGGCAAACCGGTGCATATTGGTTGGACGCGCAGCGAAGAATTTCAGCATGGTTATTTGCGTCCACCCACGCGGCATATTTTGCGCGGGGCGCTAACCGCAGATGGGCGTATTGACGGGCTGACGCATTTGCAAAGCAGCGGCGAGGTGGCAGGTGCGTTTTTGCCAGCGGCTTTGATCTCGGCCATGGGGTCAGATTTTGGGGCGTGGCGCGGCGGGCGTATTCATTATGAGATTGCCAACCGCTATGTTGGGGTGCAGTTTGCCAAATTGCCGGTGCGCACCAGTTGGTGGCGCGGCTTGGGCTTGTTGGCAAACACCTTTGCTATCGAGAGTTTTATTGATGAGTTAGCGCACGCTGCCAAAGCCGACCCGTTGGCGTTTCGGCTCAAACATTTGGGCAATAATGAACGCGGCGAGCGGTTTCGCAAGGTGCTTAACGCGGTGGCAGCCAAAGCGAATTGGGGCAGCCCAGCCCCAGCCGGTCGCGCACGTGGGCTGGCGTGTTGTATCGATGGCAATGCGGTGGTGGCGCAAGTGGCCGAGGTGTCGGTAGAAGGCACGGGCGCGGCCAAGAAAATTCGCGTGCATCGGTTCTTTAGCGCCATCGACGCGGGTTTGGTGATTAACCCCGATGGTGTGAAGGCCCAAACCGAAGGCGCGATTGTGATGGGCATTAGTTCGGCTTTGATCGAGCAAGTGACGCTCAAAGATGGGCGGGTAAATGCCAATAATTTCGACGCATACCCTTTGCTCACCATGCGCGACACGCCGACAATCGAAACGGTTATCGTGCCGAGCGGCGATCAGCCGTTTGGTGTGGGCGAACCACCACTCGGCCCAGTGGCTGCCGCCATCGCCAACGCTGTCTTTTCCCTTACCGGCCAGCGCCTACGCAATTTGCCGCTGGCATTGTAAGAGCCAAGAACCAAGAACTAAGAACCAAGAGCCAAGATGAAAAAAACAGATTTTGAATAACTATAATCTGTATTCTGTATTCTTCAAGCTTTACTCTTGGCTTTTGGTTATTA
>JAGWYZ010000382.1 GCA_018969115.1 Chloroflexota bacterium | reverse complement strand
AATTCAAACTGGTCATACCGGTATGACCAGTTTGAATTATAGCTTGCTAAGTCATAAGAATAGTCGATGAAGCACAAAAATTAAATGCTATACACGCTTGATCATATCCAAATTGCAATTCCACCTGCACAGGAGGTAATTGCCCGCAAATTTTACATTGAGGTATTAGGATTTGTCGAAGTGCCCAAACCCACTTCATTAGCCAATCGAGGTGGATGTTGGCTTGAACAAGGCAATATTAAACTACATCTTGGTGTCGATAACGATTTTCATGCCGCTCGCAAGGCGCACCCAGCCTTGTTGACAGACAATTTAAATAAACTCATTGATCATTGCAAAGCAGCTGGTTGTGAGCTACAACACGATGTGCCGCTACCCGGCTATGATCGTATTCATTTATTCGACCCATTTGGCAACCGTATCGAATTAATGCAAAAGAAATAAATTATGTTAATCACTCATGCCAACCTCATTACATGGGGCAGTAACAACCAAATTCTGCCTAATTATGCCCTCAAAATTGATGGCGATCTGATCAGCGATATTGGCCCAAGCGCAACACTAGAAGCAAAATACCCCGCCGAACAACGGCTAGATGCACATGGGCAATATGCGATGCCGGGTAATATTTGCTCACACACCCATTTTTATGGCGCATTTGCAAGGGGGATGGCTATTCCTGGTGCGCCATGTAAAGATTTCCCTGAAATTCTTGAGCGCCTATGGTGGAAATTAGACAAAGCCCTCACGATGGATGATGTGCGTTACTCGGCCTTAGTATGTTTGGTGGATGCGGTAAAACATGGCACGACCACCCTCATCGATCATCACGCCTCACCTTTTGCGCTCGAAGGGTCGCTCGATGCTGTCGCCGATGCTGTTACCCAAGCTGGCCTACGCGCCAGCCTATGCTACGAAGTTAGCGACCGTGATGGCCAAGCTATCTTACAGGCGGGTATTGCCGAAAATGTGCGTTTTATCAAAAGGATGCAAGCCGAAAAACCGCGCCATTTGGCAGCGAGCTTTGGGCTTCACGCCTCACTGTCGCTGTCAGAAAAATCGCTAAATGCCTGCCGCGCCGCCTTGCCTGACGGCAGCGGGTTTCACATTCACGTAGCCGAACATGATGTAGATGAATATGATAGCCTGCATAAATATGGCATGCGCACGGTAGACCGTTTACATAAACACGGCATTCTCGGCCCCAATAGCATTGCGGCACATTGTGTGCATATCGACAAACGTGAGGCCGAGCTGATTAAAGAAACCGGCACCTGGGTCAGCCATCAACCCCGCAGCAATATGAATAACGCAGTCGGGGCCGCCGATGTCGAAGGGTTGTTACGTATGGGCATTAAGGTATGCCTTGGCAATGATGGCTTTAGCAACGCCATGTGGGAAGAATGGAAGATGATGTATCTATTTCACAAAGCCGCCCACCGTGACCCACGACGAGCTGGCGGTTACACCATTACCGAAATGGCGATTGAAAACAACAGCCGCTTGGCAAACATGTTCTTCCCACAAGCGCCCATTGGCGAGCTAAGTGTGGGGGCCTTGGCAGATGTGATTTTGATCGATTATCACCCAACCACCCCACTCTCGGCTGGCAATTTGCCTTGGCACATCATCTTCGGCCTCGAATCGTCGGCAGTGACAATGACGATGGCTAGCGGCAAAGTGCTGATGCAAGATCGCAAATTGTTATTTTTAGACGAAGCCGAGATCACCGCCAAAAGCCGTGAACTGGCCACCAAATGTTGGGAACGGTATAGTCGTTGAATGGTTGATTAGTTGATTAACAATTAACCAATGAACCATTCAACTATTTAACCATTCAACTATTTAACCATTCAACCAACAAACCCATGTTAGTCACTGATGAAGATTTAAAGATTTTGAAGCAAGCCGAAAATCTTGCGGATGCGGTATGGTCGTTGGTAGCACAATGGCACAATTTCGCAAGAGATACAGTCGGCAAACAATTAATTCGGGCGACAGATTCAGTAGGGGCAAACATTGCTGAGATGTATGGGCGATTTAATTACAGTGAAAAAATTCAGTTTTTGTATTACGCTCGTGGCAGCTTGTTTGAGGCAAAATTTTGGTTCAATCGTGCAACAACCCGCGAATTGATTCAACCCGACATTGCCAAGCACTATGCACAACAGTTAACTGATTTGGCGCGACAACTTAATCGCTTTATTAATAGCCTTAGACAAAGTAAAGCCACATTAACAAACGAA
Source organism: Chloroflexota bacterium (assembly GCA_018969115.1). GTDB lineage: Bacteria > Chloroflexota > Anaerolineae > J036 > Brachytrichaceae > AQU-03. Next base: position 270 of record JAGWYZ010000382.1, on the reverse strand, counting down.
AAAAATGCTATCAGCAAATCCTTACGCGAAGATAGCCCAATTTATGAAGTAATCGATGAAGCAGATCAGCTTTTTAATAATGAACAACTTGGATGGCTGAATGGTTGATTAGTTGATTGGTTGATTTTGGATCAACCAATCAACTAATCAACCATTCAACTACTCAACGATTCAACCATTCAACCACTTAACTAAAAATTATGTCAACAATTGCAGTACTCGGTGGCACAGGCCACGAAGGTTCAGGATTAGCATTGCGCTGGGCGCATG
>JAGWYZ010000381.1 GCA_018969115.1 Chloroflexota bacterium | reverse complement strand
TTCCGCAGTCTGCTAGGTGCTGAAATATTTTGTCGAACACGCAGCTATATTTCTACTTTAGGTAAGCAGGGTATGGATATTTTGGGTGCTCTGCGCTCCGTTTTTGATGGCGATCCTGTCATGCCGTCTATGCCCTGAGTAGTAACCATTTTTCTTTAAGAAACACTGTCTGAGCCGTTTTTGGATTGATGAAAATCGTTTTTATACGAACGCTTGGGCAATTGCCTTTTGTCAACCCCTTCGCTTGAAATACAAAAAACAAGCGAGATACAACATCTTTGCAATTTGAAAAAGCTTAGTGTTTCAGTAAAAAAACTTTTAGCAATCTAATGGGCATTTTATTGCAAATATGTCGGTATATATGCTAGAATATTAGATGTGGCCTCGTTAAGTGTAACCGCACTCAAACTACGACAACCTATTTTGGCGACATTACTGGCTGATCGGGGCATGAGTGGGGCATTATTAATGGCATTGGGTGCGCATTTAAGTGCTACCGCTTTGGGTTGGCCGGGTTTCGACTGCCCAATTCGCGCTGCAACCGGCGTGCCATGCCCGGGGTGTGGGCTTTCCCGCGCCAGCACAGCCATGTTACACGGTCAATGGGGGCAAATGGCGCAATATCACCTGTTTGCACCACTGTTTTTAATTGCGTTTATATTCATTGGTATGGCGGCGGTGTTGCCTAAACCGGCACAAATGGCACTGGCGCAGCGCATGGCGCATGTCGAGCAGCGCACCGGTATGGTTGCCGTGACGCTGATAATTTTTGTGATGTATTGGCTTGGGCGGTTGTTGTGGCTGCGCGAGTCATTTGTCAATTTAATTCTTAAATAATAATAATAAGGAGCAATAATAACAATGAATGGTTTACTACAATTACTAAATTTATTACTTTCGTTGGGCAGCCTTGCCTGTCTCATTATGGTGGTGATTAAGCTGTTTAAAGAAAAAGGGGTGGCGCATGGCATCTTAGGCGTGATTTGTGGTCTTTATACCTTTATTTGGGGCTGGATGAATGCTACCCGATTGGGGATTCGCAACCTTATGATGATTTGGACAGCCATTTTCGTTCTCAACTTGGTTGTTGGCATTTCGATTGGCGCATTTACAGCCAGCTTTGGCCCATAACTCAAACAGATTAAAGGGTAAAAAAGGAGGGATTTATATCCCTCCTTTTTTATTTTTCGCGTTTGTAAAACAAATTTTTGCCACAATCACAATATTTTCCTAAGATAGGCACAAAAATGTGGTTTTTGCTGATTTCAATATTCCTCCACAAGCGTAGCTTGCGGAGGAATATTGAAATCGACTTTTTATCCTTTTGGGTATCCCTTTGGTGCATGTGCTTTGTCATGCACCAAAGGCAATATTATGGTTGCAGCATAATATCTTCTGAGAAAAGTCTCAGTTTTAGGGTATTGACATTTAATTGTGCTTTGTGTATTATTGACACTAATTCAATAAAACAGCAAACAAGATAGAGGAGAATAGACGAATGTCAACAACCGACCCATCTGCAATTAGCACCATAACCGAGCACAAGGCCATGTATGAGGCCATGCTTGCCAAAAAACTCGATGCCTATATTCCTGATGCCGAGCTGTATGTGAAAGCCAAAATCGCGGCCAAAATCAATCAGCTAAAAATTGAGCGCAATGCCGTCATTCTGGGACACAACTATATGGAGCCAGCGCTCTTTCACAGCATCCCCGACTATGTTGGCGATTCACTCGAACTGAGCCGCAAAGCCGCCATGACCGACAAAGACATCATCGTGTTCTGTGGAGTGCGTTTCATGGCTGAGACCGCCAAAATTCTCAACCCCAGCAAAATGGTGCTGGTTCCGGCTAAACGCGCCGGTTGTTCGTTGGCCGAAAGCATCACAGCCGAAGATGTGCGCAAGCTCAAGGCGCAATATCCGGGTGTGCCAGTCGTCACCTACATCAATACTTACGCCGATGTGAAGGCCGAAACCGATATTTGCTGCACCAGTGGCAATGCTGTCGAAGTGGTGAATTCGCTCAATAGCGACAAAATCATTTTCTTGCCTGATCAATATTTGGCGGGAAATATTGCACGTGAAACCGGCAAACGCATCATTTTCCCCAGCAAAAAGCCAATTGGCGGGGCCGCCCAAGATACCAATTTAGACTATCATTTCATCGGTTGGCACGGTGCATGTGAGGTGCATGAGCGCTTTACAGTGGACGATATCAAGATGGTGCGCGATCAGTTCCCCGATGTATTGGTATTGGCGCACCCCGAATGCCCGCCTGATGTGGTGGCCGCCAGCGACTATAGCGGTAGCACCACCGCCATGATCAAACATGTCGAGAAGACCAACGCTGCGCGTTATTTGCTGCTCACCGAGTGCAGCATGGGTGATAACATCGCCGCTGCCAACCCCGACAAGGAGATGGTGCGCTTGTGCAGCATTCGTTGCCCACACATGGCCGAAATCACGCTCGAAGACACGTTGGCGGCCTTGCAAAAGACGCAATATGTCGTTACTGT
>JAGWYZ010000089.1 GCA_018969115.1 Chloroflexota bacterium | reverse complement strand
TATATGACCATTGAAGTTAGGGGCAAAGCTCCTAACTTCAATGGTCATATGTGCGTTTGGCAAAAAATAGTTTTATTTCCCCAGATTTTTTGAGATGATACATTACATCTTAATTAAAAAATCATGTCAAGACCTATTACGTTATTTACCGGACAATGGGCTGATTTGCCGCTAGAGACCCTAGCCGCAAAAGCCAAAAGCTTTGGCTATGACGGCCTCGAGTTAGCATGCTGGGGCGATCATTTTGATGTGGAACAGGCCCTCAGTAACGATGCTTATATCCAAAGCCGCAAAGATATTCTCGAAAAACATGGGCTAAAATGTTTTGCAATTAGCACCCACTTGGTCGGACAAGCCGTATGCGACCGCATCGACGAACGTCACAAATCTATTTTGCCGCCCAGTGTGTGGGGCGATGGCAACCCAGCGGGTGTCAATAAGCGGGCTGCCGAAAATGTGGCCAATACCGCCATAGCTGCTAAAATGATGGGTGTCAATGTGGTGAATGGGTTCACCGGCAGCGGCATTTGGCATCTGGTTTACTCGTTTCCACCGGTCACACCCGCCATGATCGATGCCGGTTATGCTGAATTTGCCGAGCGTTGGCATCCCATTCTCGACACCTTTGGTCAAAATGCCATACGCTTTGCGCTTGAGGTGCACCCAACCGAAATCGCCTTCGACATCGCCAGCGCCGAGCGTGCACTACAAGCCCTTGGCAACCGCCCAGAATTTGGCTTTAACTACGACCCCAGTCACTTTGGTTATCAAGGCGTAAATTACATCGCCTTTATTCGCAAATTCCGCGATCGTATTTATCATGTGCATATGAAAGATGTATATTGGAGCAAATATGGCAAAGAAGCGGGAGTATTTGGCGGTCACACCAATTTTGGCGATAGCCGCCGCGCTTGGGATTTCCGTAGTATTGGGCGTGGACGTATTAACTTTGAAGGTATTATTCGCGCACTCAATGAAATTGGTTATGCCGGCCCATTAAGTGTGGAGTGGGAAGACAGCGGAATGAACCGCGAGCACGGCGCCACCGAAAGTTGCGCTTATTGCAAAAAAATTGATTTTCCGGGCAATAGCATCGCATTTGATGCAGCGTTTGAGAGAAAGTAGTCAGTAGTCAGTAGTCAGATTGGTTTTGCTCTAGCAAAGTGCTTACTTTGTTTGAGACTAATTGCTGATTGCTGGCCACTGACTACTGACTACTCCTCACACAATCTTTATGCACAAATTTAGGGAGTTAAAAGTTTGGTAACGAAAGCATGGCTTTTACTGTTACGCTTTATCGTGAAAGCTTTAAATTCCCTAATGATGAACGATTTGGATTAACAGCACAAGTTCGTCGTGCGGTTGTGATATCCCATTACATATTGCTGAGGGCGCAGGTTGTAATAGCAACAAAAATTTTTGTCGATTTCTCGATATTGCACTTCGGCAAGGCTACAAAACCATGACCACTCTTGATATTGCTCGCAGCCTAAACTATTGGCAAGATGATTTGTGCAATTTACTCCAAAAAGAAATAGATGAAATTGTAGCAATGTTGGTTGGCTTAATGAAATCATTAAGTTGGCCATTTAGTCAGTAATCAATAGTCAGTAGTCAGTAATCAGTGATCAGCAGCCAGATAACGCAAGATGACAATAATATTTCGCTTGCTCAAGACCAATCTGACTACTGACTGGCTACTGACTACTGACAACTCAAAATCTATGTCAGAAGTAGGATTTACCACAATGGCTGGGCCGGCAGCAACCGGCGATGCCCCCACCCTCGGGGTGGGGATGTTGGGTTATGCATTTATGGGCAAGGCACATGCCAATGCGCTCAAAAAACTGCCATACATGATGTATCCCCCCGTAGCGATTCCGCATTTAGCTGCAATTGCTGGTCGCAATGAAAATGCGGTGAAAGAGGCTGCCAAACGCTATGGTTTTGCAAAAGCTTACACCGATTGGCGGCAGTTGATTGATGACCCAGCAGTACAAGTATTTGACAACGCCGGGCCAAATAATTTGCACACCGAGCCAAATATTGCCGCAGCCAAAGCTGGCAAACACGTGTTTAGTGAAAAACCGCTAGGCCGCAATGCTGCCGAATGTATGGAGATGTGGAACGCGGTCAAATCGGCTGGGGTCAAACATCAAGTGGCGTTTAACTATCGGTTTGTGCCAGCGGTACGTTTGGTCAAAAATCTCATTGATAGCGGCAAACTCGGGCGTATTTATCACTTTCGTGCAGCTTATTTGCAAGAATGGATTGCCGATGTCAATTTCCCGATGGTATGGCGTTTATATGGCGATGTTGCAGGTAGCGGTGCATTAGGTGATCTTGGCTCACACGTGATCGATCTCGCCCGTTATTTGGTGGGCGAACCAAAATCGTTAATGGCGAATGTGCAAACCTTTATCAAAGAACGCAAAGACGAAAACGGCAAGCTTCAACCAGTGACCGTTGATGATGCTTTTCAGTCAATGCTTGAATTTGAAAATGGAGCCGCCGGAACGATTGAAGCCTCACGCTTTTGTTTGGGTCGCAAAAATCACAATTCATTCGAGATTAATGCTGAACATGGCAGCGTGCGCTTTTGCCTAGAGCAAATGAACGAATTAGAGGTACACTGGCGCAAGGGTGATGAAGCCACCCAAGGCTTTACCAAAGTACTTGTGACAGAATCACATCACCCATTTTGGAGTAATTGGTGGCCACATGGGCATATTATCGGCTGGGAGCATACTTTTGTGCATGAGTTTGCCCATTTTTTTGATGCCATTGTCAATAACAAGTCGGTGCGGCCCCACGCTGCCGATTTTGAAGATGGGTATCGAAATGCCGTGATTTGTGATGCCATTATCAAAAGCGCTGGCACGCGCCGTCAAGTCGATATTGAGTATTAATCGTAAAGGTAGTGGATAGTAAAACAATCATTACTATCCACTATCACTATCCACTACATGCGACATCACTCATCTGGCTCAGCCGTCAACACCAACGGAAACCCTTCGAGCCGGGCCGCAAAAATACCTTTACGGGCAAGTTGTTCGGCTTCGCTCTGTGGCCGCACCACAACCATTGCCTTGCCATAGGTATGGGTGACCCATGCAATTACGGCTGCTTCATCAGAGCTTTTCTTAAACAATGATTGCAGCAGTCTTTCTACAAAATCAAAAGTGGTTACAGAATCATTATGAATTACCACCATATAAGGTGGCTCAACCCACGCGACCTGTAAGGTGCTTATATCGATATCAATATCAATTTCTGGGTTGCTGTGATTAGGGTCAGAAGCCATAAGAATGCATTCAGGTCATTATAATGAAATTTTGGGGCATTTCAATAAACAGTGAAGATAAAACGTATTTTTGTCGAGATTACATCTTTGGGAAAGGCCCTCGATTATTGGGGATGCGAAATTTCTGGCAATCATCACCCTCTTCCCAATTCACTTATACTTAGGCGGTGTGGACAAGTGTCCACAAGCAAATATCTAAGGAATAAAGATCGCATATGTCAAAACTAACAATTGAAGGGGTAGGCACAGTAGAAGTCGCTGCCGATGAACGTTTAAGCAATGCCCTCATTGCCAATGGCGGTGACCCATTACACCGCTGTGGCGGCAATGCCAGATGCACAACATGCCGTGTTGAATTTTTGGCTGGTGAACCCGACCAAATGACAGTAGCAGAAAAGGCCAAACTAAGCGAGCGTGGTTTGCTAGGGCAAGTTCGGCTATCATGCCAAATTATGTGTCACCAAGACATGCATGTCAAAGTGTTAAGCCCCTTTGGCAGCAGCGGGTTGGCCGATGCCGGCTCAGATCTCGCCGCTACAATTACGCCCCCCCCAGAGTGGACTACAAAATAATTAATGGTTAGTGGTTAATGATTAACCACTAACCATTAACCACTAACCGTTAACCACTAACCGTTAACCACTAACCGTTAACCACTAACTATTAATTTAAGATGAAAAAATGGCAAGTAAGCATTACGCTACTAATTGGATTGAGTGGCTGCGCACGTGCAACACTCCAAGCACCACCAACGGCTATTATAGCCAGTAGCCCCATTACGGCGACAAGCGCCTCCACACCAGACGCAACAGCAACGGCATCCCCCATACCATCGCCTACCCCCTCCCCAACCCCGTCACCTACTCCAAAGCCAGCGGTCGGTTACACTCAGCTTACCAAAGGCGAGTGTTGCGTACAACCTTTCTTTTCACCAGATGGCACACAGGTTATGTTTTTAGACAAACCATCGGCAAAAGCCCAAACTGGTATTTATAGCATAGCACTCAATGCCCCATTGAGTGAACCTGTTTTTTTTAACGCACACCCCGGCCCCTACAACTCCGACATGACACTGGGAGTTGATATTGAAGGCGGGCGAACAATTATCAAACGACTTAGCGACAATAAGAAATGGGTAATCCCCAATGACCGCCGCAGTGTGTCATTCTCACCCGATAGCAAACATATTATTTGGTCAGTCACCGAGCCATTTGGCAATTTTGATGTGCGGCGCAGCGATATTTATATTGCAAACCCAGATGGCACCGAAGCCAAAATATTGACTTCGGTCTACAGTGGCGGTTTTCAAGGTTGGCTGAGCGATAACAAACACATCATCATCGGTGGCAAGGCACGCCGCACCGACCCAATGACCTCTTTTAAAATTTTATCGATTATAGACGGTAGCACTCGTGATTTGGTCGAAACTGAGCGCACACGTGGGGTGCAAGTGTCGCCTGATGATGAGTGGATGCTGTATACGATTGCGCAGGCCCAAAATGAAAAGCTAAATGGCATGTATGTGGTTTCTTTAACCGAACCCAATCCTAAAGCGATCACAATCGAAGGCTTTGGGGCGTATCGATGGTGTTCGCCCAATAAATTACTTTACATTCCATTACAAACAACCGCCCCCAGCAACGAATTATGGATATTGGATATGGTCAATAAAAGCCGAAAAAACCTCATTCCAACGGCACCTGATTCACCATTTAAAATTGGGAATGGTGATTGGATGGTATCGACCCTCACCGGTGGGTTAAAAATTGCTTATGTCAATGCACGTGATCGCAATATTTGGTTGGCAGATTTAGGGGATGTCTGTAAATAAATATCATCCAATATCAATTGGCTATATAACCATTTTTATTATTGCATTAACGATGCAACTTTGTGCAAACGTAATGATTCCTGCGGCATCAACAATCATAGGGCCAGCAATCGAATGTGCCACGCCATTTTTTAGACAACACACCCAATTAAAAGATCACACCATTTTCTACTTTCAAGATTATTATTATCTGGCGGCGATTCAAATCTATTTGTCGGCAGCTCAAGAACGCAAAGAACACGATTTTGCCTATGCCCGTACCCACGATTTTTGCACTTGGGAAGACCTTGGCAGTGTACTTTCACGCGGGGAGGATGGAGAGCCAGACGAATCAGCAATTTGGGCGCCGCATGTGATCGAAGAAAATGGCAGCTATTACATGTTTTACACCGGCGTTAACCGCAATATAGCCCAAAGCATTATGTTAGCGGTTTCAAAAAATCCTGCCGACCCCAAAAGCTGGAAGAAAGAAGGCGTAGTGTTTCGCCCAAACCACACCAATATGGTCTACGCAGGGGCACACAAGTGGTCTGATAACCGTGACCCGATGATCTTGAAACAAAAAGGGCAATATTATCTGTATTACACCGGCAAAGACACGAGTGGCGGCATGGTAGGGTTGGCAACCTCGGCCAGCATCACAGGCACATGGCAAGATTGGGGCGCAGTTGTTCACACATCCCTAAAATCGATGCCAGAGTCGCCTTTTGTTTTAGAAAATGGGGGCGTTTATTATATGATGTATAACGATACTGGCGGGAATGGACCAACTTGGTCTTGGGCGGTCTCACCTTTAGGGCCTTGGCAAATTGAACATAATGAAACGATTGGCTGGGCACATGATTTTGTGCGTATACGCAATAGTAATTCATGGCTGGTTTCTTATGTACAAGGCAATGGAGAGTCGATTCATGTGGCCCCATTAACATGGGTGAATAACAATTATCCCTTGCGTATCCCGCGGATTGGCAGCCGAACCTATTTGCCCACACTGGCCTTTAAAATACGCAACGAACCACTCAATGATGTGATAAAACTAATCCCATGAAACGTTTGCAATTGATTTGGTTAGGGTTTATTAGCACAGCCTTGTTAATAAGCCAAGGGGGCGGCGGACAATCGTATGCCACGCAAGCAGCAATCCAGCTTTTTCTGCCCGCTATTTCAAATTTGGCAAATTGGAATAACCCATTTGGCATTGAGGTAGAAATCGGGGCAAATGTAAAACCCGGTAGTATTGTATTAGCGCGTGCTCAAGAATTAGGCGTTGGCTCAATTCGCTTGCATCGCCGCCTATCGTGGCGTCAAGCCCAACCTATTCGCGACAATGCCATCGATTTTAGTGTTTACAGCGATTTTGAAGATGAATTGCGCGGCTTGGCCTCAACCAATATCGCCCCGATGGTCACAATTTGGGATTCGCCTCTATGGGCAACTACCCAAGCCAAAACATGCAGCGCCATTCGGTCTGACCGCCTCGCTGATTTTGCGGCGTTTCTTACAGCCTTAGTCAACCGATACAAGGCCCCGGCATTTAATGTGCATGTCTGGGAATTGGGCAACGAAGTAGATATTGATTACCGCGCCGTGCTAGCCGATTCATTTTATGGCTGCTGGGGCAATGCCGACGACAAAACCTATTATGGCGGCAAACAATATGGCGAGATGCTTAAAGTTGCAGGGGCGGCCATTCACGCAGCCGACCCTAACGCCAAGGTGGTCATTGGGGGGCTAATTACCCATATTTGGGAGGGCAATCCAGCCCGCAGTTATACCGATCAATTTTTACGCGGGGCGCTCAGTGTGGGGGCCGGCCCCCATTTTGATGCCATTGGGTTTCATGGGCATTTCACCTATTACAATCAAGTGCTCGATTACAGCAGTGCCCCCGCTGGCGGTTGGGCCAATACCGACCCCAACAAAGACGGTCCGATCAAGGGCAAAATCTCGGTTTTAAAATCGGCACTAAATGCCTATGGCCTGACAAAACCGCTTTGGTTGAATGAGGTATCGATGGGCTGCCCCTTCAAAGACTTTGACGGCAGCACCTTAGCATGGTGTGCCCCCACCCCACAAAGCGGCTTTTATGTGGCCATGGCAGACCACATCCCGCGCATGATGGCGCGTTACCTCAACGCTGGGGTCGAGCGTTTTGCATGGTATGCGCTGGCTGGGGCCGGTTGGCGATTTTCTGATTTATTAGATACAAATCAAACCCCTGTATTAGGGTTTATTGCCTACAAAACGCTGATTGCGCAACTCAACGGCGTATCGTTGCCACCCGCGCCCTTCAATTACACGGCTGGGGTCGAGACGCATCGATTTAATCGTGGCGGCAGTGTTGTCGAGGTTGTTTTTGCAATTGATAACACAACCAAAACCATCACTGTGCCGCAATCCAAATTCATTCGGGCAATTGATCGAGATGGCAATCCGTTTTTACCCAGCTTCGCCGATGGTAATGCCCAAATCAATGTCGGGTTTAGCCCAATTTATATTCATCGCACGCCGTGACAGCACACAAGCGCTGGGGCGAGATGCGGTCTTGCTTGGGCAAGGTGGGCAGGTCAACGATCTAATTGTGACAGGCGACCACAACATTATCATGGGCACAAACGACAGCCAAACTATCGTTTTCAAAGCAGGTGAGGTATAACAAAAACAACCTAACATTATGATTAATGCGGCAATTTTTTAACTTAAATCGAGGATGAGTGCAGAAACTCAATTACTCAGAACCGCCCATTCGCCTATAGTAGAAACTTGAAAACCGACCTAACCTTGATTGAAGACAAGATGCAGCAAGTATTTACGAACCCCGCGTTGGTGGCAAAGGCCATACTAACCTCGCCACAAATTAAGGCAGCAACGGGGTGCATCTAACTTACTTGCGCGGCTCGTGTGGGGACAAATGCGGCGCACCTTGCAGATGCACCACATCTACTAATCCCGCGTTGGTAGCAAAAGTCACACTAACTCCGCCACAAATTGAGGCGCGGTCGGGGTTTATCTGGCTAGCTTGCGTCGCTCGCGCAAGCCAGCGCTCGATTCACACAGTGGTATAACATCCTTCATATTTACTCACAAACAATTTCAATCTCTTTTCGACTACCACTGGCACACCACCCTCAAATTGCTGAGTGAAGCCGATGCTGACGGCGCGATCTACGGCATCGCTGCACATCTATTACGGGTTGACTGCGCTTGACGTGCAGCGCTTGAGGTTGGCACACATCGGCACAACCTCAAACCAAGTGATTACCCAACGATTACGGCGCTAAAACATGGATTTAAGGCCGAGCGAACGGCGTGGCAGGCCACCATTGCAGGCTTTTCACCAAAGGCCATTCGCCAGGCGATATTGACTATTTGTTTTATGCCTTGGCACAGTCAGCTTAGCTTAGCAGCTAAAGTCGTGTCACGACTGTGGTTGCGACACTGCAACCCATGCCTCATGGGTGACAAATTCGCCATCGACGATTTGGCGCTCGATCTCGCGGTAGTTGCCATCATAGGTAATGGTGATCTCGGTTTTGCCAAAACATTTGCTATCGACAATCACCTTGTGCAGCACAAAACCATCGCCATCATCACTGCGGCTCAACTCGTTATTGCGGTCAATACGCACACGGGTAATAGCGCCACATTTGCGACCTTTGACATAATAAATGATGCCATTGGGGTCAGCATTTTGTGGGCTATTACCCTTGCCGCCCATTCCTTGGAAAAGTTTTTTGAATAGTTGCATATTGTAAGGCGAATTGAATGATAAACGTAATTAAAATCATCACAAAGGCAGTGACAAGCGCCAACAGCACCCCACCAGTCCAGCCAAAATTCACCGCCACCTGATTGGTGCCCGGTACACCCATCGCTACAAAGGCATAAGCCAGCCAGCCAACCGTCCAGCCCCACAAAATGGCACGCCAGCGGTTCGAGGCTCGCAGCCGCCGCGATTTGCGTGACAGCACATTGGCAAAAAATGCCAACACACCCATGCCCAAAAGCGTGAGGCCAAAACTGCCCAAACTGGCCCGCAACACCCGCACCACTGGCGACGGGGCTGGGGTTGCGACGACGATTGGTGGTTCAGTCACCCGCACAGGGGTGTTTGGCAATGGTACTGGAGATGGGCTGGGCTGCACGGTCGGGCGAATGGTCTCGATTTGGGTGCTGGTTTCGCCGATATTGACCCGCAAGGTAAATGAGGTAATGGCTTGATCGGCCTGCACCCGCGCCACCAAATTGCCTTTGCGTTCAATCGTCACAATCGTCTCAGCCATACCACCGCGTGTTGAGGCAACCAAGGTCGGCAAGTCAACCCGCTCGGTGGGGTAAGACAAAATAAATTGCACCGGTGTGCCATCTGGCACCACGTGGGCATTGCGGTCAATGATTGGGCCAGCTCGCAACTTCAGTTTGTCGCCAATCTTGAGATCGAGTGGGGCCGGTGTACCTTGGGTCGAGGTGAGGTTTTCGCTGGTCACCAATGGAATCACTTGCGCCGGATCAGGCGCAGTTTGTAACAGCAATGAATAATTGAGCGCCGCCACCGAGACCGGCGAACTGCCCGAAGCTGGGAATTCGCCAAACAACACCCGCACCGCCATTTCTAATGAGGTGGGGGTGCGGCTATACACCCCATAATAGGCCGTAATTTTGCTGATTTCGGTGGCATCAAGCAAATAAGGCGCACCAAATGAAAACACGATGATGCGTTTGTCGCGCAGCAGATCGGCCCGTTGCGACAAAAAGTCGCGCAAAATCTGGTTCGATTTAAGAGTAGCATTAAGATCAATGAGCGAAATCACCAACCAGTTGGCTTGTTCGATTGGGCTGGGCGCACGGGTGATCGGCACGGTGCGCGTGATACCGCTGGCATCGGTAACAATCGCGCTGGCCCCAACCGTCGGGGTGATGGTTGCCCCGGCTGGCAGCGTGGTAGTTGGGGTATTACTGCGCGTAAAATCGGCCAAATCACTAAACCCAAGCGAGCTAACGCGGGTGGGGTTGATTTGGCCAGTGGTACGCGGCCCATATAGATTCAGCACAATGTCTTGCAAGGCGGTGCGACCAATGGCTGGGTAAGTGGCACAGCGCACACAATCACGCAACTGGCGGTCATCGGTAATAAAGACAATACTGTCATCTTTGCCGGGCGGGGCTGGCAACAATGACGGCAATTCACGCGCTGCAGGCGAAAGCAGGGTGATCGATTGCTTGCCAATGTCATTTAACACCTGCTTGGTCACATCGTCGGTAGGCTTAAACACCCCAAGAGCGCTGGTATCAACCAAACTGGCATTAAAGTTAAAGGCGGTGCTGGTTTGGGTCAGGGTGGCGGTTGGCAGAATAGAGGGCGTGGCGGGGGTGGCTGTGCCGCTTGACCCATTGGCTGGGAGCGATGACGCGCCATACAGACGCAATTTTAGGCTGATAATCCGCAACAAGGCGGCATCAACCCGCGCCGCAAATTGCTGGTCGCTGACATATTGCAACCTAAAAAATTGGATGGTATCACGAATATTGGCAACTTGCTCTTGCCACGAATTGGTCAGGGCAAAATTTCCCAGCACCAACACATCATTGCCCGCCAAAAAGGCATCACGCGCAATGCGGCGGGTGTTAAATGAGGCATCAAGCGGGTCATAAAAACGCCGCACACTGCCCACGCCCAACACATCGCTAAACGTCACACCACCGGCATTGCGCCAAGGGGCCACTTCGGGCAATTGCATTAGGGCCTGATGTGCTTGCGGGTCGAGGCTGACCGGGCTGGTATTGGCACGGATGTTGCCTTGAAAACCGCGATAACGGATGTGTGATACCAACAAGCCATCGACCGTTTGACGCTGCAATTTGGGGTCCACCGACATCACGCTAAAAAACGGGGCCAACTCGATTTGTTTGAGTTGCTCTAATGACTTTTGCACGGTCGGAATTTCGTCTTCGATGTTACGATCAGACGCGCCCAAGCCCGGAAAATGTTTGGCGATGACGGCCACGCGGTTATTTGCACCCACATGAACCCCAGCAGTAAAGGCCGCGCCAAATTGCCCGACCCAGTATGGGTCGCCGCCAAACACGCGCGTGCCCATATCGCCCAAGGTGTTGGGGCGTGGCGACTCTAATACATCTAAGGCCGGTCCAATTAACACATTCACCCCAATCTTAGCCAACTCATTACCCAAAATGCGCCCGGCAGCCTCGGCATTTTCAGGTTTCCAAGTGGCGCCAATCGACATTTGACTAGGCAAAGCAGTCAAACCTTGGGTAATATCGGAATACGGTGCGCCATCACCATCTTGGGTCATGGCAATAAACATCGGCACAAATTCGGTCGTGATCACCGTTGCGGTGCTGGCACGAGTGGCGGTAATACTGGGCGCAGTCACATTAGTAATCACACCCGTCGAGGCAATGGTTTGTAAGCGATTGGCTAATTCAGCAATTTGGCGCGGGCCATCGCTGACATTAGTAAAATTTTGGTTGGCCGTCCGCAGAAAAACCCCTCCAACGCGATAATTAGTGATCAAATCCGCCACATCCGACATGACAAAAGCATCACTACCGGGGAAACTGATCATAAACAACTGCCCAATTTTTTGTTGCGGACTCATATTACGCACAATGGCAGTGGCTTGTTTGGTTAACGCAGATGGTGCCGAGGTCGGAGCGGGGGTTTGTGCCTGCGCCGGCAACAGGCAAGCCGAAAACACGCTGATGAACATCATCAACGCACAAATCATTCGGGGAATAGCAGGAGAATTACGAATTACGAATTACGAATTACGAATTACGAATTATTAACATATCTAGAGCAGGTTCCGAGCTTATAACATGTTCTGCCGATTTCATCATCTCGGAATTTGCTCTAGGGTCTAATTTGTAATTCGTAATTTTCTAATAGCGTGCCATCGTCGGGTCAATATCAACAGCCCATGCATGGGTGCCACCTGCGAGATTCATCACTTGGGTGATCCCGAGTGAGGCAAGATATTCACAAGCCATATAGCTGCGCCCACCATGATGACAAACCACTACATACGATTTATTCTTATCTAGCTGTCTGGCCCATTCTTTAATTTGCCCCAATGTCTTTAACTGGGCATTCGGAATATGGGCAATGCTAAATTCCCAACGATCTCGCACATCTAGTAGTTCGGGGGGATTTGGCTGCGTTTGCAATTTAGCATATTCTGTTACTGTAATTTGTTTGATTTGCGGCATTTAATCTCTCTTTCACTAGAATTTTTAATTAGATAAAATAAGAAACAGGCTTCATATTTTACCTTGAATAACTATACAACTTGGGTCGGAATTTTTGGCATGATCGGGCTAATACTGGCATTCAGAAAATGTAATACTTTAGCCCAAGTGCTGACCATACTACAAGCCTGTATTTTAGCCAGCATCGCCGCTATTGTGTCGGGTCGGCTCGGTTTCATCCTGCTTCAGTTTGATTATTTTCAAGACCATCTTAATGAATCAATCAATTTACTGCAAGCACCGGGACTATCAGAACACACCGCGTTATTAGCCGGTTGGTGGATGGGATGGCGTTATTTGCGGCTTAGACAACCTGATCAATTTTGGGATTTGGGGCGTATTATGCTATTAATTGGGGTTGGGGCGGCGCTGGGTTGCATCGAAGCTGGCTGCGGCTATGGCATTGAGGTGTGGCCAACCGATCATGCGCTAGCATGGGCCATCAGTGTAGATTGGCCCGATGCGTATACAGTCTCAAACCCACGCCTCCCCACCCAAATCATATTGGCGCTGTGGCTATTAGCAAGCCTCGTCATCACTTGGCAAAGTACATCATCGCTCCAGTTTCAGCACCCCCTACGCCAATCTCCTAATTTGTTGTTGATGTGTTTCGCGATTGGTGATTTTGTAATTCAATTTTTGCGAGCCGATGCCATACCCATTTTTGCAGGTTTGCGACTTTCGCAATGGCTTGATCTTGGGCTTGGGTTATATGCGAGGTTTATGTGGCAAAAATGGTCACATAAACATTCGCGGTCTTAGCGCAACTTAATAATTCACGGGAGAGGCGGGTCACAGACCACGCCCCTGCAGCACTTGGCTACAATAAAACCGCCGACAATGCACCAGAATCAAAACTTCACACAACTTTATCAATTTAATGGTAAGCTTACTTGGCATTTTTTGCTTATCAAAGCAAATTTTCGTATCTCATCAATGTTGGTGACAAACACAGCGTTACCACATCTTAAGAAGATATTGATCATCATTTATAAAGAGGAGAATTTCGTGTCAGAACAACTTGGAACGCAACAGCGCCCATTGCGGGTTGCCATTATTGGGGCCGGCCCATCAGGTTTTTATGCCGCCGGAGCATTACAAGGCAAATTAAAAGAATCAGGCTTACACTCATCTATCGATATGTTCGATAAATTGATTGCCCCGCACGGGCTTGTGCGATATGGGGTCGCGCCTGATCATCAAAAAATTAAATCGGTATCAAAAGTCTATGACGTGACCGCCAACGATGCCAATTTCCGCTATTTTGGCAATGTCGAATTTGGCAAAGATATCACCCACGCTGAAGCCCATACCTTTTACGATGCCATCATCTACGCCGTTGGGGCACAATCTGATCGCAACCTTGGCGTGCCGGGCGAAAATCTGCCCAACAGCTTCTCGGCCACTGAGTTTGTGGCTTGGTATAACTCACACCCAGAATATGCCCAATTTAACCCCGACCTCAGCGTTTCGAGCGCGGTGGTGGTAGGCGTGGGCAATGTGGCAATGGATGTGGCGCGGGTATTGGCAAAATCAGTGGATGAGCTAAAAACCTCCGACATTGCCGATCACGCCTTGGCTGATTTGGCCCATAGCAATGTCAAAGACATTTATGTGCTTTCACGGCGTGGCCCAGCCCAAGTCAAATTCACTCCAGTCGAAATTAAAGAATTTGGTGAATTGGCGATTGCCGAGCCAGTCATCTCGACCCAAGAGATGCAAATTGACGCAGTGAGCGCCAAACTCGCCGAGGCCGATGGCGAAATGCGCCGCAACTTGGTGACAATGAACGCCTTTGCTGCTCGCCATTCTGAAGGCAAAGAACGCCGTGTACATTTTCGCTTTTTGCTCTCGCCTGTCGAAATTTTGACCAATGCAGATGGCAAAATTGCTGGCGTGAAGTGCGAAATCAACAAACTTGTGCCTAATGATGACCAATCTGACATGAAGGCCGTCGGCACAGGTCAATTTGAAATCATTCCAGCGGGATTGGTCATGCGCTCAGTCGGCTATAAGGGCGTGCCCGTTGCCGGTGTGCCTTACGACAAACGCAGCGGCACTATCCCAAATAAAGATGGGCGCATCATCGGTGATGGTGGCGTAACGGTTGCGGGCGAGTATGTAGTGGGTTGGGCCAAGCGTGGCCCCAGTGGTGTGATCGGCACCAATAAGCCCGATTCAATTGCCACTGTTGCCTCGTTGGTCGCCGATGTCGGCAGCTTGCAAGCCGCCAGCAACCCCGACCGCGAAGCGGTGGTAGCCTTGCTACACAGCCGCAATGTGCGTTATGTCACCCAAGCCGAATGGAAGAAGATCGACGCTGTCGAATTAGCAGCCGGCAAAGCCCAAGGCCGCCCACGGGTAAAATTAGTGGCGCCAGAAGACATGCTCAAGGTTTTGTAACCCTTTATAATGTTCTTGGTTCAAGTCTGCTGATTGGTCACGGCATGGGTCACTGTGCTGAGGAAAGTCCGGACTCCGTAGAATAGGGTGCTCGCTAACGGCGAGGCAGCGAAATCTGACGGAAAGTGCAACAGAAAATATACCACCGATTTATGATTTATGATTTACGATTTGGGACACAACTCAAATCGTAAATCGTAAATCGTAAGTTTTAAATCGGTAAGGGCGAAATGGCGAGGTAAGCGCTCACCAGCGTTGTAGCGATACAACGGCTTTGCAAACCCCACCCGGAGCAATGTCAAACAGCATAAAATGGGTGGCAACACCTTGCGGTGTGATTCGCACCGATATGATGTGCGGGTAGACAGCATCAGATGCGCAGTAATGCGTATCGTAGAGAGATGACCATGGGTCGAAGGTTACTTCGATCAACAAAATCCGGCTTATAGGCAGGCTTGAACCATTTATCATATAATTCATTCAATGCCAGTCCAAACAGGCGAACACGTCCTATCCTTACTTCAAAAAAATCAACCTGCGCTCAAAAAAATGGGGGTACGACGCTGCGGGCTTTTTGGCTCTTTTCTAACGCATCACGTGCGTGCTGAAAGTGATGTTGATATTCTGGTCGAATTTGAACCAACTGAAAAAAGTTTTGAGCATTTTATGCAGCTCGCTTTTTTTCTCGAATCTCTTTTTGATCGTAAGGTTGAGTTGGTCACGCCTGAATCATTAAGCCCCTATATTGGGCCACACATCTTGCATGAAGTGAAATATGTCTCATTCACCGCGTGAATATTTTTATCATATTCTTGATGAAACGTCTTATCTTTTAAGTGAATT
>JAGWYZ010000380.1 GCA_018969115.1 Chloroflexota bacterium | reverse complement strand
AAAAAATCACACTCGCAACAGCCACGCCGCCAAGCGTGTCAAGCAATGGCAATGTGATGGCCTGAACAGAGGCCATACGATTTGATAATTTTCGAACTCGCTCGACCGCAGCTGACATCCGCCGTTTCATCATGCCCTCAAGACCAAAAGAGCGGATGACTCTGATGCCGTGAAGCGTTTCTTGCATTGCACCCAGAATCTCGGCGAGTGTTTCAACTTCACGCCCGAATAACTTACGCATACGCGCCAAAAGCCTTGTTACGACAGCCACAAGAAGGGGAACGCCAATCAGCGCGATGGCTGTCAGAACACTATCTTGGGTTAACATCACGATCAAAAGACTGATTACGGTAAAGAGGTCTCGCCCGAGTGATGTTGCTATGAGATTGAGCGCGGCGCTTGCCGCGCGCGCATTATGTGTAATCCGCGTGATCAGGTCCGATGATGCCATCTCCTGAAAAAACGCCATATCTTGTCTTAAGATCGAATGATACAAACGGGTTTGCATCTGGGCGATGATTTGATTGCCGATGCGCGCCAATATGACTTCTTGGCCATAAGATGCCACGCCCTTCACGACGTAAATGACAATCACACCGGCGCAAATCGTCACCATCAAATTTTCATTACGCGCAATGAAAACATCATTGATGAGATCGCGCATAATCCAGGCGCTAAACCCTGTGGCCCCAGCAACAAGAAACATAAGGCCCATGGCAATGGCATATTGCCATGCATAGTGGCGAAAATTTTCAGCGATCAACCTTTTAAGGATTGAAAAATCTTCAAAGGAGTTCGGAAAATATTTCTTTAGCATCAGGGCCTTTTCGAAAAAACGCGCCAGAACCTTACGGGACGTAGGAGACACGCACATAGAGCCAAGGCCCCGCCCCTGTCCAGACCTTGAAGAATAAAAGAGTAAATTGTGGCGTTAACGGCCCAAAATCGGACCTAAACGGCTGCGATAAAGCCCGATCATAAGAAGTCCCGCCAAAAACAGACCGGCCAAGGCCGCGACGCCAAAGAGCCAATTGACCCCATAGACATCAATAGCCATGCCCATCAAAGGCGGGGCTATAATTTCGGCGACCCCATAGGAAACAAGAATCGCGCGCGCAACATCAAAGACGGATTCATCCGTCAAAGCCGCATAAGCAAGCCCGCCATAAAGCGGATAGGTCGTCAAAGCCGAGGCGCCCCAAAGGGCCACGAAAACATAAAGCCAGATCCCTGCGCCATCCGTGAACACGAGACCTAATGACGCGAGCGCCGATATAAGCGCGAGACCGATCAGCCACAAAATCGGATTTTTGCGTTCAAGTACGCGGCCCAAAAGCGGCTGCATCAATGTGGCGCCCGCCATCACCACCACACCAATCACCGGAACCAGATCAGCGGCCAAGCCACGATCCGCGCCATAGGCTGCATAGAAAGTCACAAAGATTGAGAAAAGAAGACCGGAAACAAAAACGCCTGTCAGTGGAACGCTCGCATTTTTGAGGATACGCAAAGCATGACCCGCTTCACGTTTGTGCTCTTGAGATTCAGTTGGCGGCAAGGGTGCCATGCCAATAATCAATGAAGCGACAATGATCATCACGCCGCCCAAGATCAGCGCAAGGAGCGATGCCGGATCAACGAGCGTCAACAAAGCCTGCGCACTCAAAATGCCGAGCATTGCCGCTGCGATATAAATCGAAAGCGCGGTCATACGGATTGAGTGGTGCGCACGCCCCGCGACCCAACTCTCGGCAATGATATATGAAATACCAATCGCAAATCCAGCAAGGCATCGGCCGAAGGCCCACAGAAATGAATTGTCAGAAAGAAGAACAATAAGGCCGACGCACATCAAAGGAAGCAGCAACAGACCCGAAATACGGTAACCACTTTTACGAACAAGTGGGGGGCCAATGAAATATCCGAGAAACATACCGGCAAAATAGATCGACCCGATCGTGCCTAACAGTGAATTTGGCATTTTGTTGATAACGGCCAATACCGGCATCACCGTCATGCCAACGCCATTCGACATCATAAAGAAAAACATCCACACAAAGACCGGCCACAAATCCATGAGCCGTTTTGTTTGTGTTTCATTTTGAGCGAGAGTCACGAAGACGCCTTCTTTATTTCCGGCTAACCAGGCTCACGTAAATCAGCATCAACTGAAGACCGCGCGAAAAGTGCGATCATCAAACCGGCACCCACAATCAAACCTGCACCGATAACGGACTCGATACCCGGTGTTTCGTTCCAAATGAGATAGCCCCACACCGTGCCCCAAATCAGCGTTGTATATTCAAATGAGGTCACGATATTGGCCTCTTCAAGACGATAGGCTTCGCCAAGCATGGTCATGCCGATCGCCGCGATCGGGCCACAGGCGCCAATGAGCAAAAGATCGCGCACACCCGGCATCTCCCATTGCCTGAGCAAAAAGACGAGGCTGCGATGGCCATCATAATCTTGACCCCAAAGCGTAACAACTGAAGCCAACGCCCCCGCCGCGCAAAGATAAAGAAGATTTTGATAGAAGGACATCACGGCAGCCGAAT
>JAGWYZ010000379.1 GCA_018969115.1 Chloroflexota bacterium | reverse complement strand
CCCCATCCCCCACACCCCATCCCCCACACCCCATCCCCCACACCCCATCCCCATGATTTCCAACATCCAAAACGCCCTGCTCACATGGTTTGCCCAATACAAACGCCATTTACCTTGGCGGCGCGAGCCGCGTGACCCTTATCACGTCTGGCTCGCCGAAATCATGTTGCAACAAACCCAAGTCGCAACCGTGATCCCTTATTTTGAACGCTGGTTAACCCATTTCCCCAGCCTTGCCCATTTAGCCCAAGCCAGCCAAGACGATGTGCTAAAACAATGGGAGGGGTTAGGCTATTATTCACGCGCCCGCAACTTGCACAAGGCCGCCCAAATGGTGCAAAATGAGCAAGCAGGGCAAATTCCAACCACAGTGGCTGGGCTACTGGCATTGCCCGGCATTGGGCGTTATACGGCTGGGGCCATTGCCAGCCTAGCCTTTGGGCAAGATGCCGCCATTTTAGATGGCAATGTCAAGCGCGTGGTCAGCCGCCTTTATGCCCTACCCACCGCCAGCGACGACGAACTTTGGCAACATAGCGAGTCACTGCTACCCGCAGGCCATGCCGGTGAATTTAACGAAGCGTTGATGGATTTAGGGGCCACCATTTGCACCCCACGCGCACCAAGCTGTACAGATTGCCCATTAACATTGCATTGCTCTGCCTATACGAAAGGTGTGCCCGAAGCCTACCCGGCGCCCAAAGCAAAAAAAGTGATTCCGCACAAAAACCTTGTCACCTTATTGTGCCGCAATCAAAACACCCAATTTCTCATGCGGCAGCGCCCTCACCAAGGGTTACTTGGCGGCTTATGGGAATTTCCCAGCGAAGAGATTTTTGATCTGCCACAGCCACCGCGCCTCCCATCAGAAGCACCAATTTTGGCGCTCGCGGCAGGGTTGATGGGCCAATTGGTCAGCACAAACGCCAGCGCAAGCCTACGCTATATCGGGCTGGTCAAACACGCCTTTACCCATTTTCGCATCACCCGCCACGTGGTATTTGCCGACCATGTGAAACCCACCCGATACTCCGAAAATTATCGTTGGGTATCTACCGAAGATATTACAAAACTGGCCTTAACCAAAAGCGACTTGCGTATTCTTGAATTATTGAATAGTATGTCGGTCGTCAGTCGTCAGATAGATAGAAGTTAAAACAAATTTTCGTGGAAATCACTGCATGGCCTTTGATGGCATGGGTTTTGCCCATGCCATCAAAGGCCATGCAGTGATTTCGACATTACATATTTGGGGTTTAGCCTTAATGATTTAAAAGATACCATCTTACCTTGTAATTTTTACTTTTCAAGTAAAAATTACAAGGTAAAATAAACCTTATGATTAAACGACAACGGCTAAAACAACGAATCAGCACTGCGCTAGGGCGCAGCCGAGTAGTGGCACTCATTGGCCCACGGCAATGTGGCAAAACCACGCTTGCGCGTGAATTTGTGCCCAGTAATTCAATCAATTATTTTGACCTCGAAGACCCACGCGGCGAAGATCGTTTACAACAACCGATGTCGGCGTTAGAAAATTTACATGGCTTGGTCGTTATCGATGAAGTACAACGTAAGCCGAATTTATTCGCTATCTTGCGCGTATTGGCAGATCGCACCCCCCTGCCAGCCCGTTTTTTAGTATTGGGGAGCGCTACACTAAAATGGTTACAACAATCATCCGAGTCATTGGCTGGGCGTATTGAGGTTATCGATATGAGTGGGTTCAGCTTGCAAGAAGTAGGGGCAACATCGCTGGCAATGCACTGGTTGCGTGGAGGTATGCCGCCCTCTTTTTTAGCGGCGAATGATGCCGATAGTATTGTTTGGCGCAACCAATTTATCAATGCTGTTGTAGAGCGCGACTTACCGATGTTAGGCATAGGCGCACCCGCCGCGTTATTACGGCGTTACTGGCGTATGTTGGCACATTATCACGCCCAAACATGGAATGCCAGCGAAATTTCAGCCTCGCTACAAATTAGCCAAAAAGCCACTCGCCAATATTTAGATGTGCTAGAGGGGGTGCATATGCTCCGCCAATTACAACCTTGGTTTGAAAATATTGGCAAGCGGCAATTAAAGTCACCTAAAATTTACATGCGTGACAGCGGTTTGTTTCATGCATTGATGAATATTAATAATGAGTTTGATTTGTTTAATCACCCCAAATCAGGAGCATCGTGGGAGGGTTATGCCATCGAAGAAGTGATTCGGAGCTTGTCGCTAAGCGAGGTTTATTTTTGGGGCACAAACGGTGGTGCAGAATTAGATTTATTTACGATACACAATGGCCAACGGCTTGGCATTGAGCTAAAACAAGTAGATGCCCCTCGACTTACCCCATCCATGAGAAGTGCATTGACCGACCTCAAACTCGACAAACTGCTGGTGATCTATCCCGGCCCGCTACGCTATCCGATTGCCGAACGGGTTGAGGCTGTGCCGCTGTCTATGCTGGCCGCAACCGATTTTTCGTCAAACTCAATCTGACTACTGACGACTGGCTACTGACGGCTTCCCCAACAACCGCATCCCATTTAAAGTAACCAGCAACGACGCCCCAACATC
>JAGWYZ010000088.1 GCA_018969115.1 Chloroflexota bacterium | reverse complement strand
TAGACAAAACGAATGCCGAAATCACTATCTCAGCGTTGTTATGGGGCGGCAAAGCCGCCCCATAACAACGCTGAGATAGTGATTTCGGCGAAAAATTGTTTTAAGAAACACTGTCTTAGACGCAATTCTAAAGATTCGCATCCAGCAAGGTGACAAAACAAGCTTGTCGAAGGGTTGGAATGACAAGTAAGACATACAACAAATCCAAGGTTCTAAGTAACTGTTGAGGGCAAAATGAAAAGACTTGCAGATTCCCGCAATAAAAGCCCCCGTTTTTAAGCAACTAAGTCATCCTTTCTCTTATGTTTCAGCAAATTGCCGTCGCCATTCGCTTCTTGACCATTATTCCACTGCCCGGTGCGCCGGTGCAAGATGACGATTTTAATATTAGCATTACGCGCTCGATGCGTTGGTTTCCGTTGGTGGGGCTATTTATCGGTGCGATTACCGTGGCAGTTGGGTGGCTGAGTGATTGGTTGTGGAACCCACTCGTCCGCGCCGTTTTGGTGGTGGTTGTGAGTGCAATATTGACATCGGGCTTGCATTTGGATGGGTTGTCGGATACCTTTGACGCAACCATGAGTTGGCGCAGCCGTGAGCGAATGCTCGAAATTATGAAAGATAGCCGAATTGGGGCGATGGGTGCGATGGCGCTAATCGCTATTTTTTTGCTCAAAGTGGCTTTTTTAGCCTCGGCCGGCGATGCTTGGTGGCGAACGGCGCTAATAGCACCGATTGTGGCACGTTGGGCCGACTTATACGGCATTGCATTTTATCCACCAGCACGTGGTGGCGGCCTTGGCAAAAGCTTTCACGATTTGGTGCAACGCCGCGATATTGTCATTGCCAGCGTGCAAATGATGCTCATGACGAGCGCTATTATGCTAGTTGGGCATAATCCAGCCACACTATGGTTGCAATTGACCCATGCCACCATTTGCATTGTGTTGGTGTGGCTGATATCAGGTTGGTTGTGTCGGCATTGGGTAAATCAACTCGGCGGCCTCACTGGCGATACTTATGGTGCACTCAGCGAAATTGCCGAAACGGTGGCGATGGCGGCGCTGAGTAGTCAATTGTTAATGATTAATGGTTAGTGGTTAGTTGTATGAACAAATTAAGTTAGCATACGGCATTAAGCATGAGCGTTAATGTGTCGTCTCATATTTTGTATGCTAACATGTTTTGTTAATACAGTTAGTGGTTAGTGGTTAATGGTTAGTGGTTAATGGTTAGTGGTTAGTGGTTAATGGTTAGTGGTTAATGGTAAAAAGATAACCATTAACCATTAACCATTACCTCCCACTCTTTTCTCCATCATCTGCTTTTCGGCCAAAAATTGACAAAACTCAAGCGCAATTTTCTTGTGCTCAGTACTCAACGAGTTATAAAAGCTAAACATCAACTGAATATCGGAGTTGGGTGTAAAACTCCATTCTTTATCAATGCCCTTAATTTCACTCAAAATATCAAAGGTTTTGGTGCTATATAACACTACCAGTGCTTCCAACTCATCGAGGGTGGGGCTGGTTTTGTTGGTTTCTAGGCTGCTAATATAGCTTGAGCTACGGTCTAGACCGCTCTTCTCAATAACTTCTTGTTGGGTGTAATGTTTGCGTTCACGGTGACGCTTGAGAATCTAACCGAGGCTGCTCATGTGATTGATTGTATATCAATGCATTACAGAATTGCTTCAATCATTCTGGAAAATTCCCAAGACGTAATGTCGAACTCATGAGATGACTTTTGAAAACAGGGGCTTTGCCATTGCCTTCAAAAACCATCTCATGAGTCATATCTTCGCCAATTGATGATTGCCTACCTGTGAATTCATTCATGGGCAGGCAATCATCAATTGGCAAAGATATTGAGTCGACCATTCAAATGTGTGCTATACTCTTTTCAATAAATTTATAGACGGGTTAACGCTGCCCCATACGTGTTGCTGGGGCAGTTCGTTTTTTCGTCATTACTTTGGGGCCATGTTGTCCTAGCTAAATTGGCTAAGGCAACTTTTTTTATTTAGGAGGTCTTATCGGATCATATAAGTTTGTGACATAACACAAACACATTACAATTTAACCAAAGTGTGCCACGACGCACCCCCGCCTCTTGGGATGCCCTCTATAAAACGTATTATGCATAGCGATACCTATCGGAACTTAAGCGCATGATCCCTTGTTCCAATTTTTAACTTTTAATTTTTTGGAAAGAACAATGATAGATAAACCATTTTTCTTATTCCGATTTATGCTTCGTAGCGTCAGCACATTAGCCTCATTAGCCCTATTTTTCGATGAGACTTATTAGAGTCTTATTTAACCATCGGAAAAAAGATGTAAAACAAAAAAGGAAAAGAGAAGACAATGAAAATGAAACTCGTACATGGGTTTACCGCAGCAACAGCGCTTAGTGTTGTGCTAGCTGCGTGCGCACCCGCTCCAACGCCGGCTCCCAAGCCCACCGATGCCCCCAAGCCCACTGCTCCGGCCCCAACAACTGCGCCAGCCCCAACAACTGCGCCAGCCCCAACAGCAGCGCCGAAGCCAGCCGAACCGACCGCCGCCCCCAAACCAGCCGAGCCAAAAACCATTACCGTTGGTATGATTTTGGTCGGCCCCTATAATGACAAAGGCTGGAACCAAGCCCACTATGAGGGCATTACCGACTTTGTGCAAAAGAAAATTCCAAACGTTAAGTTCGAATTCATCGATAAAGTCAACCCCGGTGACCGCCCCAACGTGAAGGGAACCCAAGTAGCCCAAGATTTGGTCAACAAAGGTGCTAACTACATCATCTTCAATTCAGATGACTTTAAAGATGATGCACTTGAATTTGCTAAGAAAAACCCAAATATCACCGTGTTGCACGCCTCAGGCGATTATTCGTGGAAGGATGGCAAGAACTACAAGAACCAAGCCAACTTGGTAAATGCCATGCCAGAAATGGAATATGGTCACATGATGAATGGTTGTATCGGTGCGCTCACGACCCAAACGGGCAAGATCAGCATCCTTGGGCCGCTCATCAACGAAGAAACCCGCCGCTATGCCTCATCGGCTTACCTTGGCGCTAAGTATTGCTGGGAAAAGTATCGCGGCAAGCCTGCGGCAGATCTTAAATTTAAGATTGACTGGATTGGCTTCTGGTTCAACATCCCCGGCGTTACCCAAGACCCCACCAAAGTGGTGGATGCCCAAATTGCCAGTGGTTACGATGTCATCTTGAGCCAAATCGACACCCCAGAAGCCGCCCAACAGGCCAAGAAAGCCTCGGCAGCCGGCAAGAAGGTATGGTATGTGCACTATGGTCACCCCGCCGGTTGTGAAGTTGAACCCACCGTGTGTGCAGGTGTGGCTTATTACAACTGGGGTCCAGAATATACCAACCAGATCAAATTGGCGATGGATGGCAAAGCCACCCAAGCCTTTGTGCGTATGCCACCCGATTGGGAAGGTTTGATGAGCAATCGCGAGAAGAGCGGTTTTAACTATGCTTATGGCAAAGGCTTGGCTGAAGACAGCAAGAAAAACTTTGAGACATTTGTAAAAGGCTTGGGCGATGGCAGCATCAACCTCTTAAAAGGCCCAATCAAGTTTCAAGATGGCACCGACTTTGTGAAAGACGGCGCAACTGCCAAGTTGACTGACCTGTGGTATTTGCCCCAGTTGCTTGGTGGTATTGAAGGCAAGAGCAAGTAATCTTTACATTGCTATAACTCAATGAGCTTAAATCCCCAGTTAATTCGTTTTGAAACGTTATTAGCTGGGGATTTTTAATATGATCCAAGACCCGATTCTCAACCACGATTGGCACCCTGTTGCCAGCTTACGTCAATTAAATGAGCACAAACCATTGGCAGTACGGCTATTAGGTGAAGATTTAGTCATTTGGCGTGTTGGTGAGCAAGTGATGGCCTGGCGCGATCTGTGTGTGCATCGCGGCACACAATTGTCATTGGGCAAAATTCAAGGCGAGTGCCTCGAATGCCCTTATCATGGCTGGACGTTTAACACAGATGGGCAGTGTGTGCTGATGCCAGCCCACCCCGAACAAACCCCACCGACAAAGGCCAAAGCCCAAACATATTCGGTACGGGTGCAATATGATCTGGTGTGGGTTTGTCTCGGCGAGCCACATTACGACATTCCTAAATTTTCTGAATGGGATGACCCGAGTTTTCGCAAAATTTTGTGCGGACCCTATCATGTTCAAGCCAGCGGACCACGTATTATCGAAAATTTTCTTGATGTCGGACATTTTCCATTTGTGCATGAAAATATTTTAGGGGTACGTAGCCGCCCCGAAATTGCCGACTATGATGTAAAAACCACCACCGAAGGGGTGATTGCCGAAAATGTTAGGGTATATCAGCCCAACGGCTATGGCACTGGCGAAGGCACAATGGTGCAATACACCTACAAAGCCTTGCGTCCGCTCACAGCTTATCTCGCCAAAGAATCTAGCGGCCCGCGTTTTGGGCTTATTTTGATGGTTTTGCCACATGGCCCAATTGAAAGCACCGCGTGGATGTGGATGGCAATGAATTATGGGCATGAGCAACCTGAGGCTGAATTAGTGGCATGGCAAGACAACATCTTTTGGCAAGATGCGCCTATTTTGCGTTCTCAGCGCCCAGAATTATTGCCAATTGATTTACAATCTGAGCTACATTTACGTAGCGACCGTACCGCCATCGCTTATCGCTCATGGTTGCGGCAAATGGGGCTTGAGCAATTATCAGTGGTTAATAATTAGTGATTAAAGAAAGTGCATTTTCCAAATAAAAATGTAATGTCGAAATTACTATTCCTCTATTTATTACCTGTAAGGGAAAAATAGTTGATTCTGGCAAAAAATCTTTTATCATTTCATATTAAGAAGATATAAGAAGGGTTATGCGTGTAGAACTAAAACATATTCATAAACGGTTCGGGGCTGTGCATGCCAATAACGATGTGTCACTGGTGGTCGAAGCTGGCACGATTCACGGTTTGTTGGGTGAAAATGGCGCTGGTAAAAGCACCCTTGTAAAAATGCTTACTGGCTTTTATAGCCGTGATAGTGGTGAAATTTTGTTGGATGGCAAACGGGTCGATGTACGCACGCCCATCGATGGGGTACGTTCGGGCGTTGGCATGCTACATCAAGACCCACTCGATTTTTCGGCCTTGACCGTGCTCGAAAATTTTCAGGCACGCTCACGTTTTACACCTTCCAGCGGCACATCAGCCCAAGATTTAGCCAAACTGGCCCAACAATTTAACTTTAAACTTGACCCCAATGAATTGGTGGGGAATTTAACCGTAGGTGAACGACAACAACTCGAATTATTACGCTTGTTGTCGTTGGGCGTGCGCACCCTTATTTTAGATGAACCAACCACCGGCATTTCGGCATCTCAAAAAACCCAATTGTTTAACGCGATGCACACCCTCGCTTCACAAGGCAAATCGGTTATTTTTGTGTCGCACAAATTAGAAGATGTCGAAGAAGTCTGTAACTATGCCACTGTAATGCGTCGTGGGCAAGTGATGGGCAGCATGCCAGTCAAAAAAGGCGATCCCTATTTATCAGGACAATTGGTCGACTTGATGTTTGGGCACGAATTAGCATTGCCAAACAAGCCAGTCACCGCCCGCCCCGAAGTGGGGCTGCACCTCAAAAAAGTATTATTTAAAAGCGATAACCTGAGCGTTACGATTAATGACTTGCAAATTCAACGTGGCGAAGTGATTGGCTTGGCTGGGCTAGAAGGCAGCGGCCAGCGCCCCTTTATTTTGGCGTGTGCTGGGGTCGAAGCACCGGTCGCGGGGCAGATTTATATTAATAACAAAGACCTCACCCATCAGCCATACAAACAATATCTCGATAATGGGGTATGTTATGTGCCAGCTGATCGTCTGCGCGAAGGCTTGGTCGCTGGGTTAAGCATTCAAGATCATATGGCCATTCGTAACCCAGCGCCGGGCATGTTTTTAGATCAAAATGACATGAATGCCAAGGCCAAGGCGGCAATTGCGCACTTTAATATTCGCGGCACCCCCAATTCTAAAGTCGAGCGCTTATCGGGTGGCAACCAACAGCGCACCCAAATTGCACTGATGCCCGCTACGCTCAATTTATTGTTGATGGAGCACCCCACACGCGGTTTAGATATTGAATCAGTATTGTGGATTTGGAAACAATTGATCGAACGTTGCCAACAAGGAA
Source organism: Chloroflexota bacterium (assembly GCA_018969115.1). Taxonomy (GTDB): domain Bacteria; phylum Chloroflexota; class Anaerolineae; order J036; family Brachytrichaceae; genus AQU-03. Next base: position 9,745 of record JAGWYZ010000088.1, on the reverse strand, counting down.
CCACCATTTTGTTTGCCTCGGCAGATCTCGATGAAATCATGGAATACAGCGACCGCGTCATCGTTTTTAGCGGCGGCAACGCCTCCGCTCCCATCCCCGCATCACATTTATCGGCCAGCAAACTTGGCGAAATGATTGGCGGAAAATTTTGAAAAAGTAGGTCAGTAGTCAGTAGTCAGATGAAAAATAATCTGAATAGTGACTACTGACCACTAATAATTATGTCAAGATCACTCATTTATCGTTTTGGTTCACTCATCAGCGCATTTGTAGTTATCGCCGTCGTTATTCTCACCACGGGGCGTAGCCCATTTACCGTAATCGGCACTATGCTCAATGGGGCATTTGGCAATGGCGAGCAACTGGCGCGGGTGCTGGTTACGCTCATTCCGTTATTGCTTTGCACGGCTGGGGTCATTTATACCTTCAATGCGGGACTATATAATATTGCGGTTGAGGGACAAATTGTGGTTGGGGCCGTGTTTGCCACATGGACACTGCGTCTGTTTGAAGAATCGGTAAAAAGCGCCGATCTGCCCAGTGGGCTTGCAATTTTTGTGGCCATTTTGGCTGGCGCTGTTGGCGGCATGTTGTGGGGGTTGTTACTTGGGGTCATCAACGTTTATGGTCGGGTGAATGAGATCTTCGCTGGGGTTGGTCTTAATTTTATGGCGACTGGCCTCGCCATTTACCTCGTATTTGGCCCCTGGAAGCGCCCGGGGGTGGCATCGATGTCGGGAACTCAGCCTTTTGACGAATCGATTTGGTTAAGCTCATTGGGCAATACCGAGCTTAGCCCAGTTGGCTTATTGGTTGCGTTGCTTGGCCTCATCGTCACCATCATATTAATTTCACGCACCCACTATGGTTTACGCTTGCGGGCAGTGGGCAACAATTTACGCGCCGCTTTCATCCTCGGCATTCCCGCCACCCGTCAATTGTTTAGCGCCTTTGCTATTTGTGGCATTTTGGCTGGTCTGGCTGGTGCGCTGCAAGTCTTGGCAGTGTTCCATCGCCTCATCCCCAGCATCAGCAGTAACCTCGGTTTTCTTAGCTTGTTGGTGGCAATGTTGATCACCTATAACCCGGTTTTCATCTTGCCTGTCGCCTTCTTCTTCGCAGCGCTCAACATCGGCGCATTGCGTTTGCCCAGCGAACTTAAGCTCGAATCAGCATTGGCCGGGGTCATTCAAGGTATTTTGGTGCTGTTTGTGCTGCTGGGGCGTGGCTTAAGCCAACGCTACGCGAAAAAGCAAGGATAAAAAATCGGGTTTCTGATGGCAACTTGCAGCTTCTGCCGCAAAATGTGCTCAGAAACCCGATTTTTTATCCTATCGCCCAAATAACGAATCGATTGAAATCAACTTTGACAATTTTGAGTCAGATGGCGTAGCACAACAGTCGGTGTCACAACCGCAGTCGCTGGTTTGCTCGGCTGTAGCCCGCATGGCGAGGTCAACCGAGCAACACGTGCTGATCCCACCCAGACCCGCATTGCATACGCCTGTTTCGGGCAACACCAAACGCACATCCAGCGCCGCCTTCATATCACCCGCAATCGCCGCCGTGATGCTGCGCACCTGCTCATAACCAGTCAGCATCAAAAAGGTTGGCGCACGCCCATAACTCTTCATGCCGACAATATAAAAGCCCGGCTCGGCCTCGTGCTTTAGCTCGCGATAGCCATGCGGCGGCACACTGCCACAACTATGCAAGTTGGGGTCGATGGAACCCGCGAGGGCACGCGGGGCTTCATTGCGATCATCTAGATCAAGCCGCAACTCGCGCAGCATGTCGAGATTGGGCCGGAAGCCAGTGCAAGCCACGATTTCATCAACCTGCACAACTCTCCCATCATCAGCAAACACCGCTACTTGTGCGCCGACCTGTGACAATTGTGCGATCTTAAACCCCATATGCAATTTGACTGTGCCATCATCGATCAGCCGTTTGACATTGGCTCCCAATTCACCCCGCGCCGCCAATTGGTCATCGCTTAAGCCGCCAAACATTTGCCCAAAATCGCTGCGCCGAATGGCCCACGCAATCTGGGTGTTGGGTTCGCTTTGTGCCAGCTTCACCAGTTCGAGCATGACATTGAAAGCGCTATGACCGCTGCCCACTACCAACACCTGTTTGTTGGCATAGCGGGCGCGGTCTTGGGCCAAGACTGCCGGAATACCATAAAAAATATGGCTGGCATTGGCCCGTTCACCCAAAGCTGGCACACCACTGGCCCCCAACGGGTTGGGGCTTTCATACGTGCCACTGGCATCAATCACAGCTTGGGCCAATAGTTGGCCTTCGCTGAGATTGCCATCGGCGTTTTGCGTCTCAAACATCACCATAAAGGGCGCGTCTTGGCGCTGGGCTTTGCCCGTGCGTGATTTTAATTTGTCGTAGCCCACCCGCGCCACGCTGGTTACGCGAGTGTTTAGCCACAGGTTTTTGTGAATGGCAGGCACGGCGGCCAGCGGCTCGAGATATTGATGCACAAATTCGCCACCAGTTGGGTAGCCTTCATCATCCGGGGCACTCCAATGGTTTAACGTCAAAAGCGCCCGTGCTGCTTCATCCACCATATAACGCCACGGCGAAAACACCGGCACATGTGCCCATTTGCGAATGCTGGCCCCGACTTGGTTGCCAGCTTCGAGCACGACATAAGGTTGATTGCGCAACTCGAGTTGCGCTGCGGCAGCCAGACCGACTGGGCCTGCGCCAATAATGAGGGTTGGAAGTGTATTTTTCATTTTTATAAAAATTTAGTTTTCGTCGATTTTGCTCTGCTTGTTTAGCGCAAATGTATAGACATTTGTCTATGTATTTTGGCAAATAAAAACGCTTATTCAGGCATCAACAATTCCTGCTTTACGGTGGCGGTCACATGCTCATTGGGTGCAAATTGCATCATGAGCGTGCCACAGCACACGGTTAAAAAGGTTTGGTTAAGCGAGTAATAGGTTTCGCGGCCCTGACGCTCGATATTGACCAAACCGGCATCGCGCAAAATTGCCAAATGATAGCTGATGGTGGGCTGCGTCAGTTGCATTTTGGCCGTGATCTCGGTAACGGTCAGGCGTTCGCAACAACACAGCTTCATAATCCGCTGGCGGGTGTCATCGGCAATAGCCTTGGCAAATGCAATCGCGTCTGTCATTCGTCTTGATAAATAGAAGTTTATCGATGTTTATCATATCGGAGATTGTCTATTTGTCAAGGTGGTAATTTGTGTCATGAGATAAATTTTAAGATATACCGATATCGTGTCTCATGCACATCATCATTCGATCATTTTTTCATGAGCGGCAACCAAGCGCGCGGTGAACGTTGTATGTCAGTTGAAATAGGGGTTAAGGTGGCAGCTGGGATGGCAGTAGGCGCTGAGGGGTTGTTAAGATCACGCACTTGCCCAGAGTCATAACTGAGGATGAGCGACGAAGTATCAACCGCCTCGAAATCGGAGCCACGCAAGGCGCGGAAGGTCACGTTAAGCGCATCATCATTCCAGCGTGAATCGGGCACGCCGCTGACAAACCAATCGCTGCCATTGTCAGCCAAAATTAGACCATAGCGTTTAAACGCGGTGAAGATGGCCTGAATTTCAGGCGAAAAGCGCGAGATATCGACCGACGACTTGAGCCGAAAGTGCATTCCCATTGGCGGGTAGGTAGCAAGAAGCATAGACGAGGCATAATGGCGGGCAGGCCAAACATAGGCGCGTTGGGTGTTTTGTACAGTGAAGCGGATGGCATGAGCGATTTCACCAGCAGAGGCTTCGTCATAGCGCACCAAGCCATGCAAAATCGGCAACCCTGCCGCGTCAGCGCTGGTCCATGTTTCAGGGCGCAAGGCGTGCGAACGTAGGTCAAATTTTGCCCCCGACCCTGCTGCCCAGCCCGCGCCTTGGCGGCGCGTATTCCACGTTTCATACAGCACACAATTGTCTTTGTCGAGCACCAGCACATGCTTGTCACTGCCACTTTCAACTGGCGGGTTATCGGGGATGGGGTAAGGGCCGGGGTCGCTTTCATCAGCATAATCGAATCTGACCGGCACTTTGGCTTGGTTGCCATTCACCACCACATACGGGATGCCAATCGGTTGGCCTTGCCACAGCCCTGCGCCAAAATCGGCGTGTAGGCCGGTATTCGCGCCGATGGAATTGATGTAATCGCTTGAGCGTGAATGCACCGGCAAGTTATCGATGCGCGTGTTCCAAATGTTGTCGGCGGGGAACATTGGGCAGCCCGCCAAGGTTGGGGCAGCGCTCGGTTGGGCATGGCTGGCGGTTTGTGCAAGCAGCAGGGCCAGCGCAAGAAAGGGGAGTGGGATGAGTGATTTCATTGTGGAGCGATGGTGACTTAATGGGGTTTCAATGTGGTTTTCAATCGATCTAAATCTCGTCGACGTCGACCTCGACCTCGACGTCGACGAAATTTAGGTTGGGCAAAGCGTAATTTGTGAACGTAGACGTAAACGTAAACGTTTACGTCTACGTCCACGGTCACGAAACTCCGCCCTAATTTAACTGACAACGGGTGTTAGTGTAATAACGATGCAAAATTTGGGCGAGGGAGATGCCCAGCAACTTGAAGTTGCTGGGCATCTGCGCCCGCACGAACCGCGCAAGTAAGTCAAACGAACACCGTCACCGCCTCAATTTGTGGCGGGGTTAGTGTTACTTTTGCTTCCAACGCGGGGGTAGTGGATGCCCAGCAACTTGAAGTTGCGGCGCATCTGCGCCCACACGATCCGCGCAAGTAAGCCCAACAAACACCGTCACCGCCTCAATTTGTGGCAGAGCTAATACTAACGCGGCCATGCTTTACCCGATTCACGCCTCCCCAACCAACTCCGCCAAAAAGCGAATGCTGGCCTCGGTTCCCTTCTCATAGCACGCCAGCGCATAGCGCTCGTTGGGGGCGTGAATGTTGTCGTTGTTGAGGCCGAAGCCGAGCAAGACCACCGGCTGATTCAACACCCGCTTGAACTCATTGACGACCGGGATGGAGCCGCCGGACAGGGTATAAACGGGGCGATTGCCATAGGTGACCTCGGCGGCACGGGCGGCGGCACGCAGTTGCGGCGAGTTGCGATCAATAAGCGTGGCAGCGGCCTCGCCAAAGGTCTGAAAGCGAAGCGTGATTTCTGGCCCGGCCAAACGTTGTATGTGGTCACGCACTTGGGCAAAGATTTTGGCTGGGTCTTGGTTGGGCACGAGCCGACAACTGATTTTGGCATTGGCGACAGCAGGCAACACCGTCTTTTGCCCTGCGCCGGTGTAGCCGCTCCACAGACCATTGATTTCAAGCGTGGGCCGTGCGCCCATGCGCTCGACCACGCTAAATTCAGGTTCGCCGAAAGTCTTGAGAGCGCCGGTCTCGCTCAAAATGGTGGCCTCGGTGAGCGGCACGCGCGCCAATTCGGCGCGTTCGTCGGCAGCCAGCACCCGCACGTCATCATAAAAGCCATCCACCAAGATGCGCCCAACATTGTCTTTGAGTTGCGCCAAAATTTGCGCCAGCGCCATGGCCGGATTTTGCACATTGCCACCATAAATGCCGGAATGCATGTCGCGGTTGGCGGCACGGGCCTCGACCTCAAAATAGACCAAGCCGCGCAAGCCATATTCGAGCGAAGGCTGGTCGAGCGCCAACAAGCCGCCGTCACTCACCATCACCACATCACAGGCCAACAGTTCTTTGTGCGATTCGATCAGCAGCGGCAGGGTTGGCCCGCCGATCTCTTCTTCGCCCTCGACGATGAATTTGACATTGCACGGCAGCGAGCCGCTGGCCTTGAGATAGCTCTCGATAGCCTTGACGTGTGACATGTGTTGGCCTTTGTTGTCGTCGGCCCCGCGGGCATAAATATAGCCATCGCGCACGGTGGCGGTAAAGGGTGGCGAGTGCCACAAGTCGAGCGGGTCAGCGGGTTGCACATCGTAATGCCCATAAATCAGCACGGTTGGCTTGTCGGGTTGCGGGTGTTTCCATTCGGCATACACCGAGGCATTGCCGCCAATAGGCGACTCAATCAGCCATGATTGCAGACCGAGCGCGATGAAATGGTCGCGTAGCCATTCGCCTGCCCGCCGCACATCGGCGGCGTGTTCGGGCATGGCGCTGATGCTGGGGATAGCGATGTAGTCGCTCAGGTCGTTTAAATAGTGTTCGCGGTGTTCCTGGGCGTAGGTGAGGGCTTGAATTACTTGATCTTGCATAGGAGGCATTTTAAAGGATAAAGGATGAAGGATGAAGGATGAATTTTTTCAACTTCATCCTTCATCCTTTATCCTTTAAAATGGTGTCATGTCAAACAAAACCATAATTCATTCCGACAACGCGCCCAAAGCGATTGGGCCATATTCACAAGCCGTCGCCATCAATGGCTTGGTGTTCTGCGCCGGTCAAATTCCGCTCGACCCTATGACCATGAACCTGGTGGTGGGCGGCGTTGCCGAGCAAACCCACCAATGTCTGAAGAACGCCCAAGCCGTGTTACAGGCCGCCGGTAGCGACCTGGGCAAGGTGGTCAAGACAACGGTATTTTTGCAAAATATGAGCGATTTCGCCGCCATGAACGCCGTCTACGCCACCTATTTCACCAGCGACCCGCCCGCCCGTTCGACCATCGAAGTGGCAAAATTGCCCAAAGATGCGCTGGTTGAGATTGAGTGCATTGGAGTTGTAGAGTAGCAAAGTTGCAGGTGGCAGGTGGCAGAGTAGCAAATTGTTATCATTGTCCCCTGCAACCTGCCACCTGCAACTTTGCAACCTGCTACCTGCCACCTTCCCATGCTAACACCCCAACAACGAACCCACCTGCGTGACTTGGTTGCGCAATGCTTTAGCAACGACGAGCTAAAGGCGTTTTGCTTCGAGTTTGGCCTTGATGCCGAAGAACTTGTGCCCGCCAACGTGGTGAAATCGGTGGCGGTGCGGGCTATTATTTTGTGGCTCGAAAATCGCGAGCAACTGGATTTGCTGTTGGGTTGGGCGCGGTGTGAGCGCCCGTTGGCGGATTGGGGCGATTTGGCCAGCCTGCCGACCCCGAGCTATGACCAATTTGACCGCCACACGTCGCCATTGCCGCGTATGGGGGTGTTGTGGGCGGCCCCGCTGATTTATGAAAAAGACGGCCAGCGTCACCCGATTGACCTGCTGAATGTGCAGCAAGAGCGCCAGCGCCTGCACGACAGCCTCAACGAGGCCGGGCACAGTGGCGGCAATGCGGTGTTGCTGCGCGAGATGATCGCCACGGTTCCCAATTTGCAAAAACTGCTCAGCATCGGCTGCCAAATCTTGCACTATAGCGGGCATGGCGCGCCCGACTTTTTGGCCTTTGAGGGCGAGGCCGGGATGGCCCACGCCCTCAGCGCCGATGCGCTGCGCCAATTGTTGCAGGTGGCGGGCGCAACGGTTCCCAAGCTGGTCTTTGTCAGCGCTTGCCATTCGCGGGTGGCGGGCGAGGCCTTTGCCGCCGCCGGTGTGGCGCATGTGGTGGCGGTGCGGGTCGAGCAGGCTGTGCTCGACGAGGCGGCCTCGGTCTTTGCCCGCCAATTTTATTTGGCGCTGCTGATGGGCCAAACGGTACGCCAAGCCTTTGCGCAAGGCCAACAAGCCGTGCTGAATGACTATACGCTCGGCACATGGGGCGCGGCGGCGGATGAACACGACAAATTTTTGCTGTTGCCGCCCGATGCCGACCACGAACAAGCCATTTTGGCAAACGGATTGCGTGGGCAGTGGCGGGCCGAACAGGTGCCGCAGGCCGCGTGTGTGCTGCCCGCCGCGCCCAGCTTGTTTGTCGGGCGGGGCGACGATTTGCAAAAGGCTGTCGCCATGTTGCACGGTCAGCGCTACCGCTTGGTGACGCTGCATGGCATGGGCGGCATTGGCAAAACCGCCTTGGCGGTCGAGGCGGCGCGTTATGTGTATGAACGCAGCGCCCAAGCCAAGCAACGCTTTGAGCATGGCGTGTATTTTGTGCCGACGCGCGGTCTGAGCAGCAAAGACGAGGTGTTGGCCGCAATTGTGGATGTGCTGGCCGAGCCATTGTCGATGAAGGCCGAGACGCTGCCGCAGCTACAACGCGCCCTGCGTGACAAACGCTGTTTGTTGCTCATCGACAACCTCGAAGATGTGCTGGCTGGCCCACAGCGCCGCGAGGTGCGGGCGCTATTGCAAACCTTGCTCGACAACTGCCCCGGGCTGACGCTGTGCGTCACCAGCCGCGAACAACTGACCAAGCTGGGCAGTTGGGACGAAGGCGTGTTGTTGTTGCGTGGTTTGCAGCCGTGGCCAGCCGCCGAGTTGTTTGCCCGCAGCCTAGACGAGGCCACCCTCAACAAACTGGCGCGTGAATTGGGCCTGACGACTTGGGGCGCTGTGCTAAACGCCTTGGCCCAGCACCCGCTGTTGGGCTTTTTGGCGGGCCACCCCAATGCCCTGCGGATTATGGCGGCCCAAGTGGCCGAGCGACGGCTGGCCGAGATCACGCATGAGGTCGAAACCCGCCGCATCGCCGCCATTCGTGACCAACGTGTGCCCGCCGATGATTTAGACCGCTATACCAGCCAAGTCATTTCGCTCGATTTGTCTTGGGAGCAACTGAAAAACCCCGATGCCGGGTGGCTGTTGGGGCTGATGGGGCTGTTGCCCGCCGGTGCGTTGGCGGATGACTTGAGTGCGATGTGGGGCAATGACGACTGGGGTGGCGACCCCATTGCCGAACTGCGCCGCAAAGCACTGGTAGAGACGCGCGGGGGCGCGTCTGCGCATTACAGCACTGTGCCGATGGTGGGCAGCTATGCCGAAGCCAAACTGAGCGCCGCCCAACGCGCTGGTTTTGCCGAACGCATCGCCCAACATTTTGCCGCCTGGGTTAGGGGGCTGTATGACGGCCTGCTCCACAACCGCGTTCAATTTGGTATGGTGAATGGCTGGCTAAGCCTACACGCCGCCAATGTGGCGCTGTGTTTTGCAACCAGCCGTTTGGCGGTCGGCCAACCGCTCGGCGATCTGGGCTATTACTTGGGGCAATTGGCCCAACTGAGCGGCAATGCCACGCGCGGCTTGCTTTGGCTGCAAGAAGCCGATGCCGCCTGCCAACACCTGCTTGACCGCGGCGACCCACAGGGCCATGCCGCACAGGCAAATGTGTTGAAAGCGTTGGGCGACTTGAAGGTGCGGGTGGCTGATTTGGCGGGGGCGCGCGCCGACTATGAGCGGGCCTTGCCGATTTATCGCGCCATCGAGGATAGGCTAGGCGAAGCAAACGTGTTGCAATCATTGGGCGACTTAAAGGTGCGGGTGTCTGATTTAGCCGGGGCGCGCGCCGACTATGAGCGGGCCTTGCCGATTTATCGCGCCATCGAGGATAGGCTGGGCGAAGCGAACATATTGCAATCGTTGGGCAACTTGAAGGTGCGGGTGGCTGATTTGGCGGGGGCGCGGGCCGACTATGAGCGGGCGTTGCCGATTTATCGCGCCATCGAGGATCGGCTGGGCGAAGCGAACGTGTTGAAAGCGTTGGGCGACTTGAAGGTGCGGGTGGATGATTTGGCGGGGGCGCGCGCCGACTATGAGCGGGCCTTGCCGATTTATCGCGCCATCGAGGCTCGGCTGGGCGAAGCGAATACTTTGCAATCGTTGGGCGACTTGAAGGTGCGGGTGGCTGATTTGGCGGGGGCGCGCGCCGACTATGAGCGGGCCTTGCCGATTTATCGCGCCATCGAGGA
>JAGWYZ010000378.1 GCA_018969115.1 Chloroflexota bacterium | reverse complement strand
CCATCATGACTTAAGCCTTGCGCATGGTCAGCGAAATAGGTGCAAGTGTAATTGATTTGGGTGCATATCAAAAATTCGCAATAACTTGCGCGTGTCACTGTTGCTAACATACCCCACATTGTCCTCTATTTTGGCTCTTTTTTGTCGCCGTTTTTATCTCTCAGGTAGTATTCGCGTAAGTCCTAATATAGCAAAAATCACGATTGTTCCACCTCCTTAAATGGTGGTAAAGATCATGGTTTTTAGCGTTTGTCGCTTATGAAAAGAGTAACAATGTCTGCGCACCTCCCCAAAACACATAAATGAGGATAGAAACACAGCAAAAAAGGGATCTTCTCAAGAATTAGAGGGGTTTAACGCCAAACTCACTATCACTTCATATTTGATAAGGGCTTCGCCTTCTTCAGACATAAAATGATAGCGAGTTCAGCAGAAATCCGTCTTTTTTCATTGCTTAGAAGTCCATGCGACTGGCTGTTCGCATTTTTTATTGAGATTCAACCAAACCTGACTACAATTCACCCCATGAAAGTCATCATCACGGGCGGCGCGGGCTTTCTCGGCAAGCGCCTTGCCCATAAAATTCTTCAATTGGGCGCACTCACCGATGCGCGTGGCAACCAACGTCAAGTGACAGAACTGATCTTGTTCGACATTATCGAAGCACAAGGCTTTAACGATACCCGCGTCAAAACAGTGGCTGGCGATTTAGGAGATGCGAATTTGCTGGTGGCAATCCTTGCAAACACCGATTCAGTCTTTCATCTCGCGGCCATTGTCAGTGGTGAGGCCGAGCAAGACTTTGACAAAGGGATGCGGGTTAACTTAGATGGTACACGAGCGCTGCTCGAACAATGTCGCAAACTGGCTAAATCGCCCAAAATCGTGTTCACTAGCTCATGCGCGGTATTTGGCGGGCCATTACCAGCACTCATTCCAGATCATCAAGAGCTTTACCCGCAAACCTCATATGGCGTTCAAAAAGCCATGTGTGAATTGCTTATCAGCGACATGTCACGCAAAGGCTTCATCGACGGACGCAGTTTGCGTTTGCCCACCATCACTGTGCGACCGGGCAAGCCTAACCGAGCCTTGTCAGGCTATTGCAGCGGCATCATCCGTGAGCCACTCAATGGCATCAATGCCATTTGCCCAGTTGAACCCAGCACCCGAGCTTGGCTGCTCTCGCCCCGCAAAGTCATCGATAACTTAATCATTGGGCACGATGCCCCCGCTTCGGCCTTCAAACACACCCGCGCCATCACGGTGCCGGGCATTGCTGCTTCAGCCCAAGAGCAACTTGATGCACTAAGGCGTGTTGCCGGTGACGAGGTGGCCAATCGCGTTACCGTAAAAATTGATCCACTCGTTACCTATTTTATGAACAGCCTGCCCATCGAATTTGAAGCCAATTTTGGCCGTGCGCTTGGCATGACTGCTGACACAAATTTTGATGAGATTGTGAAAGCACATATTGAGGACAGTAGTCAATAATTAATAGCCAGTAGTCAGATTGTTTTCGTCTGACTACTGGCTACTAATGACCGACCACTGACTAGAATATCCTACTTGCAAAACACATGACAAAACATTATGGCTCTCAGAGCATGTTTACACCACTGCAAACGGTATTAGTGCGCCGCCCCGATGTGGCTTTTGGCAATGCCGACCCAGCCCGTTGGCACTATACGGCCCAACCCAATTTAACACGGGCACAAGCTGAACACGATGCCTTTGTCAGGTTATTAAATGAATCGGCCTGCGAAGTGATTTATCATGATGTGGCCTTGCCTGACCACGCCGATGCTATCTTTACTCACGATCCGACGCTTGTTTGTAACCAAGGCGCAATTGTATTGAGCATGGGCAAACCATTGCGAGCCGAAGAACCTGCCGCCCAAGCTACCATGTTTCGTAAATTGGGTATTCCCATTCATTACACCTTGCACGGCAGCGCCCGTGCTGAGGGGGGCGATTTGTTGTGGATCGACGAAACTACTTTGGCTGTTGGGCTCGGTTTTCGCACCAATGCCGAAGGAATGCGCCAACTACAAGAGGCCTTGCCGGATGTCAACGTGCTGCCGGTGCATTTGCCCTATTATTTGGGCGAGGCAGCCTGCCTACACTTAATGTCATTCATCAGCATGCTCGATCATGATCTGGCGGTGGTGTATTTGCCACATGTGCCAGTGCCATTTTACCAAATGCTACAAGCACGCGACATCAACATGGTCGATATACCCGAACATGAATACGCTACGATGGGGACCAATGTTTTGGCAACGGCCCCGCGCCAATGTATTATGCTGCGCGACAACCCCATTACGATTGAGCGGCTACGCGCCGCGGGTTGTCAAGTTAAAACGTATGTCGGCGATGAAATTTCACTCAAAGCCGAAGGGGGCGCAACCTGCCTCACCCGACCCATTTTAAGAAATATGTGAATCAGTAGTTTAGGCTAAAAAAAATTTAACAAAACGACCCCAGTGAGTGGCAAATAAAGCCCACTTCGAAGCCAAGGCAAGCAAAAGCAAGCGTGAAAGAAACCTCTCACCCTTAAATAAAACTATTTCGC
>JAGWYZ010000377.1 GCA_018969115.1 Chloroflexota bacterium | reverse complement strand
AATGTATTGTTTCCACCATAACGAATCAAATCAAACTGGGCATGGCTACCAGCATCATTAATCTCAAGTGGTTCGCCCAGCCAAAGTTTAGCCTTGCGTCCGGTGTTGATCTTGGGAAATTGCTGCCACGCGGCCCGCAGTTCGGCGTTATCGCCCAATTTTGCAGGGGTATTACCCTCAAAAATCACAGGCGGCGTATATTTATTGCCCGCTTTGGCCTGAATTTGGCCGAGCAAACGGGCGCGTTCGGTGGGGTCGAGCAACGCCACCCGCAGATGCAGGTTGGCATCACGGCTGCCCATGCCGCTGTTCAAAATGCCCTCGCCGGGTTGCTTCAAATTTCGTGCTTCGCCATTGCCATCCCCTAAAATGCCATGCGATACGCGCTCGTCGCAGCGAAATGCAAAACGCAGCCCAACTTGACTGAGAATGGGATCAATATTGGCGGCATAAGCACGAGGCGATTGTGAGCATAATACCAAATGAATGCCATAACTGCGTCCTCGACGAGACAAATCCTCAAGAATTTTCATCGCCTCGCGTGAAATGCCGTCTTCTTCAGAAAACAACACCTGAAATTCATCAACAATTAGCAAAATACGCGGCAAAGGCTGCTTGCTCACCCGCCGAAAATGGGGGTAGTTATCAATACTTTGATTGGCGGCTTTAAACAAGGCGCTGCGAATGGGAATTTCGGCTTGCAGCCGTCGCAAAATACCCAAACCAAATTCGCGTTCATTTTCTAGCGCCACCACCCTGGCATGGGGCAGGCGCACATAATCTTGAAATCCTACGCCTTCTTTTAAGTCTAGCAAATATAGCGTCACTTCGTCCGGCGAATAGATAGTGGCAAGTTGGGTAATGAGCACATCTAACAAACGCGATTTGCCATAACCCGGTGCCCCGCCAATTAACATATTAACATTGGGCGAACCCAATGCAAGGTCGCAGCGTTGGCCTTTGCTATCAATGCCAATGGTTACCCGTAACCCGTCGGTGGCATTGCCCTGCCACCACTGGGCAGGCTTAAGCGCAATGCCTGCAAACGGCACATGACTGCTGCTTTGCGCCTCGGCTTGTTTCAGCGCTTCGCACATGCGAATGAGCTGATCAGGGGTGGGGAGGGTATCACATATCGCCTCCATTGGGCCAAGTGAGTCATGTTGCCAACATAGCCAATTATTGCTCAATTGCAACACATACGCTTTTACTATGATGTCATCCATATGCGCCCTCGCACCTGTTTTGGCATCACGTGGGGCAACTTGGTTAGGGTTAAGACTGGCAAACAGCATCACCCCAGCGCGCGGGCCACCCTGCGCAATAAATTTCAGGTTATCCCATGCCCGTTCACTTAGCCCAGCCGGAAAATCGGGCAACAGCAGACCATAATAAGGGATGGCGATAGCGGGCTGGGCGGCATTATAGGCATGGGCATCTGCGTAGGTGTCGAGCAAACGTTGCTGAATGACGGCTTTGATATGCGTCACCAATTCTTGGATGGCTTTTTCGATCTCGTCGGGCGACGAGGCCACTTGGGGGCTACGCACACTGGCGGGCAAACGCAACAACGAGGTGACATTGCTGCCGCCGCCCAACGGGTCGGTCAAGATCAAACACAAGCTGCCGGGGGCGGCAGTCAATGCCATGCGCAAAGCCATTAATTGCAATTGTTGTCGTGCCTGTGTTTCGTCGCCTTGAATAAACACATGGCGTTGTTCAAAAATCGGCAACACTGCCGGTAATTTTTTGTTGCCGCTGAGTTGGACGGGCAATGTGCCGATGCGCACCCCGCTGGGTAATGGGTAATCAGCAGCCGGGGCATAGGTCGCCCATGCTGAGCTTTGCCAGTCGTCTAATATCAAATTAATATTGGGCAAGCTACGTGCCAATTGATTAATACGTTGTTCGTATTGGGCCTGGGCGGCCTGGGCGGCTTCGGCAAATCGCTGGCAGCTTACATTGAGTACAGCAACGGCGCGATGCAATTCGGCATAAAGTTGTTCGAGGGCAGTCATGAATAAATTATAGGTGACACTTTATTCTGCGCGTCTTTTTAGTCTTTTTAGCCACAACCAAGCCTACCGCGCATCTCTACATCTGTCATTTTATTTGTTACAATAACCTAACTGACCACTAGGTCTAATGGCCTACATCCTTATCAAAGCATTTTCTTTCAATAGACTTTGCGTTTTCCAATTGCAATGTTCGTTGCAAACGTCTACTCTTGGCGTTCAATAACATTACCATGAAAAAACTCTTTACGCTCACATTTTTGCTATTTTCTATTTTAGGCAACGTCTTTTTTTCGGCACAAACCACACATGCTGGGGTCGCCCCGGGGACAATCGGCAACGTATTTACCTACGTTGTCAAATATGTCGTCAAACAGGGGGATTCCCTCTTGGCTATTGCTGGGCGTTACGGCATTACTTTAAATGCACTCGTGCAAGCCAATCGCCTCAGCCATTGGACTATTTACCCCGGGCAACAGCTCATGGTGCCAAGCAAAACAACCCCAAATACTGGCAGCACCCCCCCACAAACACCCGCCCCAAGCAAAACAACCCCAAATACTGGCA
>JAGWYZ010000376.1 GCA_018969115.1 Chloroflexota bacterium | reverse complement strand
AAGTGGCAGGTGGCAAGTAGCAGGTTGCAAGTGGCAGTTAGCAATTATTACTTGCCACTTGCAACCTGCTACTTGCTACTTTTTAACTTCCTAACCCCAATAACCCCTTGAGCAAGCGGATGATAAAGCTGTCTGTTGGGGTTTGGGGTTGGGTGGTTTGGGGGCGATTGTTGGGGTTGGCCGGATTGGGTGCGTTTTGGGTTTGTGATACCACGATGGTGCGGCTGACCTCGATGGGTATTTTTTCAATGATGGCTTGTGGCTGGTTAAACTCGTCGAGATAATTAAGACGCACCTCTAAAATTTGGGGGCCGGGTGCTTGTGGCACCACCACGGTGTCGAATGTATTGATGCCGCCGCCGTTGATGGGGCCAAGATAGCGCGAGGGTAGCCGCACCTGCATTTGCTCGCTCGCTACATCGACCGTGCTGACATTGACACTTTGGCTGCTCAAATTGAGCATTTCAAGCGACACCGGCACAGCTTGCCCCACGACCGCGCTGGTAATGGCGCGGGTGGTGCTGATGCGAAAGACCGGCCTGCGCCGCACTTGCAGGCTGATAAATTGCGATTCTTTATATTTTGTGCCTTTTGGGTCTTCGTAATTTAGCGCCACCTCAAGGTTATATGAGCCGGGTGTGGCGTTGCCATCAATGAATAACGATTGCGATAGATTGGCGTTTTTGCCCACTTCTAAGTTGGGCACAAATTGCACATTGCTTGCGCCAATAGGTGAAAATGGCTTGAGTGATGCGCCGGTATCGCCACCCAACGCCACCGACATGCGGTTGGCCGCACTGCCGCCCACATTTTGCAAACTCAAATTCAGGGTAAAAGGTTGCCCAATATAGAGCGGTTGCGGGCTTGCGCCCACATTGCCCAACACCATTTGGGGGCGTGCCAAGGTGCTGGCGAGCACATCAATGCCAATTTGTTGGGTCAAGTTATACACTTGCCCAGCCGCATCCACATAATCGAGTGTTACATCGATGCCTTTGCGTCCGGCTGTTACGGCGCGGTTAATGGTGAGCGGCTGATACATTTCGGCGTTTTCGCCCGCGCCGATCACATTGAGGCTGGTGATATTGCTGTCATCAGCCGGGGCCACCACGTCGGGCGAGCCAAATTTCACCAAAATGTTGGTGGCGGCCTTGTTGCCGCGATTGGTTAATTGCAAGGTAACGGTAAAGGTGTCGTCGGGGCCAAGTTCTTTTTTGGGCGAATCAATTTTGACACGGCTGATGACCAGTTGTGGCTTGCCAGCCGGTGCTGGCAAGGGGGTGGGGGTGGGGCGCGGCGTTTCAACTTCAACCGGCACGCTGGCGTTAAATGTGTAGTGTTTGCCCTCAAAGTCGTTGGCTCCAAGGTTAATTTTGACTTCTTGAATGCCCCCTTGAATGTTATCGGGCGCACGCAAGCGTTGGCGCACACCGGTGCTGGCGTTGATATTGACCAAACCCATCAAATAGCCATTCGACGCGCCTACTGGCACAAATGCCCCGCCCGCAAATGAAATGAGCGTATTTTCAGCCCCGCGGCTGCCGGTGTTATAAAACAACACCGACACTTCAAATTCTTCGCCGGGTTTGACCTTGCTGGGGCTGATGGTGTAATTTTGCAGTGTCAGCACGGGTTGGCCGGGCACCGGGGTGGGGTTGGCTGAGGTTGCGGTCGGTACGACGATGGGCTGGGTGACGGTGATTTTGCTGAACAGGTTAGAACATTCACCCGTAGCCGTGTTGCGCACCACCAAGTTGTAATCGGCAGGGGCACGGCTGCTGGGCACGGTGGCGCGTAATAAGGTTGAGGTGATAAATTCGGTGGCAATTAGCCCAACCCCGACCATATCGACCTTTGAACTGGCGGTAAAGCCATAGCCGTAAATAGTAAGCGCTGTTTCATAGCTCTGCGCCGCCAAACGTGGGGTGACATCATCGATGCGAATGGTGGGCGGGTTGGGGTTTGGGCAGCCAATTTGCAGCGCTGGCGCGGCCCATATTGCACCCACATCGCCTTGGGTAGCTCCCATCAGCCCCAAAATGATGAAAATTCTTATAAAAATAATAAAACGTTGCATGATTTATATGTTCTTTTAGGGTTAAAGTGAAAAAACGGCCTGAAGCCCTCAAAGCGCTTTCGGCGGTTTTCATCCTTCATCCTTCATCCTTTCTCCTTCTTCCACCACTTTGCCATCTTTCAAGCGCATCACCCGCGATGCAAACGCAATGACGGCGGCATCGTGCGAAACCAATAACACGGTGCGGCCCTGTGCGTGTAGCCCTTGCAACACTTGCATCACATCTAACCCCGATTTGCTATCAAGGTTGCCGGTGGGTTCATCGGCAAAAATAATGGGCGGGTTGTTGACCAAAGCGCGGGCAATGGCAACGCGCTGTTGTTGCCCGCCCGACATTTGCCCGGGTTTGTGCGCAAAACGATGCGCTAACCCCACCTGATCCAGCAGCGCCTGCGCCCGTTGCTGCCGTTCACGCGCTGGCACACCCGCAAAAATCATCGGTAGCTCGACATTTTGTTGGGCGGTCATGCTCGAAATGAGGTTGAAGCCCTGAAAGACGAAGCCGACATCTTGCCGCCGATAGCTGGC
>JAGWYZ010000375.1 GCA_018969115.1 Chloroflexota bacterium | reverse complement strand
TTGGCAACATACGTGATTCGACGGTTGCGGCGGTGCTGATGGAGCTGCGAATGACGATGACATCTCTGGCGGCTAACCCGGGTGTGCGCAGGTTTAATGTAACACTGCTGCCCTCAGCCCCGCGCAAAATACGGGTGTTCAGTTCGCCACTATCGCTCACCAAGGGTATGCCATCAGCAGACAAAATATGATCATGTGGTTTTATCCCAGCTTTATCAGCTGGGCCGCCCGGCACCACTTGCAACACATAAATATATTTCTTGTCTTTGTTAACATCGGTCGAGATCCCAATGCCAACATAGCGGCCTGTTCCAGCAAAGCGTTCTTCTTCTTGTTTGCGGGCTTCGGGTGATAAGAAACTAGAGTGGTCATCTTTGAGGCTGATGATCAGATCGCGCATGAGGGCGTGAAATTGCACATCAGACATGCCGGTTTTAATGCGTGTTTCGGTTTTTGTTTTAACGTCAGCCCAATCTAGCCCATTGAAATCTGGGTAAACATATCGGCTATTGACCAGCATCCACAATTGGTTAAATACCCGCAATTGACGGGCAGTGTCGGCGGGTGAGGCGGTTGGAATCAGCGCAGTTGGTTCGGGGGTTAAGGTTGGCCGTGCGATGGTAGGGGCGATTGTTGGTATGGCGGTGGCGGTTGCCAGTGCAGTGGCCGTGCTTGCAGGGGTACCAAAGGGGGTGCGGGTCGGCACGGGGGTTGCCGTTACCGCTTGTTCGGGTGTGGCGGTCGCGGTGGGGGCAGGGCTGGGGCGTGCAGTGAACCCAATTACTCTGGTTGGGGTTGGAATCACACCGGCGGGCACACCGGCTGGGGCACGGCTTACGGGTGGGGGCGTCGCGCCGCGTGTTGCCAAGGCGCTGGCGGTACTGTTGGGCGAGATGACCTCATTATTGATCATCACAACAGTGCCCACGACAACGCCTAGCACGACAGTGAATGCGACAAATAGCGCAAGTACGACTGCACCGATGATGAATCCTAATTTGGTCCCGTTCATAATTAAATGTATTTAAGCACATCGCGCAAGTGGCGTACGCGAATATCGTGCATACCAATGAAACAATTACGCGGGTCTATTAACACTGAATCCATACCCACCCCGCGTGCGCCGCATACATCGGCAAAATAATTGTCGCCGACATATAACGCCTGTGAGGGTGACACGTTGCCTGCTTTGCTTAAGGCCATTTGAAATATTTCTGGGTTGGGCTTAAAGCTATTGGCCTGACCACCCGTTAAGGTGAAATGGAAGTAATCATGAATACGCAGTTTTTTGGCATACGTATCGACTTCGCCGGTGCGGTTGGTGACGAGGCCGAGCGTAAACCCATTGGCGCGTAATCGCTCTAGCACCATAAATGTATCGGCAAATACCACATCTTGCGGGTCATAGTGGGTGTCAAATAAATCTTGAATATGGGCCTCGCAATTGTCGCAAGGGGGAGCACCCACCGAAGTGAGTAAGGTTCGGTTGTAATTGACCCAAAATTCGCGTTTATCGTAACGCATTAAATCATTATCAACCTTTACCGCATTGGCCCAGTAACGATGTGCTTCGCGTTCAACGGCCTTCATTTGTTCATCATCGAGTTGAATACCGACCATTGCGGCATATTCAACAAAAACTTCGAAGCCTTCGGGTAAATTTGCGCGTAATGTGCCGTCTAAATCGAATAAAATTGTTTTGTATTTTGACATGTTTTATATTGGGTAGAGTGCTAAAATCATTATAGCGGTTTACTCGTCATTTCTTAATTTGATTATGCGAAAATTGTAACTTAGAGTTGCGGTAGGGTGACAAAACTGACTTAAAAAAAGGTTTTGTTGATTTCACTGTCTATTTCACTGTCTATTTCACTGTCTATTCTCAAAGTGTAGCTCTGAAAATAGACAGTGGGATTGCTTCTTTACCGCTTAGGAATTGACACTATCATCTAAATTAGGAGGTATTTTATGGGTAATATAAGTCGGACACTGAAATTTATTGCAATAACATGCATGCTGATGTTATCGGGTTGTGGGGCTGCCCGTTCGTTAATTGGCACAGCGACCGGTACGGTGGCGACGCTTTGGCCCGATGTGCCAGCCTTTGCCGCTGCTACCAAAGCCGATCTTGGCTTGCCGGTTCCGGTGCAATTGTTGCTTCAGTCGGCTACTGGGGGGCGGTTTGATGTCATTGCCTTTACCACCCCGCGCCCCCCGCCCGAAATTGTGGCGTTTTATTCGGTTGACCGTATGAAAACCTTGGGTTGGGCCGCCAATTCAACCGGCTGTATTGGTGATAAAAATAGCCCCGATGGTGGCATTTGTGTCTTTAGCCGCAAAGAGGGCGTAAAAGATATTACCTTGGCAATTGTGATCTCGAAAGATGACCCGCCGAGTAGGAATACCTCAATTTACTATGCAAGGGCCGATACGACGCTTGCATTAGCGACGCCTAAACCTTAGACCGTGTTTCTTAAAAAAGCCCAGCACCCTAAGTGGAAGGCTGGCTTGATGCGAATACCCAAGCACAAAACAAATTGCCAGCCTGAAATCGAAGGGGCGGAAATTCGCGGCAAAAGTCGCATTCTTCGACTGCGCAGCGCAG
>JAGWYZ010000374.1 GCA_018969115.1 Chloroflexota bacterium | reverse complement strand
CTGAGATAGTGATTTCGGCATTCGTTTTGTCTAAATATGCTCTCTGATTTGATAAAACCACGTAATTTCAGCTGACAAAAAAGTGAAATTTGATTTAAGAAACACTCTCTAAGGATTTAGGGTGGAAACTCGAAACATAGTGTCAGTATAAACTAAAAAATGGTTGTTGATTTGGGTTGTCAGCCTGATTAGAGCAAATAGCGACTGGCCTGCGAAAGACAAAGCCAGTTATGCTGTTGTGCGCCAAGCCATTGGCGAAGCACAGGGTGAGGCGTAGCATGATCTGTTTTGCTGTTCACAATAGCCCAATTTGCCCACTGCAGACCAAATCTGACAATGCTACTTGACTCCCGGCCCGCACTTGAGCCTCGAAGGCCAAGAGTGCTTGTTTGCGTGGCAGCCCGCCGCCATAGCCGGTGAGTTTGCCATTGGCTCCAATCACGCGGTGGCACGGCACGATGATTGAGATCGGGTTGTGACCATTCGCCAACCCAACCGCGCGTGAGGCTTTGACGTCACCCAAGCGCCGTGCTAATTCGCCATATGAAATAGTGACCCCGAAGGGAATGGTGCGTAACTCGGCCCATACACGCTGTTGAAATGGCGTGCCTTTAGGGCGCAGCGGTAAGTCAAAGTTGCTTAATTCAACGGCAAAATAGGCCTTTAGTTGGCGCACCGCTTCGCGCAATGGTGCAGTGTTCTCATCCCGCAGCCAACCTGTTGCCACCGTTGGGCTATATTGATGGGGTGTCATATATAGCCCTGTCAATGCCGTGCCGTCTGAGGTCAGTATCAGCGGGTCGATGGGGCTATGGATAACGGTGTAATAAACCATTCAACCCCTCAATCCCAAATAATGAGTTGGCAATGGTGATTCACTCACGCTGCCATCAGGGTTACGCTGCACCCGATAGCCGAGCGCAGCGGGGCGTGAACTGACGATGCGCACCAGTTGCCCATCCACAAAATGCCCTGCCGCGCCATCGTCGCAGGCCAAGGTTGGCAAAATGTGGTTATTGGCTAACAGATTGTGCAGTGATGGGCGGCGGTTTGGCTCGCCATCGTAATGCGGGCAAAATGCGCCATCTAAAAACCCCAAGCCAGCCAAACTGCGATAGGGGCCGGGGATGGAGTCGGTAGAACATTGTTGAA
The DNA here is from genome assembly GCA_018969115.1 of Chloroflexota bacterium. Lineage (GTDB taxonomy): Bacteria > Chloroflexota > Anaerolineae > J036 > Brachytrichaceae > AQU-03. The sequence goes on along the minus strand of JAGWYZ010000374.1, from coordinate 1,457 downwards.
ACCAACAATTAGCCCCAGCGCTGATGCCTGCCAACACAATGCCAGCGTCATAGGCCTTGCGCAAAATGACATCTAACCCCCATTCACGCCACAGGGCGATCATGCTTTTGGTATTGCCCCCGCCGACGTAAATAACATCTTGCGCCAACAAAAATGACTCAAGATCGGCGGTGTGGGGCGCAAATAATGACAGCCATGTTGGGCGGCAATCGAGTTTGCTAAAGGCATGATAAAAATTTAAGGTGTAACGAGTGGCATCATCAGTGGCATGAGGCAAAAAGCATACCTTGGGGGTGGGTTTGTGGCTGTGGTCTAGCACATATTGGTCGAGCAATGGGTTGTCGCCATCCATCGAAAACCCACCGCCGCCCATCGCAATAATTTGTTTTTGCATGATTTACTTTTTAAAATTGCTCGATCAGCAGGGCTGACAGCATCGCTGATGTATACCCCAAAAGGGTAAAAATTGATGAAATACCGATTTGGCTGTTGCGCACCAAGCTACACTGGATGTGCGATAGCCAAATCGACGTAATTGTTGATTGGCTGAATCGTAACATTTTATTTTGCTTGCACATAAAGTATAAAATTAAATAATGAACGAACCAAATGTAAATGATCTATTGAGTTTGAAAGGGCGCGTGGCCGTTATCACCGGTGCCGCGGGTTGGTTGGGTGGTGCGATGAGCCGCGCTTTGGCCGAGGCAGGGGCGCGGGTGGTGGTGACCAGCCGTGAGCTTGCCAAGGCCCAAGCTTTTGCCCAAACCTTGCCGGGTGAGGGCCACATTGGGATGGCGTTAGACCTGATGAACACTGAGACATTTGCGCAATTTGTGCAAGACGTGGTGCAGGCGACAGAGCAAATCGATGTGTTGGTCAATAATGGTTATAGCGGCAGTGCAGCCAGCATTCAGGCTGCCAACGCCGACGATTTTGACCGCAGTTATCATGCTGGGGTGACAGGCTATTTTGTATTGGCGCGAGATGTCGCCAATCATATGCGCACTCGCGGTGGAGGCAGCATCATCAACATTGCCAGCATGTATGGCGTGGTCGGCAGCTACCCTGAAGCATACGAAGGGTTAGGGGTCAATAGCCCACCCAGTTACCACGCTCTCAAAGGCGCATTGGTGCATCTCACGCGACATTTGGCGGTGTATTGGGCCAAGGATGGCATTCGTGTCAACGCCATCAGCCCCGGCCCATTTCCGCCGCCACGTGTCAGCGATGCCTTTCCCACCTTCATTCCACGCCTCGAGGCAAAATCGCCGATGGGGCGCATGGGCAAGCCGCACGAAGTGAAAGGGGTGGCGGTGTTGCTCGCTAGTGATGCCGGTAGCTACATCACTGGGCAAAATATTTTGGTGGATGGCGGCTGGACGGCGTGGTGAACTATTGGTAGCATTTCCAAAAGACGTATGCCGGAATTAATATGGCAACTTGTTTGGGCAAGGCAA
>JAGWYZ010000001.1 GCA_018969115.1 Chloroflexota bacterium | reverse complement strand
TCCAAACCTTCGAAGTCAACATCAACGCTGTCGCCTCGGCGACCTCAGGATACTAAATTAGTGGTTAATGGTTAATGGTTAATGATCAATTAACCATTAACCATTGACCATTGACCATTGACCATTAATCATTAACCATTAACCATTGACCATTAACCATTATTCATTCCAGCTTAAACCGTGCCATGCCTTCGCGGGTGATGCGGAAATTGTCATAGTCACGCACCACGAGGCTGTCGGCAAAAATGGCGCGGGCTTCATCACTGATGGCTTTTTCGGTGTTGCGTCCAGAGATATGCGTCAGCAACAAATTACGTGCATTGGCATCACGTGCCAGCCGTGCAGCTTCGGCGGCGGTGATGTGGGCATGTTGCCGCGCTAAATCGCGGTCAATATCGCAATAGGTGGCCTCGGTCACAATCACATCGGCCTCTTGCGACACCCGTAGTGCATTTTCAGTCTCACCCATATCACCCGTAATTACCAATTTGATGCCACGTTGTAGCTCGCCCATCACATCTTCGGGGCGAATGATGCGCCCATCAACCAAGGTAATTGCTTCGCCACGTACCAAATTACGTCGTTCTGGGCCATTTGGTACACCGAGGGCGGTGGCTTGTTCATTTAAAAACGGGCGGCGCGTGTGTTCTTGAAAAACATAGCCAAAGCAATCTGGCCCACGATGCCGCACCGGAAACGCCGTAATATTAAAGTCTTCGCCTTTGATAATTTGCCCTGCCACGATGGTGATCAGGTCGATACGCATCGGCGGGCGCACCCCGCGAAAAACCACGCGGTAAAGCAAATCTTCGATTTTGTCGAGGGTGGCTTTGCCGCCATAAACACATAATTTATCGCTTGTTTCGAGCTGCGCCATCGTGCTGATAATGCCCGCCAAACCCAAAAAGTGATCAAGATGTGGATGCGTAATCAGGAAGGTGGTCAGCCGCCGAAACCCTAACCCACTGGTCAGCAGTTGCCGTTGGGTGCCTTCGCCACAATCGACCATGAATCGATGCTCGTCATGTGAAACGATCATCGACGATAGCCCACGACGAGGCAAGGGGACAGAGGCAGCTGTGCCAAGAAAGGTTAGTTCAAACATAAAAAGTGCTGAGTGCTGAGTGCTGAGTGCTAAGTATTGAGTTTGGCTTCTTACTTAACATTCAGTCCTCAGCACTATAGTTAAGAGTCACGAGTGCGAGAGACGGCGCTGCGTAGACCACCAATGACACGGCCCACTTCTTCAGCTTGAGTTAATAGCATTTCAAATTTAGCTTGCTCGATATCCCCAATATCAAACGCGATGTAAAGATGAGAACGAACTTCGGCGCATGAGGCTTTGGCAATCGACAAAAATTGATGGAATTCACCAGCGCGGTTGCGTTCAAATCCCTCAGCAATGTTTGCCATAATGGAAACAACGGCGCGTTGGATTTGGTCACGCAAGCCGAAATCGCTAGCAAACTTGCCACTTTGTGACACCATATAAACATCTTTTGCCAACTGTCTTGCTTTTTGCCAAGCAATTAATTCTTCAAACCGCGTTACTTTGCTCATTCGCGCTTCTCCAACTCAGCACTCAGCACTCAGCACTTTCTACTTATTCACTTCTCGCCCAGCATATTGTTTGCGATAATAGTCGAGGTATTCGCCGGTTTTGATTTTACGCCACCACCATTCATTATCAACATACCACTTGACAGTTTTCTCGATGGCTTGGGCAAAGGTGTGCGAGGGGGTCCAACCGAGCGCACGCACCTTGCTATTATCGATGGCATAACGGCGGTCGTGGCCTGGTCGGTCGGTGATGGGTTGAATGAGCGAATGTGGCTTGCCAAGTAAACCAAGAATAGCGTGGGCCACATCAATGTTTCGGGTTTCGACCCCACTGCCGACGTTATAAACCTCGCCTGGCACGCCCTTATTCACTACCACATCGATGCCCTCGCAGTGGTCAAGCACATATTGATAATCGCGCATTTGGCGACCATCGCCATACATCGGCAATGGCAAATTGTCGATGGCATTGGTGACAAACACTGGCACGACTTTTTCGGGGTATTGATATGGCCCAATATTGTTGGTGCCACGTGTGATGGTGACTGGCACATTGAACGAGCGGAAATAGGCCAAGCACATTAAATCGCCACCAGCTTTGCTAGCCGAATAGGGGCTGCTGCCATGCAAGCGATCTTCTTCACGGCTGCGGTTCGGCTCATCAATGTCGCCATACACCTCGTCGGTACTAATTTGATGATAGCGCGACACTTTAAATTCTTTGGCGGCTTCAAGCAGCACAAATGTGCCATACACGTCAGTGGTGATGAACGCCCCAGGCTCCATCAATGAGCGGTCAACATGGGTGTCGGCGGCAAAATTGATGATGATATCGATATTGTTGTCTTGCACCGCGCCAAAGACCGCTTCGCGGTCGGCAATGTCGCCACGCACAAAGCTATAGCGCCCCTTAAAATCTTTGGCAATGTCGGTCAAGTTATCGGGATTGCCGGCATAAGTCATTTTGTCGAAGACGACCACATTCCAGTCGAGATGAGTTTGTAAGGCAAGACGCACGTAGTTCGACCCGATGAACCCGGCCCCGCCCGTAATGAGCACATTTTTCATAGCAGGGCGATTTTACTTGAGTTGTGGGAAGAGGTAATAATATTGTTCGTATTTTTGTGTTTGTCCTATAAACATAAGATAACTTAACAATGTCATATCCAAAAACATATGGTGAAATCGGCGAAAACTTGCCATGCCTTGGCTAAGGTGACATTATTAAGATGAGCATCAAAGTATCTTCTCAATAAACTGGGGAAATTAAAATAAGGTTTCGCCGAACTCACTATCACTTCATGTTTGAGGCAGTCGAAGCCCGTCTCAAATATGAAGTGATAGTGAGTTCGGCATTATGTCTTTTGGCTCCTTAATTATTGAGAGGATACGCATCAAGCAAAATACATCTTACAAATACGATTTGTAAGATGTGTTGTTAAAGTGCTACAATTCATTTGATGGACACATTTACAATTATATATGGTGAGACGGTTGCCACAACCAAAGGCCAAGTTGTAATCCCAGCCTTAATCCGGCAAAAACTAAATATTATTGAAGGAACGCGATTTCTTGTTGAAGCCGATACCCAAACCAATCAAATTATTATGACACCGGTGACGCGAGAATTTATTAATAGCTTATGCGGTAAATATAAAGGCAAGTCATTATTGACCACGTTAGCGGCTGAAAAGGAGAAAGAGCGTGACCGGTAACGGTTCGGCGATGACAAACGCTATTGTGCTTGACTCATGGTCTGTCATCGCCTATTTACAAAACGAAGCAACCGGCGCAAAAGTGGGGAATTGGATAGCCGATGTCATAGAAACGGGCGGCGATGTGTTGATGAGTGTTGTAAATATTGGCGAAGTGTGGTACATCTTTGCGCGTGAGCAATCAATAAAAAATGCTGATGCAGTCATTGCTGATTTACAAAAGATTGGGGTTCAATTTATCAGTGCAGATTGGGCTTTGACAAAAATAGCCGCTGCGTTTAAGGCACGAGGTGGATTATCATATGCCGACGCGTTTGCGGCGGCATTGGCAAAACAGCGTCAATGTGAGTTAATCACAGGTGATTTAGAATTTCGTGTCGTTGCGGCTGATGTAAAAATTCGCTGGGCATAGCCGTTATCATTCCCCTCATGTTTACCACCCTACGCGCCTACCCACGTTTGCTCAAGGCCAATTGGTCATTGGCCGTTGAATACCGCGCCGAGATCATCTTGTGGTTTCTCAGCAGCACTTTTCCCTTCATCATGCTGGGGGTGTGGCTCAATATTGCTAAAGGCCGCAGCTTAAACGGCTTTGACGAAAATGCCTTTGTGGCCTATTATTTGGCGGTGGCATGGGTGCGGCGCATCAACTTCGTCTGGATCATTCACGATATCGAAGACCGCATCCGCACCGGCGAGTTATCGCCGTTTTTGCTGCGCCCACTCGATTTTGCCCATCACATCTTTACCAAAGTGGTCGCCGTGCGCTTATACAACGCCATCATCATCGGCGTGGTGGTGGGTGTCATCGCCTTGCTCATCCCGGGTCAACAATTCGATATTCGTCCGCTCAATTTACTGTTGTTCGCGTTCGTCATTATCATCGGCTTTGGGTTTGAATTTTTGGCGCAATATATTGCCGGCACTTTGGCATTTTGGACAACGCAAGTGCAGCGGATTCATGATGTATGGTGGTTCGCCAAAACTTTGTTGGGCGGCTTTTTGCTGCCGATGTCGTTACTGCCACCCCAAGCCCAAGCCATTGCCCAATGGTTGCCTTTTCAAATCAGCATCGGCTTGCCGGTCGAGATTCTGATCGGGCGAGCCACGCCCGAGCGTATTATCTTTGGGCTGGCGGTGTCGTCAGTTTGGATTATCGCCATGTTTATTGGCTCGCGCTTGCTGTGGCGGGCCGGTTTGCGCAGCTATGGCGCGGTGGGAGCCTGAAGCAAAGGATGAAGGGTGAAGGATGAAATAATAGGCCTTCATCCTTCACCCTTCATCCTTCACCCTTTTTTTAAATGCGTTATTTCAAATTATTGTCCTTGTTTGTCAAATCGAGCCTTGCCATCGATTTAGAGTATCGCGCCAATTTTATGGGCGCATTGTTGATGAGCACGGTTGATTTGGTGTGGGGGGTGGCTGGCATTGCCTTTTTATTCGCCTTTACCGATAATATTGGCGGTTGGAGCTTTTATGAAGCCTTGATCGTGATTGGGTTGGTGTATATCGGTTGGGGCATTAACGATGCATTTTTGTGGCCCAATACTCGCGAACTTGGCGAGCACATTCGCAAAGGCACGATGGATTTTATTCTGACCAAACCCATCAACTCGCAAATGCACGCCACTTTTCGGCGCTTTAAATTTGACCGTTTGTTTACGGCAGTGTCGGGGTTGGTGATTATTGGCTATGCCTTGCACCAATTGCAGTGGTCTCCCACGCTTGGGCAATGGCTCAGTTGCATTAGCCTATTTATCACCGCCATGTTAATGATGTATTCGCTCGTCATCATGCTCGCCAGCAGCGCATTTTGGATTGTGAATATCAACAATCTGACCGAGTTGTTTTTTGGCTTGTTAGAGACGGGCCGTCACCCCGCCAGCGCCTATCCAGCGCCAATGCGCATCGTGATTTCGTTTGTTGTGCCGGTAGCGTTCATTTCGACCGTGCCTGCTGAGGCTTTATTGGGTCGCCTCAATTTGTGGACAGCCTTGTATGGCATTGGCTTTACGGTGGTATCGTTTACAAGCTGTGTATTGTTTTGGCGTTTTGCCGTGCGGCATTATGGCAGCGCCAGTTCATAATTAACCCGCTGCGCACAACCCCTTCACCGCCCACAACGCCGTCTCGATGCCATGCGCCGCCACCGATGACAGCCCGAACCCCAAGCCAAAATTGCGCCCCGGAATCGCCACTTGATAGGCCATTGGTGCAACGCCAAACAGTTTGTGAGTCAGCGCCAATAAATTTTGGGGGCTGCTAAAGTGATTTGAGGCAGGCGCGGCATCGGGTACGAGATTGGGTATGAGGCGATCGATGCCGCAGCCATTGGCCTCTGGGTCATCGATGGCATCGACAAACACCGCAAGCTCGGCTTGCGCCAAGGCCGCCGCGTGTTCGGGCAATAATTGCGGCGTAGCAATGGCCAACACCTCGTGCCATTGCCATGCCTGTACTATTTCAGCCACGCGGCAGCCCACCGCATCATCAGAATGCAAGGTGCTGCCATAACCAATCACCACTTTCATCGCATTTTCTCGTGCACCACTTGCCCATTGGCATCTAACACCGACACATGCAACGGCATTTGCCCCAAAGCATGGGTCGAGCAACTGAGACAGGGGTCAAAGGCGCGTATGCCAGCCTCGATACGGTTGAGCATCCCCTCTGGCACATTGGCTTGGTGGGCGGGGCGTATATAGTGTTGGGCGATTTGCTTGACCGTGCGATTCATCGCCAAATTATTTTGCCCAGTGGCAATGATCAAATTCATATGTGTGATCAAACCGTGTTGATCAACTTGATAATGATGAATGAGCGTGCCACGCGGGGCCTCGCTCATCCCCACGCCCTCGGTTTGGTTAATGCCCGCTGCCGCCCGCAAATGGGTCGAGCGCAGGTCGGGGTCGTCGAGCAATAGGCCAATGCGCTCTAGCCCAGCCAAGATTTCGATCAACCGTGCGTAATGATATTGAAATGACGAACTGACCACGCCATCAACGCCGACCCGTTGTCTAAATTCGCGCAACTCGGCATCGGCTAAAGGCGTGCCGATATGCGTACACACATTCAACCGCGCCAATGGCCCCACCCGATACATGCCGTCGGGGTAGCCCATCGGCTTGTAATAGGGGTATTTGAGGTAATTCCACGCCTCAACCGCCTCGCCCAACGTGTCGGCATAATGATGTGGCTCAATGTCGCACAGCGTTTTACCCGCGCTATCCACCATACGCAATACGCCATCATAATGCTCCCATGCGCCATCTTTGCCCACCAAGCTCATAAACAATGAGGGAAAATTGCCAAAAATGCTGGCTTCTTCGTGGTAAGTTTCAAGCAAGGTTTTATACAATTGCAGCGCTTGTTGCGCCACCGCAATCGATTCGGGCAAGCGCTCGCGTATTTGTTTAATTTCGTCATCGCCGATGCCACTACGTACGCCACCGGGCACGGCCCATGCCGGGTGAATTTTGCGCCCGCCCAATAATTCAATAATGGTTTGCCCAAATTGGCGCAGCCGAATGCCGCCGCGCGCTAAGTCGGGCTGCGCCGCCATTAGCCCAAACACGTTGCGTTGGGCGGGTGGTGAATCGAAACCGAGCAAAAAATCGGGTGCGCTGAGATGAAAGAAGCTGAGGGCATGAGATTGCACAATTTGCCCCAAATTCATCAGTCGCCGCAGCTTTTGGGCCGCAATGGGAATACGCACCGATAAAATATCGTCGCCAGCCTTGGCCGAGGCCAACAAATGGCTAACGGGGCAAATGCCACAAATCCGCGCTGTTAGGCTCGGCATTTCGCCCACCGGTCGCCCCTCGCAAAATTTTTCAAAACCGCGAAACTCGGTCACATGAAAACGCGCATCATTGACCGCGCCGGTTTCATCCAAATAAATTGTGATTTTGGCATGGCCTTCGATCCGCGATACAGGGTCAATTAAAATAGTTTTTGACATAACTACCCAAACTTCAACATCTCACGCCCAATCATTTGGGGAGTGTTGCCCGCTAACAATTGCGTTAACACGGCCCGAATTCGTGGGGCTGGGGGCGGGCAGCCCGGCAAATACACATCGACCGGCACCACCGCATGAACGGGCAGCACTTGCGGCAGCAAGGGTGGCACGATCTCATGCAAGGTGTTTGTAGCACAATCTTCGACCACAAATCGGGGCGATTGTGGCTGCAAATTTTGCACATCGTGATACGCCCGTTGTAAGACTTGCTCGACGTTATTTGGCCCCAATATATTGCGCAAGGCGGTAACATTGCCAGTCACGGCACAATCGCCAAACGAAATGATCATTTTGCTGCACGCCCGTGCGCGTTTAACCAAAGCAAAGTTATCTTCGTTGGCGACGGCCCCCTCAATCAATGCCACATCTACCCCTTCGGGGAAGATTTTTACATCGGCGATCGGGCTAAATACCAACTCGACCTGTTGCGCCAAATCAAACAACCATTCATCAAGATCGAGAAATGACATATGACAGCCCGAACATCCGCCCAGCCACACCGTTGCCAACTTAACTTTATTTGCCATCATTTTTTCGCCACTTCTCCCCTCAAACCCACTCACGGCGCTCGCGGGCGTTTTTGAGAAAAGCTAATTTTTCGCGGTCTTTCTCCATCTCGGCCACCGTTGCGCCCAATTTAAAAATAGCGCCAGTCGGGCACGCCATCACACATTTGCCACAATTGGTGCAAGTATTCACCTCACCCCATGGCTCGGCCAGCCCAGTAATGGTGTGCGATTTAATCCCCCGTGCGGTGATATCCCACACATGTGCCCCTTCAATTTCGTCACAGGTGCGCACACAGCGTGTACACAAAATACAGCGATTGTGATCCATGCCAAACATCGGATGTGACACATCGATACTTTCGGCGGGGTATAAATAATCGTAGCGCACGTGATCCATGCCAACATAAATGGCGAGGTCTTGCAATTCGCAATTGCCATTCGCCACACACACCGCGCATACATGGTTGCGCTCCGAGAAAATAAGCTCAACCAACATGCGTCGATATTCGTGCAATTGCGGGGTGTCGCTATTCACCTCCATACCTTCGCTAATTTTGGTGGTGCAGGCGGGTACAAGTTTGCCGCTGCCAGCCAATTCAACCAAACACATCCGACATGCCCCAACATCGCCCACGCCATTCATGTGGCATAAGGTGGGGATTGAGACACCCGCATCATGCGCGGCGTCAAGAATGCTTTCGCCCTCGCGGGCGCTAATCATTTGCCCATTTAGGGTGAGGGTTTTAGACATTGTTCATATTCCTCACGAAAATAATTGAGTGTGCTAATGACAGGGTTGGGTGCAGCTTGGCCTAGGCCACATAAACTGGTGTGTTTCACCAATTTACACAACCCTTCTAGTTTGATCAGGTCGGCAGGGGTAGCGGTTTTATCGACAAATTTGCCAAGCAGCCGATGCAATTGCACCGTGCCAACCCGACAAGGCACACATTTGCCACACGACTCATCCATACAAAACTCCATAAAAAAGCGTGCCACTTCGATCATGTTGGTGCTGTCGTCCATCACAATCATGCCACCCGACCCCATAATCGAGCCAACTTTGGCTAGCGACTCATAATCCACTGGCATATCCAGAAATTTTTCGGGGATGCAGCCGCCCGATGGCCCACCGGTTTGAACCGCCTTAAATTGGCGATTGTTGGGAATGCCCCCCGCGATGTCAAACACAATTTCGCGCAGGGTGATGCCCATCGGCACTTCGATCAGCCCCGATGTTTTGACTTGACCGGTCAGCGCAAAGACTTTTGTGCCTTTGCTTTTGGCTGTGCCGATCCCGGCATACCACTCCCAGCCTTTATCGATAATGGGCGCAATGTTGGCGAAGGTTTCGACATTATTAATGAGCGTTGGGCAGCCCCACAAGCCTGATTCGGCGGGGTAGGGTGGGCGTGGGCGCGGCTGACCCCGACCACCCTCAATCGAGGCGATGAGTGCGGTTTCTTCGCCGCACACAAATGCGCCTGCCCCCAGCCGCAGCTCAATATCAAAATGAAAGGCACTGCCGGCGATATTGTTGCCCAACAAGCCAGCCCGCTGGGCTTGCCGAATGGCGACGCGCAACCGTTTGGTAGCCAAGGGTGATTCGGCCCGCACATAAACATAGCCTTGGCTCGCGCCAATGGCATAGGCTGCAATCATCATCCCCTCAATCACACGATGTGGGTCGCCTTCCATCACACTGCGGTCCATATAGGCCCCGGGGTCACCTTCATCACCATTACAAATGACATATTTTTTGCCATTGCTGCTATTGGCCTTGGCAACCGTCGCCCATTTCAGGCCGGTTGGGTAGCCCGCCCCGCCGCGCCCGCGCAACCCAGCCTTGGTAATGCTGTCAATCACGCGCTGGGGTGTCCATTTAGTCAATACGCTTTGAATGGCGCGATAGCCGCCATGGGCAATATAATCTTCGATACGCTCTGGGTCGATGTGACTGCAATGCTCAAGCACCACTTTTACTTGGCGCTTAAAAAATGTGTCGGCCACCTCACACCGATGGACATCAAGCGCCGAAGTTGGCTGCGCGGCCGGGGTCAGGCTCGTTATGATTGCTGGCGCGACTTTGGGTGTTATTTGCTGATAGAGTGTCTCACGGGGTTCGTTGGCCTCAGACGTGATGGTTTTGTCGATCACACGCAGCATCGGCCCCAATGAACATAAGCCCGGGCAACCCACCCGTTGCACTTGGCATTGCTTTTGTATGCCATTTTCAATCACCGCATGTTCAAGCGCAGTTTTCACTTGTTCGCTGTTTAGCGCCATACAAGCCGTGCCCATACACACCTGTATGTGTTGTGAATAGCGCGATTGTGCCATTCGCTCGGTTGAGGCGGTTTTTTCTAGTAATGTGGCAACTTCATCTTGCATCATGCTAGCCACTCCTGTAGACGTTCTGTCACTTGTTCGGGTGATACTTTGCCCACCAATGCGCCATCCATCACCACCACCGGCGCTAGCCCACACGACCCCATACACCGTGCTTTAAGCAACGACACCCGCTGATCGGCGGTGGTCATGCCCGGGGTTAAATGCAGATCATGCTCAATTTTTTTGAGTGTGTTAAGCGCACCTTTGATATAACAAGCCGTGCCAAGACACACCACACAGCTATGCTCACCTTGAGGTTTTAACACAAATCGGTTGTAAAACGTCGCCACCCCATACACTTTGCTCATGGGCAATTTAAGGGTGCGGGCCAGCCAACGCAATACATCGGGGTCTAAATAACCCCAAGCCTCTTGCACGGTGTGTAACCCTTCGATGAGGGCATTGGCGCTGTAGCCATGCCGTCGCAAGGTGGCCTCAACCAGTTTATAGCGGGTGTCTGTTTTTACCGTAGTCATACCCTATTCCTGTTTCGATCGCATTCCACTCGAATTGGTTAATTCCCAATTGACGGTCACTTGGCCCCACGAATCAAGCATCTGCATATAGTCGGTGCGCGCCATTTGGTCGGGGTTAAATGTGGTGATGTGGCTCAGGTTGCCCTGAATCTGATAAACCGATTCATAACCGCGCCTATCCAACCATTGTAGCATTTCTTGCAACACCTTGCTAATGTGCTCTGCCCCATTTTGCAACAGCGCCGATGCCATCATAGTTGCTTTAGCACCAGCCATCACCCCCTTCAACACATCTTTATAGGTGTGCACACCAGTGCTAATGGCAAAATCGCTATCAACCCGCCCATATAACAATGACACCCAGCGTAACGGCAGCTGCATTTCACCAGAATCACTTAGGCGTATACGCGGTGCAACATCGGTCTCATCAATTTCGATATCGGGTTGATAGTAGCGGTTAAACATCACCAAGCCTTGTGCGCCAGCCTCGGCCAGCCTTTGGGCAAAATTGGGCAATGCGCTAAAAAATGGGCTGAGTTTCATGGCGATGGGGATATCGATGACCTCTTTAACCTGCTTCAACAGTGTCACATAACGGTCTTCGACCTCGGCGCTGCTGATGGTGCGGTTGACAGGGATGTAATAAACATTTAACTCAAGCGCATCGGCCCCAGCCTCTTGTATTTGGCGGGCATTTTTTACCCATGCCCCGGGGGTAATGCCATTTAAACTAGCGATGATGGGGATATCGACGGCCTGTTTGGCGCGGGCGATCAGCGTAAAATAATCATCAGGGTCAGCGCTATAACTGGGCGCACTAAAAGCCGCACGGGCACGCATTCGCGGTTCGTGGCTAAATTCTTGATGTTGTGCGTAAGGCGTGGCCTTATTCGCCAATTGTTCCTCGAATAACGAGTATAAGACAATGGCGCTTGCCCCGGCAGTCGCCAATTGCTCGATACTACCAACAGTGCGCGACAGCGGCGAAGCAGAGGCAACGATGGGGTTTTTTAGGGGTAACCCCAGGTATTGGGTAGTGAGGTTCATATGCCCCAAGCCTAGTGAGAATATGTGGCATATGCAAGTGGGGAATGGTTAATCGCAAACTGGTCAGGTGGGTAATGGGCAACTGGTCAGGTGGGTAAATTGTTTTTGCCGAATACACTATCTCTGCATATTTGGAGCGAACAAAGCCGCTCCAAATATGCAGGGATAGTGTGTTCGGCCTTATCGTTTAAACTGACAACTTACGAAAAAAAGTATTGTCCGTTTAATTGATATAGCCATCAATTTATAGGCTATAACGTATGATCTCAAAAAATCGGGGGAAATAAAACTATTTTTCGCCAAACGCACTATATGACCATTGAAGTTAGAGGCTTTGCCCTTAACTTCAATGGTCATATAGTGCGTTTGGCATTACATCTTTGGGGTTTACCCCGAATTATTGAGATGATGTCTATAACCCTCATCTTACATTGATCATATATTAATCGTTATTTGGGGCAAAATCCTGCGCAGACAAACTGCTTTTAAACCTCAATCATTCGCCAAGGGTGGCAATTGAGCACCCATGTGTCGCCAACCAAGGTCTCGGTGGCGCTGCCAGATGAATAATTGCGGTGTTGATGCCCATGTAAAAAAAACTTGGGGCGAAAACGATTGATCAGCCAATTAAATGCCTTGAAGCCGATGTGGGCACGGTCAACGCCGTCTTGAATGCCATAAGGTGGCGCATGGGTCACCATTAAATCAACTCCGCGACCATTTTTTTTATAGGGTAGCCACAAATGCCGCGCTAACCACAATGCCCGCCAAAACTGCTCATTTTGGCTATATTGATACATTTCATGCGGGCGATAACGCACGCAACCCTGTAAACCAGCCACCGTGATATGTTTGCCATTCGACTCGGCCCGCACCCGCTGTTTATCTAAATCAAGCCAACCGGCGGCCTCATTTTTAATCACCCCATGTTGCCCAACCTCGTGCGTATCATGGTTGCCGTGCACCAGCAAGGCTGGCACATTGAGGGCTGAGGCGATAAATTCGAGATAGTAAATGGGCAGATCACCGCAACTGATGATCAAATCAATCTTACTGCAACGCTGGGTTAATGATGGGCTATAAATCCAATCGACAACTTCATCACTCACGGCTAAAATTTTCATAGGGACAGGCAATTTCACTTTGCGTAATAGTAATAGACAAACAAATTAAACGCAGTATCCTTATCGATACCGCAGCCATTAAAAATAGCGCGCTGGGCACACAAAGACCGCCTTCACGGTCTAAATTTTTAGCCTGCGAAGGTAGGCTTCGTATGCCCAGCGCGGGATTTTAATCTCCGTGCTAGGCTGATGTCTATAAGATCGGCAGCGGTGACTATGATTGTAAAATCGTCTCAATCGCTTGCAACTCGGTTTTTGAAAATAGCGAATGATCTAAAGCGCCTACGGCATCATTGACCTGTGATATTTTGCTGGCTCCGATTAATACCGAGGTCATGATGGGATGACGCAATATCCACGCCAACGCCATCTGTGCCAAAGTTTGCCCACGTGCTTGCGCCATATCATGAAGTCGGCGCACTTTTGCCATTTTGTCATCGGTAATGGCAGTGGGCTTTAAAAAGCCGTGCGATTTGTTGGCACGTGAATCGCTAGGGATACCGTTGAGATAGCGGTCGGTGAGCAACCCTTGGGCGAGGGGTGAAAATGCAATACAGCCTACCCCCTCATCGTTCAAAGCCGCAAGCAAGCCATTTTCGATCCAACGCTCAAACATATGATATTTGGGCTGGTGAATGAGGCAGGGCGTGCCGAGTTTGCGCAAAATTTGGGCGGCTTGGCGGGCCTGATCGGCTGGGTAATTTGAAATGCCAGCATAAAGTGCCCGCCCGCTGCGCACAATGTAATCGAGTGCCCCCATCGTCTCTTCAAGTGGGGTATCGGGGTCGGGCCGATGGTGATAAAAAATATCAACATAATCAAGCCCCATGCGCTTTAGGCTTTGGTCAACGCTGGCAACCAAATATTTGCGCGAACCCCAATCGCCATATGGGCCGGGCCACATGCCATAACCGGCTTTGCTCGAAATAATCAATTCGTCGCGGTGCGGCAATAAATCGGTGTGCAACATGCGCCCAAAATTTTCTTCGGCAGAGCCGGGCGGTGGGCCATAGTTATTTGCAAGATCAAAATGGGTGATGCCTAAATCGAAGGCATGGAGCACAATGGCACGAGCATTTTCATACACATCGACTCCGCCAAAATTGTGCCACAATCCGAGTGAAACGGCGGGCAATTTAACCCCGCTGTTGCCACAACGGTTATAGCGCATGGTTTGGTAACGGGTTTCTGAGGGTGAATAGGTCATAATTGAGATATCGTAAAGAAATCAAGTTTCTTTTCAACAATGGGGGGCATCCCCAAAAGATGTAATGCCGAACTCACTATTACCCACGTTTAAAGAGGGCTTTGCCCTCTTTAAACGTGGGTAATAGTGAGTTCGGCGAAAATTTGTTTTAATTCCCACTGTTTATCGAAAAGGTGACACAACAGCATATTTTATTTGTACAAAACCAAAATCGTAACGATGGCTTGAAATTGAGCGTAGATGCACATCGGCGGCAACGGGGCCAAACAAGGGCTTGCCTTCACCCAAAATCACAGGGATGAGCGTGATCGTGATGTCAGTAACTAACCCAGCCTGCAAAAAGCTTTGAATGGTAAGCCCTCCATCAACATAGGCATGGATTGCACCCTCGGCAGACAAGCGTTGCAACAACGCTGCAGGCGATTCTGACGAGGCCGTGACTGTCTTTGGCATATGCACTGGAATGGCATAGGGCTTGCGGCTCAACACAATCAAACGTTTGTCGCCATAATGCCAGCCGCCAAAGCTCAATACCAATTCAAAGGTGTTGCGCCCCATAATGATGACATCGATAGTTGACATAAATGCAGCATACCCGCAATCTTCGTCGGGTGGGGCCATTTCGTTGGCGGCATTTAACCAATCAATGGCGCCGTCGTTTCGAGCGATATAGCCATCGAGACTGGTGGCGATAAAAACAGAGGTTTTCATAGGGGTGAGTTGTCAGTCGTCAGTCGTTAGATGAGAAGGTCGTCTGATGATTGACGACTCATTACTGTCTACTAACGACGGCATAACCCGCCACTTGGGCGGCAGTTTCTGAGATTGACCAGCCCAATTCACCGGCCATCACTTGGGCGATAGCCGGTGATGGCTTAATCCCGCGTGACCAATCTTCAAAATTGAGGTGTAGCCGCCGCGTGATCATGTCATCGAGTTGCATCGCCATTTCATAACGACACGCATAAACCACCTCGGCCATGATGTAAGGTAAATCTGGCACAATCGGTTGCGCCAATGCTACATCTTCGGCACACAATGTCAATAATTTATGGGCTTCGCTACCATATTGTTTTAGGCGTTTCACCACATCTGTGTTCCAATCATAAGGCTGGGCCGCGGCATCAATTGCAGCATTTGCAGCTTGCGACCCTACCGCCCCATCTAACGGCATATTTTGGGTGGGGTGTGTAATGGCCTTGCCACTGCGTTTTGCAACATGGTCAAGGGTGTCTTCGGCCATACGCCGATAGGTGGTTAATTTCCCTCCTACAATCGTCACCATGCCACCCGGCCCGTCCATCACCACATGCGTGCGCGATAGTTTTGAGGTGTCACCGTTGCCGCCATTGGCAGGGCTGATGAGTGGGCGATACCCGGCCCAACTGCTAATAATATCGTCGCGGGTCAGGCGTGTGCGCATATAAAGATTGGTAGTGCGCAACAAATAATCGATATCGTCATGGTTGGCGAGGGGCTGATCGATATCGCCGCCTTTGGTGTCAGTCGTGCCGATGGTGACGCGAGTATTCCAAGGAACCATAAATAACAAGCGGCCATCAGGTGTTTCGGGTAATACGACCGCATATTCATCCAGTTTTACAGCTTCACGCGGCACGGTTAAATGCACCCCTTTGGCAGGTTTGATGCTAATTTTTGAGGTACCTGCCATCGATTCAACGCGCCCAGCAAACACACCCGCTGCGTTAATAACTGTGCCAACCGGAATACGATATTCGTCGTTATTGATTGTGTCGCGCACCAGCGCGGCTTTAATCGCTCCATTTTCAGTTTGCTCAAACCCAATTAGCTCGGCATAATTGGCCAACAGCGCCCCATGTTGGGCGGCGGTGCGCAACACTGTCATGGTGAGCAGGGTGTCGTCGGTTTGCCCATCATAGTAAATAAACGAGCTATTTAACCCCTCGGTTTTAAGACATGGGGCCAATGTTAATGCATTTTTAGTGCTAATACGTCGATGCATCTTAATGCCCAGCCGTCCCGACATCACATCATAAAGTGCTAAGCCAGCTTGCATGATCCAACTTAAGCCAATGCCGCCCGGTGGCACAAAAGGTACATCCATTGGGCGTTTGTTTTCTTTATACAAAGGCAACACAAACCCTAACGGTTTGACCAAATGCGGTGCATTGCGAATCATACGGCCTCGTTCAATCAGGCCTTCGTAAACCAGTGCAAAATCAAAATGAGCCAAATAACGAATACCGCCGTGTGCCAATTTCGTGCTTTTGCTGCTGGTTCCACTACAAAAATCAGCTTTTTCGATCAGGCCAGCGCGGTAACCACGTGCCATTGCCTCAAGCACCACCCCACTGCCGGTGATACCACCACCGATCACCAAAACTTCAAGGCCATCTTGCGCCATTTGGCGCAATGCAATTTTGCGTTCGTGCTGAGAAAGGGGGGTGTTCATAATTTTTTTCCAACTAAAGCATACATCAATAATGAAAATATGCAAAGCGCCAATGCGATGGGCACGTTAAAACCAATAATAGGTTGTGAAAGTGAAGCGATTTGGGTGAGTGCAACCAGGGCCAGTGTAAAAAAACGACTGTCGGGCAAAAATTGGGTAAAGGTATAGTCCCATTGCCACACAAACCAAATCACCCCTAACGCTTGTGTAAATACAATCAAGGCCAAGGTCGATAAAACATCGGTAACAGCATATAGGGCTTGTGGCGCATTGCGCCCGGCAAATAAGGTCATGATTAGCCCAACCAAAAGAATAACGCTGATATTATCGCGTCCTACGCTTGCAAGAAATGGAAATGGATTCGCATCAAGAAACATACTGAACGAAAAACGATCTTGCCGCCCATAAAAAAACAGTGCCGCCCATCCCCCAGCATAAAGCACCGCTCCAAAAAATGGTAACCAAATACGTTGGCTAATTAACAACCCCAAAAAACCAATGATACACAGCATTGTTCCGCCTAATAACGGTAAACGCAATAATTGATCGCTGCGTAATTGGGCATCTAATGCCGTTTGATGGCGGATATTGAGCGCAGTTTCAAAATTTTGTAATGGGCGGGCATCGGTGCTGGCGCGTAATTGGGGGCGCTGGCTTTGGTAAAACTCGGCGGCAAAACGTGGCTGACGAATGACGGCGGCCCAATTTTCGTAAAAAGTGGTGAGTTGGGCGGCTGAATGATCGGCGGTTTCGATCAGGCTGCGTCCTGACAATTGTAAAGCAGGCAAAATGGGGATACTTTGGGCGTGCATTGGGATGGGCACGCCGAGTAAGATGGCTAAAGTAGGTGCAACTGCGTTTGCCTTCACTGCCGCCCGCACAGAGCGAATGCCAGCGCCTGCCATGACCAACGGAACCCGCGCCGCCGCCAATTCTTCGGCTGCGCTTAACCCAAAGCGCAGCCCTGAACTGACACTGTCACTCACAACCCCTCGATCGGCGACCACAATGAGGGTGTTTTTGTTTAAATCGATGGCACTCATCAGTCGTGCCAAATTTGTATCTAGGCTAAGGCGTTGGGCATTTGTCCCAGTGCTGATCGATGGCTCATTTAGGGTTAGCTCGATCCCAACAAAATTAGGCTTAATGGCCGGGTCATTGAGAATATTAATCCCCGTTTGTACCGCCTGTTCGTTGTTATCGGCATACTCAAGGCTGACGGTGCTGCCAAATAAGGTGTTCCATACCTGACTGCCAACAATGGATGAAAATTTTTCGCGGGTATGCAATTCTAAAAAGATCGTGTCTGCGCCCACTTGGTCGCGTAACCCTTGGTTAGCACTAATGCCATGCGTTTCGACATTGGCCCCACTAAATAGGGTCATTAACAATGGCAAACGCAATAAAGGTGGGTCAAGTTCCAAGGTAATATCAGCCCCATTTTCGCGCAATTTGTTTAGCGTTGGCAAACTGCGCGAAACATCTGCGCGTAAGCCGCGCACAAGCACCATCACCACGCGTGGCGTTAGCGCCGGTTCGGGGGCATCTTGGGGCAAAGGGGCGAGATATGGGCTGGTGTAATTGACATAACTGTCCCATAACTTCGTACTTGCCACATCGGCCAACGTGGCAAGTACCGTTAGCACAATAACGAGGGCGAGGCCGATGAGCGGGCGCATTTAGTCTTTATGCCCCAGCCGAAACCACCACAAAATTGTCAGCATCTAGCCAAGTTTGAGCCACGCGCTGAATGTCGGCCAACGTAATGGCATTGACCTTATCGGCATAAGTGAGCAAATAATCTAACCCCAAGTTATAAC
This sequence comes from Chloroflexota bacterium, assembly GCA_018969115.1. Taxonomy (GTDB): domain Bacteria; phylum Chloroflexota; class Anaerolineae; order J036; family Brachytrichaceae; genus AQU-03. The sequence goes on along the minus strand of JAGWYZ010000001.1, from coordinate 46,001 downwards.
GCACTTGGCTGATGATTTGCCCAGCCATGCCTTCGTTTGTCTCTAAGCCAAGTGGCAACGAGCCAGTAAAATAGAGTTTGTTGTCTTCTAACTCAATCGGCTTTACTTTGTGGTTTTGAATATGTTTGACCTCAGCCCGCGAAATTGCGAGCACACGATCTACAGTGTTAGGATGAGTGCCAGCATAACAATTCCATGACCCCGGGCCGGGGCCGCCATCGAAGCTACTGCCGATGTAATAGACCAAGCCTTCTTCTTTTCGTACACTTTCACCCATACGCCCATACATGCCAAATTGCCCCAAGATGCTATTCATCAAGGCGCAGGCCATCCAATCAGGGTGGCTACGTGGTAAGCTAGGGTAGCCCCAAATTATATTTGATTGACTTTTGCCCGGCATCTGAATATGTTCACGCACAATGCCACTGGGTTTAGGGGCGGGCGGCATGTCGATACGGGCTGGGCGAATAGCGGTCCAATCGCCGAAAGATTCTGTGACACGTCGCCGCGCTTCATCAGCTTTTACGGCCCCTACCACTACAATCACCATATCTTGAGGTGAATAATAACGACGATGAAAATTGACGACATCGTCACGGGCAATCGCTTTGGCAGTTTCGAGGGTGCCATCTGCTGGAGAATGATAGGGGTGACCTTCTGGATAGCACAACTTGCCAAAAGCCATGCTTGCCATTGCACGAGTGTTATTATTGCGTTCCTCTAATCCGGTCAACCATTCGGCGCGCTCTTTTTCTAGCTCATCTTCAGGAAAAATCGGGTTGCGTAACTGATCACTCAAATGATCGAGCATCAGGGGCAGATCTTCGGCCAAGCTTTTGGCAAAAATCGAACTGGTATGCATGGCCGATGAAATGCTCGTTGTTGCACCAATGCTCTCAGTCTGCTCAAAAATTTGCTCATAACTACGGTTTAGCGTCCCGCGCGATAAACAATCTGCAACAAAACTAGCCAACCCAGCTTTATCAGGCGTTTCATCGCGGGCCCCCGCATTAAAATAGCCGCTCACCACGACAGCGGGGCTGGCAAAGTTTTCATACGCCAATACCCGTATGCCATTTTTAAGCCGAAAATCGGCGATATTGGCTGCGCATGGCACACTTATATTTGTTTTTTGTTTTTTAGATTGGGTTGGCATATTATTTTATTGCAAAGATAGATGAAAATGAAGGAGATGCCGAACTCATTATGCCTTTGTCCACGAAGTGGACAAAGGCATAATGAGTTCGGTGAAAATCTGTTTTACCACGCATTATCAAGAATTTATCAAATGGGCCTTAAAAATAATCAAGTTGATAAATATCTAAATGTTGCATTTGTTGCCACATTGGCACATATTCCAGCATTGAACCAGACAAACGAAAGCCTAATTTTTGTAAAACACGCGCCGATGCAATATTATCGGGTGTGATACGGGCGGTTACTCTTTGTAAGAGGGCTTTCTTAAAGGCAAAGTCTAGCACGGTTCGTATGGCTTCGGTAGCTAAACCTTGGCCCCAATAAGCTTTAGATAGCGTATAACCAATTTCGGCCTGTTGGGCATAGGCTGAAATATGATGAAAACCGCATGTGCCGATTAGTTTTTGGGTCTCTGTGAATACGATGCCCCATGTTGGCATACACCCATAATCATAATCGCGCACATATTCGGCTAAATGGGTTTGCGCCTGTTGCAACGAGCGGTGTGTTTCCCACAATGTATAGCGTGTCACATCGGGGTCTGAACTATACTCAAAAAAATCATCCACGTCTGACATCGCGAGTTTGCGCAATGTTAGACGAGTTGTGTAGAGGGTGGGCAAAGTTGCAATTACATTCACCGTAGAATATCGATTTTATACCGTAGATGGCGCAGCCATTAGAAATGGCACGCTATATATACTAAGACTACCTTCATCCTTCATTAGTTAAACATTTAGACCGCAAAGGCGGTCTTTGTGTACCCAGCGTGGGATTTTAATCCCTAAGCTGTATTATTGGCAAACAGCGTTGCCAATATCATACGATGTATACGCGATCTTTATTTTATTTGTCTATAATAATGTAACATTTTGTTACAGAGATTGGGCTATGACAAGTTAATTTTTGATAGGCTATTTTGCAGTGTTACAACGACTATATCTCTTATAGCTATTTAGAAAAAGCTTTGCCAGAGGTTTTCGTCGATTTTTACCCTTGCTCGATATAGACAACTATATCGAAAATACAAAAAGTTTATTTAGCTTGTTTAACTTAAGGTGGGTTGGTGTTATGTCTCGAATATTTAAACCTTTTTTAATTGCAGTCGTACTTGCTGGTGCTATTGTGGCTGGGGTGGCCTATGCCTACTCAAAATTTGAGTTGCCTTATCGCAACCGTGCCTACCCGGGTGTAAAAGTGATGGGGACGGAAGTCGGCGGGATGAATGCGCAAGAAATCTTTGCGTTGGCAACAAGCAAGCTGCAAACACAATATAACACCCCACTTATTACGTTAAAGGCGGCTGACCGCATATCATCATACAAATTGTCAGAGCTAGGCATAGGAGCAAACCCTGCGCCCATTGTTGAAAAGGCCTTGCAGTTTGGGCGTGAGGGTGGTTTGTCTGAACGTATTCGCATTCGCACTGAAGCCCAACAAAATGGTTTTGATCTAAACCCTGCTATTTTTCAAGATAATGAAGCTGTGATCCGATTGGTTGATCGACTTGCCACAGAGATTGATAAACCATCACGAGATGCTGCAGTCATTATTAATGGTCTATCGGTGCGCGAGATAACTGCCCAAACTGGTCTTGCACTCGAAAAAGAAGCATCTGTCCGAATGATTCGTGATGCGATTATGAGTGGTAAGCAAGCTGAACTTAATTTGCCCACTCGTCCTATTTTGCCAGCTATCACCAGTGCCAAAGAGGCGACCGAAGATGCGGCCCGTGTGTTAAAGGGTGAAGTAGCAATTATGTTGCCAAAATTTAATGAGCAAGGCGCTATTGTTGGCAGCAATGAAGTTTTTCGTGTTAAAAATGCCGATTTGCTCAATTACATTTTTTTTGAAGAAGCTGCACCCGATAAAAATGGTTCAATCAAATTAAATGTGCGTTTGCGCGAAGAAAAATTACGCCCCATTATTGAGCCATTGGCCCCAGCCATGTATCTTGAAGCCGAAGATGCTCATTTTATTTTCGACGAAAAGTCGAGCCAATTACAAGTGATTCGGCAAGACAAGCCCGGTCGTCAGCTCGATCTGCAAGCTACATTAAACGCAGTCAGCGAGGCTTTGCGCACAGGCAAAAATCAGGTAAGCATTGCTACCCAAGTCACTGTCGCAAAATTAAACACCCAAGTGACTGCTTCACAATTAGGCATCCAAAAATTATTGGTTGCCGCTTCGACTAATTTCGCCGGATCGTCGGCAGCACGTATTCGGAACATTCAAGTGGCGGCGGCGCGTTTTCATGGGGTTGTGGTTCCACCCGGTGCCGTATTTTCTTATAACGATATTTTGGGCGAAGTTTCGACCAAAGATGGGTTTGAAGAAGGTTTGGTAATTATTGGCGACCGCACCGTAAAAGGCGTGGGTGGTGGCGTATGTCAGGTATCGACTACGGCTTATCAGGCGGCTTTAAAGGCTGGCTTACCCATCCTTGAGCGATTGCCACATGGGTATCGGGTCAGTTACTATGAGCGTGGCATGGGCGCAGGTTTCGACTCGACTGTGTTTGGGCCTTATGTGGATTTGAAATTTAAAAATGACACGCCGGGTCATATTTTGATCGAAAGTTATGTCAATACAGCGACGGGTACACATACCTTTAAATTTTATGGCACGCCCGATAACCGCGAAGTGGTTATCAGCAAGTCAAATGTGCTTTCGACCACCCCACCCGGGGCCGATATTTATGAGCTTGACCCAGAAAAGAAGGTGCCGGAAAATCAAGTCAAGCAAACTGAATTTGCGCAGGCTGGTGCCATTATCGTTTTTAGCCGACAAGTAAAAAAAGATGGTAAGTTGATCATTAACGAAACGGTGCAAAGCAAATATGTACCTTGGCAAAATGTGTTTCACTATGGGCCAGGTTTTGTGCCCCCCCCCGATGCTATTGTGCGTGACAACAGCAAACCAACCCAATAGTCCATTACGAATTACAAGTTACGAATTTGGGGCCGAAACTTCACCCCACGTAATTCGTAATTCGTAATTTCTCATTCGTAATTACTATGCATGCCACATTGCCGATATGGGAACACGCCAGCACTGATGAAAAGATTGCTAAACTGCGTGGGCTGATTGATGATTTGTATCGCTATTCGTTGGGCGATGCGGTCAATAACGTGATTCGCTTTGTCGAAGCACATCAAGCCGATGACGAAGCTGAGGCCCAATCAAAACAGTTAATTTTGGCAGCCTGCCGAGCACATCCCAATATTTTAAATGCGAACTGTGAAGTTGGACATATTACCGGTTCGGGCTTGGTTATTGACCCAAAAAGCAAACGGGTTTTGCTAAACTATCATGCCAAATTGCAAAAATGGTTACAATTTGGCGGTCATGCTGAATATGAAACCGAGCCATGGCGGGTTGCCTTGCGCGAAACGCAAGAAGAAAGTAGCCTACCTGATTTGCAGTTTTACCCCAGTGTAATGAAACCGGTCTTGTTAGATATTGATGCCCATGTTATTCCGCAACGCAAAAACTTGCCGGCACATTATCACTACGATTTACGCTATTTGCTAGCGACACATCAACCCGAATTGGCACAGGCCAGCGATGAATCTGGCGAAATACGGTGGCTAAAATTTAACGACATTGACACATTACCGCTTGAGTCAGGGGTATTGCGTATGATTCGCAAAGCTGAGCGAATTATCTTAAACACACCATCTGAATAATGTATGGTAAAACACATTTTCTTCGTAATCACTATAGGGTCTTTGGGCGCAAGGGCTTTGGGGAGTGCCTAGAAAACTAGAGGTCATGTAAGATTAAGGAATGAAAAGTTGTAAATATTGTCAGTCAGAACATGCACACAAATGCGGAATAAATAAAAGTGGAAGTCAGCGATACTATTGTCGAGAGTGTAAACGTTACTATACGCCGAAGCCGACTCCTAAAGCAGGCGTGTATCCATCAGAAATGCACAAAAAAGTGGCCGAAATGTATATTGATGGTCTGAATCTGCGACGGATCGGACGCCAAATGCGCATCAATCATCAAACCGTAGCCAATTGGATAAACAAACTGACAAAAAAGATCGACCCAGAGCAAGCCCCCATACCAGAATTAGGTGAGTGGGATACGGTTGAATTAGATGAGTTATATACGTTTGTCGGTCAAAAAAAACAGAATTTACCTTGTAACGCAAGTGCATCGTAAGACAGGGTGTTTTATGAATTGGCTAACGATAAGTGAACGCACAGCAGAACAGATGCAGCCGATAGTTGATGGTTCAGCGCAAGCATTTCAATGTTGTAGTGATGGGGCTTCGGTGTATGAGGCATTAAATTATCATCGGGGGTATCACTTAGTGGCAGAAGGAAAGACACAGACGTATAGTGTAGAAGCCAAAAACGCTGAGTTGCGACATTATTTAGCACGTTTGGTAAAACATACCCGGTGTTTTTCGCGTAGTTTAGAGGCTTTGCGCGGGGCTATAGCACTATTTATCGACTGTTGGAATCGTCGTCAGTTACATAAGCTGAAGTATCCTCGTTACAACTATTCTTTGATTGATTTTTTGCCTCTAGTCAACTAGACACTCCCGAATTGGCCACTGGCTACCGCGAAAGCGGCATGACGGGCCTATTCGGCTCTGCAACAACGAGAAGTTGTTGCCAAAAAATTAGGTTATGGCGCGGTCAAACATCAAGTTTTTGTCGGCACTGGCTATTTCGATGCTATTGCCACTACTATTGCTGGTCCTGAAGTTTCGACTATGGCCCTTTCTGGCTCTACTGAAGCTGAGCAGTTTGGACATTAAAAGATCTGCAATTTTTAAAGCTATGAGCCATGGATCACAGCTCATGGCTCATGGCTCATAGCTTAATGGCTGTAACAAATGCGTATCAAATTCCCCAATCCGCTCTGGCCCGAGGTTTTCGAGCATGGCTTGGGCAGTTTGGGCATCGCGGCGAAGTTGGGCTACATCGACCCCCTGACACACGGCTGGCAACACATTTAAATATTGCCATGCCCGCATAAACATTTTGCGCGCCCCTACATAATTTTGGCGCTGAATTTGATAATAAGCCACGCCAATTTGTAAGATGCCCTGATAGAGTTGGCGTACTGGCCCCGGCTCGGCTCGCCACGCATGTTCAAATAACTCATGCTGTTCGTAATAGGCTTTGGCGTTAAATTGTGCTATGCCTTGTTGGGCCAATGGCGGCAGCGGCAGCGCCGCTTGACGCAACAATTCAGCCTGATCGTCATGTCGTGCCCATTGTTGCAACACCCCAATGCTATCTGCATAAAAAGCCTTGGCGCTTAATACCCCATCACAACCGTGTTGCTTTGCTTGCGCCAAAAGCCCTAGTGCCAATTCAGGTGCAACTGCCAATATGGGTTGTTTTCGGGTGGCTGGGCTGGTTTTTGCCTGCAAAACCCATGTTTGCCAATCAATACTTTTGATCTCAAGGTCTAACACGGTTAAAAAGGGTTGATGTAGTACAAGATAATCAATGACATCGGCTTGTGGTTCAGCCCATTCAACTTGCCACCCCAGTTTGTGGGCTGCCCTTTCTACTTCAACTTTTGTTTGCCGCGCATCACTCAGCCCAATTAATTTGCTCATACGTCGATTCTATCTGTAGATCGGATTTTAAGTTGGTATGTGGCGTGCGTAAATTTGTTTTCACAGTCTTTATATCACTTCTGTATAATCTTTGTTTAATATTAATTGAATGTTATAACTATATTCATCTCGCGTTAAGTCACTGTCTATATGATGTTAATTATCGTGACAAAATCGGAAGGCAAAATCGCCATCATTATTGGCTCAGGGTTTGGTGGTTTATCATTGGGCATTCGTTTACAAAGCCTAGGGTTTCACACAACCATTGTTGAGAAGCTAGATGGCCCGGGTGGGCGGGCGTATGTGCGAAAAGCCAACGGTTTTACGTTTGACATGGGGCCAACTGTCATTACTGTGCCTCACTTTATCGAAGAATTATTTGCCTTGCAGTGTGGTCAACCCATGCTCGATGCGCCCGATTTCCCTGCCGATGTTTTGGGCGAGGGTAAACGCATCAGTGGCGGCCCAGCTACCTCAAACTATGTTAAGCTAGTGCCTATTTTGCCGTTTTACCGCATTTATTTTGACGATGGCAGTTATTTTGATTATGACGGCGACCCAAGCAACACCCGCGAACAAATAAAACGGCTGGCCCCCCAAGACCTTGACGGCTATGAGCGCTTTCACGCCGATGCCAAGGCGGTGTTTGATCGTGGGTTTGTGCAATTGGGCTACACCTATTTTGGTGATGTTGGCACCATGCTGCGCGCATTACCCGATCTACTACGCCTCGATGCGGTGCGCACCCTTTTCAGTTTCACCAGCAAATATTTCAGCAGCGACAAACTACGCCAAGTATTTAGCTTCGAGCCATTGTTGGTCGGCGGTAGCCCGCTCAATGTGCCAGCCATCTATGCCATGATCCATTTTGTCGAAAAAACGTGGGGTATTCATTTTGCAATGGGTGGCACTGGCGCTTTAGTCAATGGCCTTGTGCGTAAATTTGAAGCGTTAGGGGGGCGTATTTGTTATAACAGCGAAGTTGTAACAATCAATGTTAAACGAAGCGGTTTGAAGAAAATCGCCACGGGTATCCATTTAAAAAATGGCACACATATGAGCGCTGATCTAGTCATATCGAACGCCGATTATGCCAATACATATATGCGCCTAATCGCACCGCAGCATCGCCTTGTGCAAGGCGATTTACGGGTAAAGTTCACACGCCAATCGATGTCGCTTTTGGTCATTTATTTTGGTTTTCGGGCTGATGGTCTTAAGTTCGATTTGCGCCATCATAATATCATTCTTGGTCCACGCTACGAAGGGCTACTGCGTGATATCTTTGACCGAAAAGTGCTGTCTAAAGATTTTTCGCAATACTTGCACATTCCAACCCTCACCGATCCCAGCCTCGCCCCCGCTGGGCATCATGCCGCATACACCCTTATCCCTGTGCCAAATCTTGCCAATGGGGCCGATTGGTCAAAATTAGGCGAGCCATTGGTCAATGACGTGCTCACCTTTTTAGAGCAGCGCGGTTACATTCCCGAATTACAACAGCGTCTGGTCTATAAAAGTTATATTACACCTGATTATTTTGATAGCACCCTCAACAGTTGGCTGGGTAATGCCTTTGGCCCTGAGCCGGTTTTAACCCAATCAGCCTTTTTTCGTCCACACAACCGCAGTGAAGACATTCATAATTTATATTTGGTTGGAGCCGGCACACAACCCGGCGGCGGCACACCATCGGTTATGATGTCGGCCAAGATGACAGCGCGGTTAATTGCCCAAGATTTTGCTGATTACATTTATTAGAAATGTTCTCTCTTTTTTCGGTTCCGGCCCGTTTTCGCCGTTTTATGCCTTTTACATCCATCGCTATGCACCCATCGCATGAGGCGAATGAACTCGAGTCGGCATTTCATCATTGTGCAGAGTTAACGAAATTACATTCCAAATCATTCTATCTCAGCACTGCATTTTTACCCAAACCCAAACGCCGCGCCATTCGTGCCCTCTATGCCTTTTGTCGTTGTACCGATGACATTGTCGATGTGCCGTTTTCGCCATATACGCCCAACTCGGCGGCACACATTGCCATATTATTACAAGATTGGCGTGTGATTACGCGACAACCTGCTTATTTACAAACACACCCAGTGCTAAAGGCTTGGGCCACCGTGCGCGAAGATTATGGTGTACCCCAACGCTATGCCGAAGAATTAATTGAAGGCTGTGAAATGGATTTGACCGTCACCCGCTATGCCACATGGGAAGACCTCAAACGCTATTGTTACCATGTAGCAAGCACGGTTGGGTTGATTTCGGCGCATATTATTGGTGTAAACAATGACAATGGGCAATTATTTGCCCAAAGCAAACCAGCTGCTATTGAATTGGGGGTGGCCTTGCAACTCACTAATATTTTGCGCGATGTCGGCGAAGACCTTGGGCGTGGGCGTATTTATTTGCCCGCCGAAGATATGCAACGTTTTAGTTATACTGAGCAAGATTTGCGTAATCATGTCAATGATGATCGTTTTAAAGCCCTGATGCGATTTGAGATCACCCGTGCCCACGCCTTATATGAACACAGTTGGCGCGGTATTGGCTATTTGCAACCCGATGGGCGTATGGCTGTTGGGGCTGCTGCTTTGCTTTATCGCGGTATTCTCAATCAAATTGTCGCCAATGATTTTGAAGTGTTTCGTCAACGAGCACGGCTATCGACAACGCAAAAATTTGCTCGCTTACCTGCTATCTATGGCAAGGTGCGGGCATTGCCTTCGTTAGAATAAAATGCTTGCGCAACCGCCAATTGCCCCAATGCCAACCCACCATCATTGGGCGGCACGCGCTTATGATAAAGCACCTGGAAGTTATGTGACTGTAATTGTGTGATTGCTGCCGCCAACAATTGCACATTTTGAAAACACCCGCCACTCAGTGCCACTATATTAAGCTGGGTTTGGGCACGGGTGTGCAAGCACAATTCGGTGATTAGATTTGCGACGGCGTTATGAAATTTAACCGCCATAACTGATACTGGCAAACCTGCTTTGACATCATTTACAATAGCGGCGAACAATTGCCCAACCCCGATCTGCATAACATCGCCTGATCTCATTTCAAAATCATAAGACTCAACAACATTATCGACCGCCAGTGACTCAAGCTCGACTGCGCCTTGCGCCTCATAACCCACCACTTGCCGCACGCCCATCAGCGCTGCTACTGCATCAAATAGCCGGCCCATGCTGCTAGTTGGGGTGCAATTCAAATTGCGGTAGAGTTGTTGCTGCAAAATACGGCGCTCGGCGGGCGGGCAGGCTTGCACACAAGGCAGTACCTCATCCCATGCCAATTTATTGGCCCACAATTGTGCCAATGCCGCCCGATAAGGGCGCTTAACCGCTGCATCGCCGCCGGGCAAAGGGGCATAGGCTAAATGGGCAACCCGCCGATAATGGGCATAGCCGCCCACCAACACTTCGCCGCCCCAAATTGCGCCGTCGTCTCCATAGCCTGTGCCATCAAAAGAAATGCCGATTACTTGCACGTTGGGCTGCAAGCCATGCTCGGTCATCACCGAAGCGATGTGGGCATGGTGATGTTGCACCTCGATACAACGCAGCCCTGTTGCCCTCGCCCATTGTGACGATAAATAATTGGGGTGTTTGTCACACACCACATAGCTTGGAGTTATGCGAAACAGGTTTCGCAGATGTGTAACCGAGTGTTCAAATGAGGTCAGCGTCTCAGCATTTTCCATATCGCCAATGTGTTGGCTGATAAAGGCATGGTTGCCAAGGCCAAGGCAAAATGTGGTTTTTAGCTCGCCGCCTACCGCCAGCGTGGGTGCACATTCAAAAGGCAATGACACTGGAAACGGCGCATAGCCCCGTGAGCGGCGAATGGGCAGCAGTTGGGCAGTAGTTGGGCAGCTGGGCAACGACCATGCCCGCACCACCGAGTCGTCGCAACTGACAAAAATATCGCGGTTGTGTAACAAGAAGGCATCGGCTAGTGGCGCTAATTTGGCTAGTGCGTCTTCGTTTTGTGTCACAATTGGCTCGTCGCTTAGATTGCCCGATGTCATCACTAGCGCATCACACCCTGCTGCTAGTAATAAATGATGTAATGGCGAATAAGGCAACATGATGCCGAGGGTGTGATTGCCCGGTGCAACTGCGTGGCTCAGATTATTGTCCCGCTGCGGCACAATCACAATTGGGCGGGCGCGGCTGCACAATGTGTCTATATCGGCGGAGGCAAGCTGGGCAATGATATGTGCGGTAGCGAGATCGCGCACCATTATGGCGAAGGGCTTGTCGCCGCGCCCTTTACGCTGCCGCAGTGTTTGCACGGCGTGATCGTTACGGGCATCGCACGCCAAGTGAAACCCGCCAATCCCTTTGATCGCCACAATTTGGCCTGTTTGTAGCGCGGCTTGGGCTTGAGCCATGGCCCCCAAAGGGAGGGGAGCGGCGGGGTTAGGGGTGGGGGGTGCGGCTTGCAACTTGACAAAATACATCTGTGGCCCACACACTGGACAGGCATTGGGCTGGGCGTGAAAGCGACGGTGACGCGGGTCAGCATATTCACGCGCACAGGCTTCACACATAGTGAAGCTCGCCATCGTGGTTTTGTCACGATCATACGGAATGTCTTGGATAATGGTGTAGCGTGGGCCGCAATTGGTGCAATTGATGAATGGGTATAAATAGCGCCGATCAGTTGGGTCGAACAGTTCACGAATACAATCATCACAAATATTGAGGTCGGGCGAGATGAGCGTGGCGGTATTGGCTTGGGCTTGGCTGGACAAAAGGTGAAAACCGCGCTCGCCGGTGGGCGGCAGGTCGCGCTGACTGATTTGTTCGATGTAGGCCAAGGGCGGTGCTTTGTCGCGTAGTGACATTCCGAAGGTTGCAATGGCTTGTGCTGTGCCTTCGACCTCGATAAAGCAACCGCTGCTGTCATTACCTACAAACCCGCTCAGCCCTAGCCGCTCGGCGAGGGTGAACACGAAGGGGCGAAATCCCACGCCTTGCACCACGCCGCTGATGTGTAGTTGTTGGCGCTGGGGTAGGGGGGCGGTTGTGTTCATGTTGTTTGGCGCGGAGTATAGTCGGTTTGTGAAGATTGGGTTTTACCGCATTCACCATCTCACTTCAAAGCGTAGTGAAGTGACCCCCTAAAAATGGAGTCATTTCAATGTAGTGAGATTGGCGAAAACCTTTGTAAAAGACTTTTCTAGATAACTAAAGCCAAAAAAATAAACAAGCGCGTCATCTATGACGCGCTTGTTTATTTTTTCGCGGCTAACAAATTCGGGCATAATCGTATCCGATGAAATTAATTGGATTAACCGGCAATATTGCAACTGGTAAAAGTGAAGTGACCCGCGCCTTACGTACCCATGGCGCAAGCGTTATTGATGCAGATCAAGTCGCCCGCGACATGGTGGCAAAAGGCCAACCGGCCCTTGCCCAAATTGTCCAAACCTTTGGCGAGGCGGTGCTATTGCCAACTGGTGATCTTAACCGCAAGCTGCTAGGCGATATTGTATTTAATGACAAAGCCAAATTGCGCCAACTCGAAGCCATCACCCACCCCGCGGCGCGGGCTGAGATATGGCGGCGCGTGGCCTTGGCTTTTCACAATGCCCATTCACTCGACCATATTGTGGTACTAGAGGTCATTCGCTTATTCGAGGGCGGATATGCCAGTGATTGCGATCAAGTGTGGGTGACTCATTGCCCACCCAACATGCAAATTGCGCGGCTGATGCAACACCGAGGCTTTAACGAGGCCGATGCTCGCACCCGCGTAAACGCCCAAACCCCACAAGCCGATAAACTCGCCAAAGCCGATGTCATCATCGATACCTCCGGCAGCATCGCTGACACACACACACAAGTAGAAAAAGTGCTGAGTGCTGAGTGTTGAGAAAAAATGCTAAGTTAAAAAAATCATTACTTATCACTCAGCACTCAGCACTCAGCACTCATATGATTGTAGGATTAATTGGTTACCCAGTGACACACAGCCTGTCAGCGGTGATGCACAATGCCGCGTTTGCCCATATCGGCTGGCATGATTGGCGCTATGAATTGTGGAACACCCCACATGATGAATTGCCCGCCCGCATGGCGGCCTTGCGGGACCGCGCTGATCTTGCCGGATGTAATGTCACCATTCCTCATAAACAAAATGTCGTGCCTTATTTAAATGAGGTCAGTGCCCATGCCCAAGCCATCGGCGCGGTCAACACCATAGTCAAAAAAAATGGCGGGCTATATGGCGACAACACCGATTGGCTGGGGTGGCTAACCGACCTACGCGCCAATGGCTATACGCCCAATGCTGACACCCACACGGTGGTATTGGGGGCAGGTGGTTCAGCTCGCGCCATTGTTTATGCGTTGTTACAATGCGACAGCCACATTACCATTGTCAATCGCAATCTTCAACGTGCTCAACATCTGGCCGAAAGCATCGGCGCGACGCAAGCCATCACCGTAGTAGCGGCGGTGAACGAGTTGCCGCTGTCAAGCATTGGTTTGGTGGTGAATTGCACCAGCGCCGGCATGTCACCCAATGACGATGGCACACCTTGGCCACCACACATCCCCTTCCCCCAACAAGCCACCCTCTATGACCTTGTTTATAAGCCGCGTATGACACGCCTGATGCAGCAGGCCAAGGCCGCTAACGCGCACGTGGTCGGCGGCATCGGTATGTTGGTCGAGCAAGGCGCGGCGGCTTTTGCCCAATGGACGGGCGTGCCTGCCGAAGCTGTGTCTGGCGTAATGTCGCGTGCGATTGTGTGATATTCCCGCAAAAAACATCGGATGTCTGAGCGCAGCTCTCAGCTTCGCCGCAACCCTTGTCAAGACATCCGATGTTTCGCCAGCGCAAGCCCCAGCCGCAAGCGCAATCTACGTCACCCAAACATCGGATGTCTCAGTTCAGCTTCCAGCCGCAGTCACGATTTGCGCTCAGACATCCGATGTTTTGCTAACGCCCCACCCGCTTCGCCATCAAAATATCGGGCTTGCCAAAACCATTGGCATCGGGAACCACCCCAACGATGACAAAGCCCAATTTTTGATAAAACTCAAACGGGTGTCGGCGCAAATTACGAATATTCATGATTTTCTCGGCTACATTTGGGTAAAGATCAATCCCCGACAACGTCGTCATACCATCTTCGTCATCTGTGCCCAATTGCAACGTTAACCCGCCACGCCCCTGCACTTGCGCCTCTAAATCCATCACCAAGGCCCGCCCAAGGCCCTGCCCCTGCAAATCGCAGCGCACCACCAACGGGTGCAACTCCCACACATTGCCATCGTAACCACTGATACCGCCGATCCAGCCTAACACCGTGCCAATATCGTCAACGGCAATACGGCTGATGCGATCAGGCTGTGCCATCGCGGCAACCTCCTCAAGTGCATCATCAAGCTCAGGCCATGCATCGGGCCAATGGTCTTTAAACCCGGCCACCAACATCGCCGCCACCTGTTGCACTGCCAATTGATTGTCTAGCTGTAAATCAATGATTCGCATGTTTTCATTTGGTATATGATGTCAACTATCATGAGCAGCACTTTGCCAACACGCGGCGTATTTCCAAGCCAGCCCATCAAAATAATTGTCACCTTTATTCTACTTAGCCTCATTTATATTATCTCCCAAGCCTTCCCCGACCAAACCGGCATCTTCCCCACCGATTGGAATTTGGGCCTGCGTGAGCCAATCGACCAATTTCAAGATTGGCTCATTCGCAACCGCAGCACCTACCCCCTCTTTGCCTACACCATCGACCCCATCCGCAGCGGGGTCGATATCGCCGTGCGTGGCCTCGAAACAGGGCTAGCGGCATTGCCTTGGGTGGTGTTGGTTAGCGTGTTTGGGCTGGCCGGTTATGTGCTTTCGGGTTGGCGTTTGGCGCTCGGCTCGGCGCTCAGTTTGTTTATTTGTGGCTTATTTGGCTTGTGGCTGCCCAGTTTGCAAACCTTGGCCCTCATGTCATTTTCGGTGCTGCTCTCGTTGGCAATTGGCATCACGATTGGCGTGTTATGCGCCCTCAACAATCGGCTCGAGCGGGCGCTCAGCCCCATTTTAGATGCCATGCAAACCATGCCGGCCTTCGTTTACCTCATTCCGGTGGTGCTGTTTTTTGGCGTAGCGCGGGTTCCGGCCGTCATCGCCACCATCATCTACGCCGTGCCGCCAGTCATTCGGCTGGTCAATTTAGGCATACGCGAGGTGCAACCGGCAGCGGTTGAGGCCGGGCGGGCCTTTGGCGGCACGCGCTGGCAATTGCTCACCAAAGTGCAATTGCCCTTGGCCTTGCCCGCCATTTTGGCGGGGGTCAACCAAACCATCATGATGGCGTTGGGCATGGTCGTGATTGCGGCGATGGTCGGCGCATCGGGCTTGGGGCGCGAGGTATTTTTGGCGCTGCAACGGCTCAAAGTCGGGCAGGCCTTCGAGGCCGGTCTCGCCATCGTCTTGCTCGCTATTATGCTCGATCGGCTGAGCGAGGCGCTGGGCAATATTGACCTAACCGCCTCGCGTGACCCATCGCCCCAAGCATGGCGGCGGCGCTGGGCGGTGCCACTGGGGTTGATGGGGCTGGTGCTGGCGGCGGCGCTGGTGTTACCGCGTGAGTTTCCAGAGTCTTGGCAAATCGGCATTCGCGATGGGGTCGATGTCGCCATTGCTTGGCTGCGTGACCACGCCACCGCCCTGACCGACCCGCTGAATGAGGGGTTGATCAATTATTTGCTCAACCCCATGCGCGAGTTGCTGTGGACGATTTTGCCGTGGCCCGTCACCATCGCCATCGTGGCGGCCATCGCCTATTTTGTCGGCAATTGGCGCTTGGCCGTGGGCAGCGCCATCGGGCTGTTTTTTATCGGCCTATTTGGCATGTGGGAGCAATCGATGGAGACGCTCAGCCAAATTCTCGTCACCACCTTTGTCACCATGCTGCTGGCCATCCCAATCGGGGTGTTGGCCTCGCAATATGACACAGTGCGGCGCGTGTTGCGGCCCATGCTCGACTTTTTGCAAACCGTGCCGACCTTCGTCTATCTCGTGCCGGTTATTATGTTGTTTGATGTCGGGCGTGTGCCCGGGCTGATCGCCTCGGTGCTCTACGCCATTCCAGTCGGCATCAAACTGACCGATCTCGGGATTCGGCAGGTTGAACCCGCCACCGTCGAGGCCGCCCGCGCCTTCGGCAGCACCCGCTTACAAACCATCCGCAAGGTGCAATTGCCGCTGGCCCGCACCGCCATCGCGCTATCCATCAACCAAATGATCATGATGGTATTGGCAATGGTGATTATTTCGGGCATGGTCGGCGGCGCTGGCTTGGGGCTAGAGGCCATCACCGGCATGGCCCGCAGCCAAACCGGTCAGGGCATCGAGGCCGGTCTCGCCATCGTCATTTTGGCGATTATTATGGATCGCATTACGCAGGCTTGGGCAATGGAGCGCCGTCATCCCTGACGGCGCTTTGAATTAAAACCTCGGAGGTCTTGAAGACCTCCGAGGTTTCAAATTCACCCCCGCCGTGCCACCTCTTGCCGCACCACGGGCGCAACCTTGGTGCCGAGCAATTCGATGGCGTGCATCAATTGGGCATGTGGCAACGTGCCGACGCTGAGTTGCAGCAAATGACGTTGATGCTTGAAAATGGCGTGCTGATACAAAATCTTCTCGGCCACCTCTTGCGGGTTGCCTACCGCCAAATGCCCACGCAACACCCGCGAGGCCTCATATTGGGCGCGTGACATGGGCGGCCAGCCGCGCTCACGCCCAATCTTGTTCATCACCGCCGCCACCGATGGGTATGATTCATCCGAAGCCTGCCGCGACTCATCGGCGATGTAGCCATGCGAATTGATACTGACGGCAAGTTTAGCCGGGTCATGCCCGGCATGGCGCACCGCGTCCCAATACAAATTCACCAGCGGCGCAAATCGGGCTGGCTCACCGCCAATAATCGCCAAAGCCATCGGCAAGCCCAAGGTGCCAGCTCGCACCACCGATTCGGGCGTGCCGCCCACCGCCACCCATACTGGCAATAGCGTTTGCAGCGGGCGCGGATAAACCGCCAATTCTTTCAGCGCTGCGCGATGTTTGCCCACCCATGTCACCCGCTCGGTCTCGCGCAATTTGAGCAATAAACCCAATTTTTCGCTAAACAGCTCGTTATAGTGGTGCAAATCGTAGCCAAATAATGGGAATGACTCGATAAATGAGCCACGTCCGGCCACAATTTCGGCCCGCCCATCCGAGAGCAAATCGAGCGTGGCAAAATCTTGAAACACCCGCACTGGATCATCCGAACTAAGCACCGTCACGGCGCTGCCGAGGCGTATGCGCTTGGTGCGGGCGGCAGCGGCAGCCAAAATCACCGCTGGGGCCGACGACATGTATTCGGCACGGTGATGCTCGCCCAAGCCATACACATCTAACCCCACTTGGTCGGCCAACTCAATCTCTTCGATCAAGTCATGCAGACGTTGGGCCGGGCTAACGATCTGCCCCGTCACGGGGTCGGGGGTGCGCTCGGCAAAGGAGTAAATGCCGATTTCAAAGGCGGGAGGGGTGGGTTTGGTTTCGGGCATGAAGGCAAGAATTATATCGGTCAGACAAACGTAACGAACGCACAGTTTGCATCGCTGGTGACAAAAGCAGTAAATATGGTAATATTGCTCACATGAAAACCACGCTAGATTTGCCTCCCCCACTCTTATATACAGCAAAAGCACTTTCGGCAATGCGCGGCGAATCGCTCAAAGATTTTGTAATATCGGCAATTCAAGCGCGAATCAACAGCCTGCAAAATAAACCCGACACGATTATTACGCCAGCATGGATGGCACATGTGGGCGAACTTGCTGAGATAAAGGACGAAATCCAAAACATTCAATCCAATATTGATGCTGAATTTGAAAAAATAAATGCACATGATTGGCAATAACATGATTTTAGATACCAACGCCCTCTCAGCAGCAAGTTTTGGCGACCCAGCAATTGCCAAAGTTTTGACCATACAACCAGCTTTATATGTGCCAGTGATTGTCATCGGTGAATATCGCTTTGGAATTGCAAAATCAACAAAACGCGACATGACTGAAGCATGGTTAGAACGTTTTTTAGGCGCAGTTAATGTGTTAAATATTGTAAAAAGCACGGCACAGCATTACGCTGATCTTTACCTTGCCTTAAAACAAGCAGGAACCCCGATCCCGATTAATGACGTATGGATTGCGGCATTAGCCATTGAAAATAATTTACCCTTATTAAGTCGAGACACCCATTTCGACAAACTACCAACGTTACGCCGTGTTGAATGGTGATGCGGTATTTTTGTATCAAACTCCGTATGCTAAAATTACCCACACGCCCCCGTAGCTCAATGGATAGAGCGTCGGCCTCCGAAGCCGCAGGTCGCAGTTCGAGTCTGCGCGGGGGCAACTTTCCTCATCAGCCAATCTCAACCCAAATACGGCCCATACTGCGCCACCAGGTCAAAAATTGGGCAATCGGCTGCGGGCATAACATCGCTTCATCAATCATCGGCACGGCAGGGTCAACCGCCAAAATATGGCTGGGGGTATAGCCCACCAACACTTTGGCGTGTGCCCAAGGTTGCCAGCGTTTGCCATTGCGATAGGTCCATTGCCCAATGATCGGAATGATGACTTTGCCACTGTTTAAGGCGGCTTTTAACTGATCAAATTTGCCCCACACATGTAATTGGGCGGGAATGCCTTGTTCACTCAGATAACGTACAAATGCACCCGGCAGGGTGGCGGCTTGCGGGGGAAATCGGTTGATGACAGGCAACACTTGCCGACGGCGCGGTTGCCATTCAACAAAACGGCGCGACAATTCAGCGGCAACGACATCGCCATCAAAACGTGGCTCACCCAACACGATGTTGGCGGCAATGGCGATGCTAAACGGGCCGCAATGATTGGGTGAGCCACCCGCCCGCAATTGGTATTGATGATATTGCACCACATCGGCGCGGACAAAGTTGCTAGGAAAAGCCATGAAATTGACAAATCTCAATTTTTACGCTTTTGGCGGTATCACTTCGTTACGGCGACAGCCGCAATCGCGCATCGGCCCGTCGCCACAGCCAACGCCCGATCGACCAAAACATCAGCGCCAACAAAACCACTGCTGCACCGATCATCATGGTGCAAGTGATCCAAAATTCGACTGGGTATAAGCGAATAAGTGTGTCGTCGATATAAAACAAGTAGCTATCGCCCGTGAAAAACAATTGGTGGAACTTGGTAAAAGCCCAGTCCCAAGCAAAAATGGCAAACAGCAAAATAAACCCGACAATGAACAAGGTTGCTTTGCTACCCAATGAGAGCGCCTTGCCTAAAGTCAGCTCAGCATTAAGCAGCCACAAGGCAATAATACCTGTGATAAATAAAATGCTGAGAAAGGTGTGCAGCGGCCACATCCAACGAATTACCACAGCGACATCGGCCAAATGCTGAATCTCGCGGTCGTTAAACACTTGGCTGCCATCGGCAAAACGCGGTTTTTTGAGAATGCTGACCCCTTCAACCCCGACTACCGCCTTTAACCCCAAATTGCCCAATTGCAAGCGTTCATCTTTGCTAAAGCCAAATTGATCGGGCGGCATCCACGGCAATGAATATTGAAATGGCACGATCCATGGTTGCATGGTGACACGCGCTGGCAAGATCAGCAAGATAAAGGGCATCAACACAACCACAAGTAGGCGGGCAAACCCGATACCGATATTTTTGATACGCATATATATTTTTGAGGTGGAAAAAGAGAAAGCATTTTCAGTTATCATGACACAGTCTGTATTTTAGATCATCCATAAACGGCTTACGCCAGCAATTCTAAATTTAGGAATCAAGTAGTAAAAAAAGCAAAATGTTAGGATTTACGCAAATCAAGCAATTTCACCATTTCACCACGGAGGACACAAGGATCGCAAAGAAAAGATATAAAATTAGCTTAATCTTTGAGGCTTTTGTGTTCTGCACGGTAAAAAACAAGTTTTTCGTAATTCCTAATGTTATAGATAGGGAAAGAAAAGAGAGTTGTAAGGATCAACTATAGCGGCCCGCAGCAAAAACTCGTAGGCAAGACGCGGGTTGGCGGCAGCAGTAGCAAATTTGTAATTGTGCCGTTGGAAATAATCGGTTTCGGTAGCCGACATATCATGACAATTTTTGTTGGTGCTTAATTGCATATCATTCATAGCAAAGGCGCGGCACACCTGCTCATCATCTACAAGGGCATGGGGTAGGCTTGCACTGTGATGCATGACGCGGTGGGTATGCACCGCCAAATCATATGCATCATGAATACCGCTATTCATCCCCATGCCTCCCATTTGGTTATTAATGTGGGCTGCATCCCCAGCAATACCACATTTCCTTTATAAAATTGATCCGCCATACCCTGATGCACTTTATAAATCCAAGTGCCATTAATCTGATAATCGGCTTTTTGTGCCAAAAAATGATCGATGCGTTCATGCATGGCGCACTCATGCATGAGTCACATTCAACGCCTCATCCAAAATAAAGCATTGCGCCACTAAAACCTATGGCCCATCCCTATGATTTCGTGGGCAGTGGCATGGTTGGTAGAAATTGGTTTTGCCATCACTCGACCTGACATGCGCATTGGGTGGCGGCCCAAACAGTGTATGACTACGCCATCAATACGCTGACCAAGATGAAGTTTCAAGACACCGGGCGCTCGATCGCTAAAAGTCTGGTGTACCAAGAATTGATCGAGCAAATGACGGTTGATCTTGAAACGGCTTTAAGATAGAGAGCAGCGACCCGCCGATTTTGTGATGCGCCATTGGCACAATACCAATGGCGCATGGTAAAGGGTGAAATTTGCAAAGCTGCGTTTCGGGTTGGAATCAATGCTTTTAAGTCGTGCGGAACCAGCAATACGACCAACAACGGTTCTATTGCCTGCGCCTTGCGTGACCTCAATGCGCCCCCAATCAGCACTTGATATATTTATTTCGATCGTTTGAATATTTTTAACATTCTTTATATTGGTTTGCCCATCCGACTTACAACATCGCCCGAAAACACACAAAAGCGATAATAACGATACCAACATTCAACATCAACAAACCCCACTTCGTTTAACCAGCGCAACTGATCAAGCAAAGTGGCAGTGCGATCAAGCGTCATACGCTCGATGGCAGCGGTTAGCACCACTTCAGTTGCGCCTTTGGCCCGCACCTGTGCCCGCCAAGTCTGCTCCAGCCGCGCCTCATTCGCTGCTGTGCTGCCCAGCGCTTGGTCTATGTTGATAAAGCGCCCACCCGCCGCCAACGCCGCATAAATATTGGCAAATACACCGATCAATTGGGCCTCTGGCGTATGATGCAACGCCAATGCCGAAACAATTAAGTCAAATTGCCCCACAATCGGCGTATTCACATAATCGGCGGTGATGAATGTAGCGGGGCGTGCCAAATGCTCAAAGCGCTGTTGGGCCTGGGCCAACATGGCTGGCGCAATATCGATTAAAGTAAGCTGGGCATTTGGGTAAGCTGCTGCAATCATGCCAGCCAGCAAGCCCGTACCAGCGCCCAAATCAAGTACCCGCATCGGCGCATCTTGTGCAAAAGGCACGAGATCGAGCGCAATGCCATACAAATCATCAAAACAAGGCACGAGGGTCGGGCGTTGACGATCATAATCTTGTGCGGCAGCGTTAAATAAGTCACGTATTTTCATAAAATCCAAAGTGTTTTCATATTATTTTCAATTACGCGGGTAGAATTATCGCTATTAACAATTTAAACAAATAATTTATCTTTTTCATAAACAGTGGAAAATTAAAACAAATTCTTGCCGAACTCATTATCACTGTTTGTTCGCAGGGGGCTAGCTCCCTCCAAACAAACAGTGATAATGAGTTCGGTATTACGTTTTTTGGGGACGCCCCAATTATTGAGAAGATACCAAATAGCAACTAACACAAAATGAGCACTACCACGCTACCGCACCGCGGTGAAATCAATCAACAAGATACATGGGATCTTAGCAGTATGTTTGCCAGCCTTGATGTTTGGGAACAGTGCTATCAACTCGCCGAAGCCGAATTGCCTAATTTAAGCGCATTTAAAGGCAAATTAACGCAAGATGCTGAAACGCTGTTGCGCTGGATTAACGAAGTAGAACGGATTGTGCCTGCCGTTAGCCAACTGGTCGTTTATGCCAATTTATTATCGGATGGCGATACGGGGAATCAGGCTAATGCCGCCGTAAAAGCCCGCAGCATGAGCTTGGCGGTGCGAATGCGAGCAGCCATGTCGTTTGCCGACCCAGAATTGTTGGTAATGAGCGCCGAAACTTTGGCACAATTTATGAATGAGCGCCCAGCACTAAAAAATTATGCCCATTATTTTAATGATCTATTGCGCCAAAAAGCCCATGTGCGCTCATCCGAAGTCGAAGAATTATTGGCACAGGCCAATGAGCCATTTAACGCACCTGCCACAGCTTATGGTGTATTGGCAAACACCGACCTAAAATTTGGCTTTGCCAAAGGCAGTGACGGTGCTCAAGTCGAGATCGGCCAAGGCAACATTAGCGAGCTATTGCAAAGCGCCGATCGCGACTTGCGCCGGAGCGCATTTAATCAATATGCCGATGCCTTTCTCAGCACCAAAAACACATCAGCAGCTATTTATAGTGGCAAGGTGCAAAAAACCGTGTTTATTGCCCGTGCCCGCCGTTATGCTGATTCATTAACCATGGCGCTACACCCCAACAATGTGCCAGTGCCGGTTTATCACAATGTCATCGATGCTTGCAATCGTCACTTGCCCATTTGGCATCGCTATTGGGAACTGCGCCGCCGCGCCCTGAAACTAGACAAGCTAGAGGCCTGTGATATTTTTGCGCCGCTCTGCGATGAGATCACCGTGCCCTATGAGCAAGCCGTTGATTGGATTTGCGCTGGCATGGCCCCACTCGGCGAAGATTATGTCAATGTCGCCCGTGCTGGCTTAACACATGAGCGTTGGGTCGATAAATACCCGAATCGTGGCAAACGCCAAGGGGCTTATTCGAGCGGCACTTATGGCACCAAAAGCTATATTTTAATGAGCTATCATGCCAATAACGGCTTGATGAGCATGAGCACGCTGGCACACGAATTAGGCCATTCGATGCATAGCACCTTATCGAAACAAGCGCAACCTTTCATCTTACATCGCTACACCCTCTTTGCCGCCGAGGTCGCCTCAAATTTCAATCAAGCAATGGTGCGGGCTTATTTGCAAGGTTTACCCGAAACCCGCAATGATCGCAGCTTCCAAATTGCCTTGATCGAAGAAGCCATGCGCAATTTTCATCGTTATTTATTCCTAATGCCGATTTTGTCGCAATGGGAACATTGGGCGCATCAACAAATTGAGCAACGCAAGGCACTTATGGCTGATTCGATGAGCGCAAAATTGGCTGAATTATTTGCCAATGGCTATGGCCCGGCTTGGCAAATGAATGCTGCGCGTGAAGGCATTACGTGGGCGCAATTTAACCATCTGTATTACGATTTTTATGTCTTTCAATATGCCTCTGGTATCGCCGCCGCCAACGCTTTGGCGGCTAACATATTGGCCATGCCCACAAATGGGGCAGCGCGGGCGCAAGCCGTGCAAAACTATCTTACCTTCTTAAAGGCCGGTGGAGCTATGCACCCACTCAATGCGCTCAAGTTGGCGGGCATCGACATGAGCAGCCCCGAACCGCTTGAGGCAGCGTTTGGTGTGTTATCGAGTTTCGTAGATCGGCTTGAAACGTTGTTGTAGGGCCAATGCCGAAAGTCTTATAAAGCCGTAGTTACATCCCAATTTTCGTTGAAATTACTATATGACCTTTGATAGCCTGGGCTTGCCCACGCTATCAAAGGTCATATAGTGATTTTGACATTGCATCTTTTTCAGGGAAGACGCAAAACGATAGTTTAAAAATGAATGGGGTTTATAACAATCAAAAAAGGTGCGCCGCAAGCGCACCTTTTTTATTGACATGATTCGTTTACGTTTCGTTTACTTGTTGAGGGGTATAACGTCCCCCATTTTCTTCAACAACTTCGGGTTGGTTATGCCCGTTGCCATTGCTATTGCCATTAATGACAATTACTTCATCTTTGTTTTTTGGGGGTTGCGGCAAAGACGCTTGCTGAATTGTGTGTTCGGTCGAGCGCGGTGCTTCGATGACACGGCCATTTTGACCATTTAAATGCCCATGACCGTTTAGATGTCCATTCATCGAGCCATTACGAATCTCGGCTAAGGCCTGAGCACGAATAGCGGCCAAAGTCTTGGGAATAATGTCATCGCTGAGTGAATCTGGGCTTTGATTTTCTTCGATAATGTCAACGGCCTCTTTGCCGCTCAGGGTGCTATGCACTAGCAAGGCTTCAGCAATTGCTGTCACTTCGCGCCAATGCTTGCGTAATAATTTTTCGGTGGCGTCTTCCATCATCAACCAATATTTTTTCAGAGTTGGGTCTTCACCACGTAAATATTGCCCATAGCTATTGCCCATTGGGCCGGATTCGCCACCTCCTAATGGCGGGCCAAAAAAGCCATTTTCTACCAAACGCCACATCATGTAACGAATGCCCGGAAAGTCACCGCCGACGCTTTGATAGATTTCACCGCTATAAATGCGCTCTGAAACCCGACCTGCAAAAAACACAATGATGTCATACGCCAAGCGCGTGACAGGCGTGATGTGCTGCTCTACGGTGTCAATGGGTTGCATGTGGCCTTGGCTACCAGTCGATAAACGTACAATTGTCACCCGCACAATTTTTTGTTCGGGCATCATGTAATATTGTGCCACGGCATGTCCAGCTTCATGATAGGCCAACACACGGCGCTGATGCGGATCCATTTCTTCAATGGGCATTTCCATACCGCTTTGCTGTTCCATAAAAGCTTTGTCAATATCTTTTTGCGACACCAACTTGCGCCCATCAAAAAATGCAATACGCACCGAGTCTTTGGTAATCGCACCAGCAATATCGGCGGGGGTCAGGCCATTGGTATCGGCCACAATTGCTTCAAGGTCAACTGAATCATCATGTTTAATCTTTTTCAAGTAACCTTCAATGATGAGGCGACGGCTGGCGCGGTCAGGGGCCTCAACTGAAATTTTAGTATCCAAACGACCAGAACGGGTCAGGGCGGGGTCAAGCACATCGGGGCGGTTCGTGCTGCCCATCCACATAATATGCCAATCACGTTTAACAACATATTTCTTGCCAAACATACGCCATAACCGCGTTTTAAATTTTTCGCCACGCGATGGAGAATTCATACCATCCATCTGGCTGAGCAAGGTGCTGAGGGCCATCATACCCATCATGCCCATGCCCATGCCACCGCCGGTCATGCCCATTTGGTTGCCGCCTCGCACCCCGCCACGGTTCGAACCAATTGCGTCAATTTCATCAATATACGCTACACAAGCGCCATATTGTTTGGCTAAACCACGTGCCCATGATGCAAACCGCAGCACCTTCAAAATATCCATACCAAAAAACATGCCAGTGAAGCTGGTGCCTTCAGCACTGATGAAGGCCATACCCGACTCACCAGCAATGGCTTTGGCTAACATGGTTTTGCCTGTGCCCGGAGGGCCATGCAATAACAACCCACTAATATATTTGCCACCCATTTTTTCAAAGTCTTTGCGATCGCGCAGCAAGTACATCCATTGTTTTACTAGTTTCACCAACTGCGGTTGCCCCCAGTAATCATCGAATGTCACACTCGTGTCATCACCGGGCTTAATAATTTCGACTTTGGGGCGGCCCAAAAACCAGAAAATTAAGCCAAATTGCAATACAATACTCGCCAAAATGGCTAATATTTGAACGATAACGCCAAATGCTGTTGTGATGCCAGTAAGCACCATATTTAACGACACATCGTCGATGCTAGCAAAAGAAATTAGGCTAATAAGAATACTAAGAACGATTGCTATCTTTATAAAGCTTACAATTGCACGCTTTATCCGCTTTTCGGGACGGTTATACGGAATATCAATCTTTCTCTTTTTAGCAGACACTTCGGGTAGACGCGCTGGTTCGCGCGTTTTGTTCACAATCGCCATGAATGACTCCTCTTCTGATAAAGATTGTAATCGATCAGGTGAGTATCAAATACAAAATACATGAGAAAGGGTAAAGAGAATTACGAATGATGAGTTATGCGTTAATCATTCGTAATTCATAATTCCTATTTGAGCGGTTTATTGCGCGGGGCGCCGCCTTGCCGAGGGTATTGAGGTTTGACATTGGCAATTTTGTGAATGACAATTAATGCCCGCTTGTCGTTACTATTGGGCAATTGAATGGGGTGCAAAACAGCGACAGACCCGCCAAGCTTGCTGATTGCGCCTTGCGCCTGTGCCAATTCCGCCTCAGAATCACTGCCTTTCATAGCAACACACAAACCACCAACCCGCACAAAAGGCAATAAATACTCGACCAATGTAACCAACGGCGCAACCGCACGCGCCACCACCAAGTCATATTTCTCGCGGTGTAATGGGTCATGTGCGGCTTCTTCAGCCCGCCCGTTCAGCGCACGAATGCCGCTTAACTTTAAATCATCGATCACCGTTTGGCAAAACATCACTTTTTTACCAGTGCTATCCATCAAAGTTACTTTTAAATTGGGCAATACGATCTTGATCGGCAACCCCGGAAACCCCGCACCTGTACCAAGGTCAAGCATCTGCTGAACCTCAAATTGGTGATTTTGCTGCAAATCGGCAATTAAGCCATTTAAAACCGGCACCAAAGTCAACGAATCTGCAAAATGCTTAGTGGCAATACCTTCAATATTGGTAATCGCAGTAAGATTAAATTTCTGATTCCATTCAATAAGCAGCTCGGCATAACGCACAAATTGTTGAGTTTGACCTTCGGTCAATTCAACACCAATAGCGCGACTGGCCTCACAAATCATTTTTTGCATAATATATTTTAAAGGTTTATTTAGCTCGTACGGGCAAGGTTGAGGCAATGCCAATTTCAATCAAGCTATGCTTGATGAACCGATAGTGAAATTGGCGAAAATCTTAGCCTATTGGCATTATATAAAAAACACCCCCTCAGGGTTATCAACCCAGAGGGGGTGTTTAGTTGTAATAGATTTAAACGCTAATAACCAATATAAGGTTTAATAGCCTTCCATGCTCTTGGCACCATAGCCCGGGCCTTCAGTATAAAACGCAGCATTAATTGCGGTTGCGGTTACTTCAGAAAATTCGGACCCCGGAATCGCAATCGCATCGACCAAATTAACGACTTCACCACCTTCGGCGGTAATGCGATCAGCCCCAAAGGGTTGTAAGATTTGCCCCGCTTTCATAGTATAAGCCTCAGGGATTTCACTCTCTGGGAAAATTGCCTCGTAGGGGCATTCTGGGACACAAGCGCCACAGTCGATACAAGTGTTTGGGTCGATGAAAAACCAAGGCCACTCGGCTTCGGGCATCCCCTTAATAATACATTCCACCGGACAAACGTCCACACATGCACCGTCGCGCAAGCAAAGGGCGGTAATAATATGCGCCATTTTGTAAGTATTCTCCTTGTCTTTTGTTAGTTAGTTCATTTTAAAAGATCAGCCCTTGTCGATTATCATCGCATCCGATCTCATTTTCTAGCCGCCAGTTATACCCCATAACCTTTATGCTGTCTAGGGTCATTTGTCATTGTTAACCAATGTTAACTTGTCAGTTTACTGACAGTATTTCCTCAATATTTCAGGGCAAATCTTAAATGTATGATGTCAAAATCACGATATGACCTTTGATGACGCAAGCAAAGCCAATGCTATCAAAGGTTATATTGTGTTTTTAACAAAAACTTGTTTTACTTCTCAGTTCTTTGAGGCTTACGCCGCTGCGTAGCGGGCTTCGGCATCGTTCCAGTCAATCACGCTCCAAAATGCCTTCAAATAATCGGCACGTTTGTTCTGATATTTTAGGTAATAAGCATGTTCCCAAACATCGCAGCCAACAATAGGGGTTGCACCTTCCATTATTGGGTTATCTTGGTTTGCAGTTGAGGTAATGGCAAGTTTGCCATCTTTCTTCACCAACCACACCCAGCCTGAGCCAAAGCGACCCAAGCCACCCTTCTCAAATGCATCCTTAAATGCATCAACCGATCCCCAAGTGGCTTCGATATCAGCCTTGAGCGCACCGCTTAGGCGGTTTTTGCTGGGCGCAATTTGTTGCCAAAACATGCTGTGGTTAACATGACCACCAGCGTTGTTTCGCACAGCGGTACGAATCGCCTCTGGGACAGCATTCAAATCTTTAATCAGTTCTTCGGCTGTTTTATTTTGCAAATCAGGATAGGCCGCCAACGCATTATTCAAGTTGGTGACATAGGTTTGATGATGCTTGCCGTGATGAATTTCCATCGTCATTTTGTCGAAATGTGGCTCTAACGCATCGGTTGCGTAAGTGAGCGCGGGTAATGTATGTGCCATTTGTTTTATAGTCTCCTAATTTTTAGGAATGTGGGTGTGAGTTGAATAAAGGCCAAATCTGAAACTCAGCGCTGATCACCCGCCCCCCACACTCTGATTACCCAAATTATAAGCTGGCTAGAAGATGTCTGTAGAATCGACAGTGCATGACGATTAGCCACCCTGAAAACCATTGGAAAAATTCATTCTGGATCGACCTAATTATTTGCGCTGGTCTGGCTGGATTAATCATCTTATTGCATTGGCCATTGTGGGCCAGCCGTGAAATTGACCAAGTATTTTTGGCCCCAGGCGACACCACCTCTTTTTTTTACCCAGCGGCTTGGTATGGGGTGTCACAGTTTTGGCAAGGTCAACTTGCGCTGTGGGCGCCCTATGTGTTGGGCGGGCAACCCTTTGCCGCCCAGTTACAAACCCAAGCGCTTTACCCCATTCGCTGGCTCAGCGCCCTATTGCACTTTAACCGTGAATACACTTATACCAGTTATGCCAGCGAAGTCGTCGCCCATCTTGTGATCACAGCTTGGGGCACTTATTTTTATTTTAAGCGGCTCAGCCAAAACCGCGCCGCGGGTGTGTTTGGGGCCGTTGCTTGGGGCTTGGGCGGCTATTTAACTGGCTATCTTATACAACAGTTTCCGCTATTGGCTAGCGCGGCTTGGTTGCCTTGGCTATTGTTGGGATTAGATTATTGGCTGAGTGACGACGCGATGACCGATATTCACTTGCGTCTGCGTGGGCTTACCCTCTCAGTGGGTGCATGGGCCATGTCGTTATTAGGTGGCATGCCCCAAATCAGCCTCTATATCAGCATCATTGTGCTGGTGAATGTTGTCTCGCAAACCCATTTTAGGGCACACTGGGGGCGCAGCTTGGCACGAACTGGGATCGCTTTGGCCTTTGGCATAGCCTTAGCCGCCCCGCTGTTATTGCCAGCGCTCGAACTGATACCCTATGCCGAACGCACCCAATGGTCATTTGCCAAATATGCTGGCGGCTTTGAGGTACAAGATCTGTGGGGGGTAATCTACCCGCGTTTAACCTTATGGTCGCCGTTATATGTGGGCAGTGTGACGCTGCTGCTTATTGCCATTGGTGCGAGCCTGCCACGCCGCCAGCCACAACCCCATCAACCTAACTCTACCCGCCTACCGCGGATGCGGTTTTGGTGGGGTTTGCTATTATTTGGCCTATTGATCTCGTTGGGCGGCAACAGTGCAGTTTACCCGCTGCTTTATCGGGCCGTAGCAGCGTTTGCGCTCTTTCGCAACCAAGAACGCGCCGTTATCTTGATCGTGTGGGCACTCATCATGATTGTGATATTGGGCTGGCGCACATGGGCCGACAAAGCCGAAGGTTTGCAAATTGCGGCACGTTCAAAATTAATTTGGGTGACGATTTTGTGGGCTGCGCTATTGGGCGCGGCACGATTATGGACCAGCTTTCAACCTGTTAGCGAGTACCCGCGCTTACATGTGTTGCTTTCAAATGCTACATGGCCTTGGTTGATGTGGACGGTAGCGCTGCTGTGGCTGCGATTTGCACCCATTGGCCCTCGGCTGACTCAGTGGGGCTTGGTGATGTTGTTGGTGATCGATATTGGCTCGATTGCGTGGCAAACCGCTGACCAAACGCATTGGGTGCGGCGCGACAACCCACCTTATGCCGAAATCGCTCAGCTCGTGCCATTCAGCCAAGCCGATTTGACTAACCCCACCAAATTGGTCCGTGCCAAGCCCCCTTATCGGCTTGACTCGCGGGGCTTGCTTAAAGGTGATTGGACCTTGATCGCAGGCATTGAAGATTTGCATGGGCAAATGGTGCAAACGCTTGATTATTTTGTGCGTTTTCGGGCACAAGTGCCTGGTGAACGGGTGTGGGCGCTGATGGGCATTGGCTGTTTTGGCAAAAGCAAAGAGGAGCTAGAACTGCCATTTGAAGCCGATACCGTTGCTGAGTTGACGGTTGAAGGCAAAGCCGTGCAAATTAAATGTCTAAAAACGCCATTTGAGCGATATCGAGTAGTGTACAAAACGCTATTAGTTCCCACCCCCGAGGCCGCTATCGGCCCGATGCGGGATGCCAATTTCAACCCGCTTGATACCGTCATTTTGCAGCAGGCTGTCAATTTGCCCAGCATTGCGCCCACCGTGCCCGCTAAAATCACGCTCAAGTCGTGGCAGCCGCAGGCCACCACGTTGCTGGTCACTAGTGAGCAAGTTGGGGTGTTGGTGCTGGGCGATTTGTGGTATCCGGGCTGGTGGGCTACTATCGATGGGCAACCCGTCGAGGTGCTGCGGGCTTATTCGGCATTACGCGCGGTTGCTGTTCCGGCAGGCAGCCACGAGATTGTGGTGTTTTATGCCCCTGCCACGTTTTACATAGGGCTGGGTATGGCGGGGTTAGCGGCGCTTTTATTGGCGCTAATGGCTTTTCGATCTAA
This sequence comes from Chloroflexota bacterium, assembly GCA_018969115.1. Lineage (GTDB taxonomy): Bacteria > Chloroflexota > Anaerolineae > J036 > Brachytrichaceae > AQU-03. The sequence goes on along the minus strand of JAGWYZ010000001.1, from coordinate 15,224 downwards.
GCTGACTATGCTGGGTTTGTTCGGCGTGCCTTAATATGCCCCACCCATTTTGAAATCTATAGTGCAGAATACAAATGGGTGAAAATATGACTTTGATTTAAATCATTAAAAGATTGCATCCAAGTAGCGATCAATCGCTATTCTACGTAGGAACGCCCCATGAATGGGGCTGAAATTAACCCGCGATAGCGGGTGTTGTTATATAGCGCGGGGATTGATCCCCGTGTGGACGAATGACACTGAATTTTGTCGGTTTTTTAGGATGATGTAAATAAAGTCAGCATACCAAAACTACGGGTTTCCTCGTAGACGAGGTTTATACACATATTTTCTCAAAAAATCACGGGAAATAAAACTATTTTTCGCCAAACGCACTATATCTTTGGGGTTTACCCCGAATTATTGAGATGATACAAACTATTTTCATCTAGCTACCTGAAAAATAATATTAATTAATAATGTTTTTTTGCCGAGGTAAAGAATTGATAGAAGTTAAATCACAAAAGCGGTTGACTAAAACAGCATAAAAGTGTAATCTTGGGGTATGAAAAACAAAGAAACATCAAAATGCTGTAAAAGAGAACTGTTTAAATGATACCTTAACGCCAAAAGTAGCTGAAATTTTTCCGGAAATGAGCGTGCCACAAAAATGTAATATGGTTTGGCTTATGATAGAAATTTATCTAAGTCGCAATTTACAATTTTCAAAAAAATGGAATATATCGCCAGTTTCGTGAAAGAAACGAGTATTGCGCGTCGAATGAGCCGATTTTTGGCACAATTTAGAGTAGATGTTAAAACAAGTTACGCCAAATAAATCGTGCCAATATTAAAATGTTTGAGGATGAGTGGGCAAGTAAGGCTGCTGATAGATGGCAGCAAGGTTGGCTTTGGACATCAATTAGAGATGGTGTCAGTGGCTTACAAACGTCGTTCAATTCTAGTGGCTTGGACATGGGTGAAATATAAACATGGGGATAGTACATGGGGTTGGCAATATGTGTTGCGACAAAAAGGGAGTCATCTGGTATCTCGAGATGGCAAGGAGTGGCAAAACTTACAGAGTTTAGTCCGCAAAGCTGGAGAAAGTGCATGGCTGAGCGCGACGAACCTACCTTATCACAACACCTGTATAAAAGCATATAGCTATCGCATGTGGATCGAAGAAATGTTTGGGGACCTCAAGAGGCATGGATTTGACCTAGAAGGTAGACATTTGTTAGATACAGACAAATTGTTGCGTTTGACTTTAGCAGTTGTGCTGTTGTATGTTTGGTTGTTATGTTATGGGCATGTCTTACGAAGCAAGGCCTAAGACACTGGGTTGATCGACATGATCGTCGTGATCTCTCTTTCTTTCAGATTGACTTCATTTATCTTAAGAGATTGTTAAAAAACGATGGTAAATTGCCAAAATGTCACTTTTAGCTTGTATTTAGACTTTTTTGAAAAGTAAAATGTCGGGTAGCTAGAAAAACTAATTATTAAATTGAATAGTTACATCCTCGAGTGGGATTTGTTTTTGTATAATTCGTTTGTCTATGCCAAACCCCGCCGTCGAAAAGATCACTAAAATTTTGCGTCTTGAGGCCCAAACCGGCTATAATGACAAAGCTGTGACACGTGGCCTCGGCTCATTTGCCGGCGCATGGATCGCCGATGCGGCTAAAAATAATTTAGACCCAAGCTGGGCAGAAGACCTTGCCGACGATATGCGAGCCTATAGCGATATGAAAGATATTGAGGCACGCAAGGGGGCGATGCAAGCAATTTTGACGCAATTGCAAACGCCGGTGTTGGGCAGCGCACTTGTTGCGGGTGCACCTGCCGCGCCCGTATCTATTGCGCCCGCAAAGGCAGGTGTTGACGCGCCATCAATGCCATCCCCCCAACGCCCCGCGGAGCCAAAACCCCGACCCCCTGCCCGTGATGTGCCACAGCGTGACAATGCCTATGCCCCTTATCGCAACTCGGCGATTACTGCCGACCAAGCCAAGCTGGGGTTAGATGCGCCTGTCACCCAAATTAGCGGCATCGGCGACCAAAACGCGCTGCGTTTTAAAAAATTGGGCGTGTTTACCATCGGTGATTTGCTGTATTTTTTCCCCACGCGTTACGATGACTATAGCGCCCTTAAAACCATCAACCAACTTGAATATAACGAGCAAGTGACTGTGATTGGGCGCGTGGCCTCGGCTTGGAAACAGCGCACCAAAACCGCCCAAACCATCTTTAATATGTTGCTCGAAGATGCCTCGGGCGCGATTCATTGCAAGTGGTTTACCAATGACTATGGGGCCGACAGCCTGCAAAAACAATTGGTCGTGGGGCGTGAGATTGTGCTGAGCGGCAAGGTCAGCGAATTTATGGGCAAGCTGAGTTTTGACCGCCCAACTTTTGAGCTAGCCGAGCATGAGTGGGTGACGGCAGGCCGCATTGTGCCGGTTTACCCACTCACCGAGGGCTTGCAGCCGTTGTTGGTGCGGCGCGTGATGAAGCGCGTGGCTGAATATTGGTCAACCCGCGTGAGCGAATTTTTGCCCGATGCTGTGCGCCGCAGTGCCAATTTGATGGCATTGAATGAGGCACTGCGCGAAATACATTGGCCGCGTGATTTGCGAGCCAAAGAAGCCGCCCGTCGTCGTTTGGCCTTTGATGAGTTGTTTGTGTTGCAAATGGCAGTGCTAAAACAACGTCAATTGTGGCGTGGTGAACCCGGCCAAAGCGTGCCGGCCCAAGACCTGACGCTCGAAAACATGGCGGCGGCCTTGCCCTATAAATTGACTGGGGCGCAACGTCGTGCCGTTGAGCAAATCGCCAAAGACATTCGCCAACCCATTGCCATGCGGCGGCTGTTGCAGGGCGATGTGGGTGCGGGTAAAACGGTGGTGGCGGCCATTGGCATGGCGATGGCGGTGGCACATGGGGCGCAAGCCGCATTGATGGCCCCCACCGAAATTTTGGCCGAGCAACATTTTAAGGGCTTGTCAAAATTATTTGCGGCGTTTGTGGCCAATGGTTTAACGCTGGTCAAAATTCGGTTGTTGACCGGCAGCACCAAGGCCGCCGAAAAGCGCCAAATTTATGAGGAGTTGGCCGATGGTCGTGCGCAAGTTGTCATTGGCACACACGCCATCATTCAAGAGGGTGTGCAATTCAAAAATCTAAATTTTGTGGTGGTTGATGAACAACATCGTTTCGGGGTCGAGCAGCGCAAGGCCTTGCGCCAAAAGGGTGGCGAAACCAACCCGCACACCTTGTTTATGACCGCCACGCCCATTCCGCGCACCTTGGCGCTGACCATGTATGGCGACCTCGATAACACGGTGTTGGATGAAATGCCACCGGGCCGCCAACCGATCGACACCCATTGGTTTACGCCGATCGAGCGTGAACGGGCTTATGGTTTTGTGCGCAATCAAGTGAAAGAGGGCCGCCAAGCCTTCATCATTTGCCCCTTGGTCGAAGAGACCGAGAAAGTCGAGGCCAAAGCTGCTATCGAAGAGCATGAACGCCTGCAACGTGAGGTTTTTCCGCAATATCGGCTGGGTTTATTGCACGGGCGTATGAAGCCCAAAGACAAAGACGAGGTGATGACGGCCTTTGCCCGTGGCGATATGCAAATTCTCGTTTCGACCTCGGTGGTCGAGGTTGGCATTGACGTGCCAAACGCGACGGTGATGATGATCGAAGGCGCGAATCGCTTCGGACTGTCGCAGTTGCATCAGTTTCGTGGACGGGTGGGGCGTGGGCAACACAAGTCGTTTTGTTTGCTCATCGCCGATTCGAGCAGCGCCGTCAGCGAAGATCGGCTACAGGCTATTGTCTCGACCCAAGATGGCTTTAAATTGGCCGAGAAAGACCTCGAAATTCGTGGCCCGGGTGAGTTTTTTGGCACGCGCCAAAGTGGCGAGCCAGAGCTAAAGTTGGTCGGTATCGGCGACCGCGATTTGCTTGAGTTGGCCCGCAGCCAAGCCGAGCAATTGTTGGCGGCAGACCCAGCTTTGGCTGCGCCTGATTGTAAGCAATTGGCAGAGAAGGTGACGACGTTTTGGCAGACTCGTGAGAAGAGTGGGGATGCGAGTTAGGGGTGGTGGGGCTAGGCTTGGTAAAACGATCGGTACAGCGGTTGCGCCCTTATATCATTGTGCTGCTTGGACTTGTGCTACATTTGTCATTTCACCTGGCGTAGACCCTGAAAAAGTAGGGGCGGCGGTGGCAGCAATTGGCGAGCAGTTGCCCATTCTTGCACCTGAGCAGGATGAAGAACTTATGCAAAAATCAGGCATTGGAAGCCATTTTAGGGCGATAAACGCGTTCAAGGCTGGCAATAGCAAAAAGAATGCAGTCAATAATAATTGGATTCAGCTGTTGCGAAAGCAATTTAAATAATCGTTGCAAATTCATTTAGCATTAGTTTCGGGTGGGTAAATGGGCGCAAGCGTCATGGCGTTATCAATTTCACCCCGTTGCCAACGTGCGTAACCTAATTCAGCCAAATAACCGGCGCGGCGTAAATTAAGCGGCGCAGAGGCTACTTTAATGTGTAACAAGCTGCTAAGTTGTGGTGGTATATACCCGCAAATATAAGCAGGTTGTTCAATACTGGCAATAAACTCGGTGTGGCTTTTTAACCTAAATGCCCCAATCGCTTGCTGAGTTGTGGGGTCAAAAGTTTGCACCGCCACGCGGTTACGACCAGCCTCAATCAGGGCATAGATAACGGAGGTTTCAATAGGCATAGGCTGTGCCGCGACGATGATATCGAAGGCATTAACTCCAATCATTGCAAGGGTTGATGCACCCACTGCGCCTAATTCTGCCGCTACCGCCATGCCTTTGGCAATAGACAAACCACAACGCACACCGGTAAATGACCCAGGGCCTAAAGCCACCGCCACCGCCCCCAATTGAGATGCTTTAAGGCCACATTCATCCAACACTTGTTTTATCCGCGCGGTTACGGCGGCGGTATGATGTCGCTCACATTCCCATGTAAGCTCGGCTCGTAATGAAGTGGCATCGCGCAGCGCAATGCTGCTATGGCGCGTGCAGGTATCGATCGCTAACAAATAACTCATACACCAAATACATTTTTACGAAACAACAATAAAATTTGCCACATCTGCTCATTGGGGGCTGAAAATAACATTTGTCGCTTGGTATCGCTAATAATATGAATTTTAATGTGGATTGTATTAGCAGGAAAAAGGTTGGGTGCACGGTCCGCCCATTCTACTAATACAACCGCTTGCTCGTCTTCAATAATCTCATCTAAACCCAACGAGGCAAGGTCAGAGGCTTTTTCAACGCGATACAGATCGATATGATACAAACGCGCATGATCTTTGCTGCGACGGTGCTCTTGTACCAAAGTAAATGTAGGGCTGCGTAATTCTTGTTCGGCCCCCCAACCATCGCCAATGCCGCGTGAAAGGTGAGTTTTGCCAGAGCCAAGATTGCCAGTGAGTGCAACAACCACCCCACACGGCAACACTTCGCCAAAGCGTGTGCCCAAACGATAGGTTTGGGCTGGGCTATGGCTGCTGCATTCAAGGGCATAGCGGTCGAGCAAAGACATTTTTAAAGGATAAAGGGTGAAGGATATTAGAGATTGAAGAGCATGATGTCTTTTTCATCCTTTATCTTTCTTCCCTCATCCATTTCTACTGTGCCTTCTAGATCATACTCCATTGCACCGGTTATTTTAACTGGCACGATTTCGCCGATGGGTGCGAGGCCATCGATGATGACCAAACCATCAACCTCTGGAGCATCGCGGTAAGTGCGGCCCACACTCAGCTCTTTTTCGTCGTCATGCCCTTCGATTAGGGTAAGCATGGTTTTGCCCACAAAACGTTGATTTTTTACGAGCGAAATTTGCTGTTGTTTCATCATCAGGGCTTCGCGGCGTTGTTCTTTTACCTCGTCTGGCACTTGATTGGGCATATCGCCGCTTGGGGTGCCTGGTTCAAATGAATAATTGAACACGCCAACGCGGTCAAATTGCAAATCATCGACAAATTTCATCAGGCCTGCAAATTCTTGATCGGTTTCGCCCGGAAACCCAACGATAAAGGTAGTACGCACACATAAATTGGGGATGGCGGCTCGCATTTTTTCGACGGTGCGATAAACCCAATCAATATTGGCAGGGCGGCGCATGCGGCGCAATACATTTGGGTCGCCATGTTGCAACGGAATATCGAGGTATTTGACAATTTTAGGTTGTGTCGCCATCACTTCGATCAAGCGGTCGGTGACGGCCCCCGGATAGGCATACATCAAACGAATCCAATCGAGGCTATTAATGCCGCACATGTCATTCAACAAACTGGCAAGCCCATCGCGCAGGCCAATATCGTGACCATAATCGGTCAGGTCTTGGGCGATGAGGATGAGTTCGCGGATGCCGTTATCAGCCAATTGTCGCGCCTCATTTAGAATAAGTTGGGGCTGGCGCGATTTAAGCGTGCCTTTGATATTTGGAATAGTGCAAAATGCACATGGGCGGCGACAGCCATCTGAAATTTTGAGATATGAACTAACCCCTTGAACCGACGTGCGCATCGCACCCTTTTCATCTTCGCCAACGGTTACGGCTTCGGTAGGTAAATGATAAAGCGGCTCTGGTTTTGAGCGTCCGCGCACCCCGTCGATAAAATCGACCATGTCCATCCAACGGCGCGTGCCGATCACGCCATCAAGACCGGGCACCACTTGTGCCAAGCGCGGCCCCCATAATTGTGAAAGACAGCCCGCTGCAATGAGTTGCTGACCTTTGCGTTTCTTTTTGGCTAAATCACGTAGGGTACTAATCGATTCAGCACGTGCTGGGCCAATAAAGCCGCAGGTGTTGACAATCAACACATCGGCATTTTTGGCAGTTTCGCTGCCGCTATAGCCTGATTCATTCAATAGTTGGGCGATGCTGTCTGAATCAACTGTGTTTTTGGAGCAACCCAGCGAAACCAAGTGATAGCGTTTACGCGGCTGCGTATTATTTTTTATCATTGAGACTTTTCAATATTTTCAGTCGTGTCGATCATGGCCGGAACTATGACACCGCGACGGGCTATATAAGCCATGCCGATACTCATCACATATAATACAAGCAGGGGCAGCATGACCAGAAACATGTTGACAGGATCTGGGGTTGGGGTGATGACAGCGGCTAAAATCGAAATACCGACCACAGCATAGCGCCAATTTTTGCGCAAGGCTGCCGCCGAAATTAAATTGGCCTTGGCTAGCACAAACATAATGAGCGGCATCTCGAAGGCTAGTCCCATCCAAAACATCATGCCCATCACGAATGGAATATATTCGTCCAATTTTAGCCGAGAATCAATCAATTCGGGCAAAAAGCCCAATAAAAATGGCAATGCCGATGGTAAAAATACCCGCCACGTAAAATATACCCCCAGCGAAAACAGAATGAGCGCAAACGGAAAACCTATTTTTAACCAGCGCTTTTCATGATCAAGCAAACCAGGGGCGATATAGGCGATGATTTGATACAAAATGACAGGAAAAGCCAACGCGGCCCCCACTGTTACACACACAGTAAAAATATTTGACAAGCTCTCAAAGGGTGTGGTGGCAATCAACACCGGCAGCGTAGCATTTGGGTTGATATGTCGCAGCGGTTCGGCAATAAAATTTAACAACTGCGCATAAAAAATCGAGGTGATACCTGTGCCAATAGCCAAGGCCAAGGCAGACTTAAACAAACGATCACGCAGCTCGCGCAAGTGATCAAGCAACGACATCGCCTCTTCACGGTCCATGCCTTCTGGAACATTCACACTAACTTCTTGTGCCATTTTTTACCTCATTTTTATATTTTTTGTATGATTTTCTCGCCCCAATTTTGTGCTAACTTGCCCAGGGGTTATCGGTATCAAGCTTTACAGGCTTGGGAACTTCAAACGTAACCCAAGGACTATCAGGGTCTAACTTGACGGGTAAAACCGTTGGCAAAACCTCAGCAGTCGCAATCGTATTTGTCTCTATCATCTCTGTTTGTACTTGATTCGCAGCTTCGGGTTGCGTAAAATTAGCCAACACCGAATCGATGGTTGTTTCAGGAGCCAATAGGCCAGATGAAGTAGCCGGCTCATCAACCGGCGCGACAACTGACGCTTCGGTGTCTGGTGGCATTACATTTGGCGCTGCGGGTGCTTCGGGTTTGATCTCGGCTTTGGACTCCGGCTTGTCATCTTTACTTAGCTCAGCCTCAATATTGGGCAACAAAGCCCGCACATCAATAGCTTCGGCAATTTCGGCCAAATCTTGCCGCAATTCATTGGCCACTTGGCGAATTTCACGAATTTCTTCTTCGACTGGCTCTAGCTCTAAGCGCACTTGCGCCGCCAAAACCACATAATAGTCACGCAGTTTGCGAATGGCATTGCCAAATTGCCGAAAAAGCACTGGTAAACGCTCTGGCCCAAAAATAATCAGAGTCAATAGCGCAATTGCCAGAATTTCAAGCCCACCAAGATTAAATAACATACTGTTGTAGATGGAATTCTAACCTACTCATTAGGTTCGTCTTTTCATTGCCGCTGCCAATACGCCATTGATAAATTTTGGTGCATTATCACTGCCATATATTTTGGCCAGTTCGATAGCCTCATTAATGGCAACCTTAAAAGGGGTCTTTTGATACTCAATTTCGTACAAGGCAATCCGCAACAAATTGCGGTCAATCGTTGCAAGGTCGTTTAATGGAAATTGTGGTGCACATTGCAAAATAATTTTGTCTATCGCCTCTAATTGTGTAATTACCCCACTCACCAAAGCTGAAGCATATTGCTGCACGTCTTCATTGACCTCTAATGTTGGAAATTGCTCGGCGAGCGTATCATCAGAGTCAGCTACAGGGTCTGCAAAGCGACGATTTAACACTTCGCCACCACGATGTTGCGACGTTTCGACCTCATACAGCACTTGTAATGCCAATATGCGTGCGGTTCGTCGTGATTTTGATATGCCAGACATAATTTTGGTTGCCACGATAAATGAGGGGCGTAGCATAGCTGCGCCCCTCATTTATCGATTGATAAAAACAAATTTTGGCGTTACTCAGTTACGAATCTCGCCGAGGGTTAATGTGTGCGCACATCTTCAAAAGTGATATCTACACCCGCTACGCTAATATCTGTCACTTCGCTGACAGCCTCAGCAATATTACTGCGAATTTGCGATGCTAATGCAATTAACGAGTGACCGGTGTGCCCGATGACGTTTAACGTAATATGAGCATAGCCATTATTTAACGCGGCTTCAATCCCACTATTAGCGCGGCTACGCCAATCCCCATCTTTTTCAACCAAGCTAATAACGCCCGGAGTTGCCAATGCGGTAATGCGAGCAACATCACGAATAATATCGGGAGAAATAGTCACTGTATTTTGCATTTTAGATCCTTAATAATTAGCCTTGCATCACTAACCCACCATCCACGCTTAAGATAATACCTGTAATAAAAGCTGCTTCGTCACTTGCCAAAAAGGCACTGGCATAAGCAACTTCTTCGGGTTTGCCAAAACGCCCTAAGGGGGTCAACTTCATCATACCCTGTTTTAATTCATCTGACAAGACATTGGTCAAATCGGTGGGAATATACCCCGGGGCAACACAATTTACGGTGATATTGCGCCCACCCAATTCTTTTGCCAACGATTTGGTTAGCCCAATCACCCCAGCTTTGGCAGCAGCATAGTTGGTTTGCCCACCTTGACCTGACAGCCCCACTACCGATGTGATATTGATGATGCGCCCATAACGGGCACGCATCATGACCTTAGTGGCGGCTTTGCAGCAATTAAACACGCTTTTGAGGTCGGTGTTCATAATGTGATCCCAATCGGCTTCAGGCATCATCATGAGCAGATTATCGCGGGTTGTGCCAGCGTTATTCACCAAAATATCGAGCTTGCTATAAGTATCGGTGGCGGCTTTAATTAAGGCTTGGGCTTGGTCAATTTTGCTGACATCGGCCTTAAAAGCTGTGGCTTTGCCACCGGCTGTGGTAATCACACTCACCACCTCATTTGCAGCGGCTTCGCTTGTGTTGTAATTAACAATTACCGATGCCCCACGTGAGGCAAAATCAATAGCGATGGCACGCCCGATCCCGCGTGAAGCGCCTGTAATAATGGCTACTTTATTGGTTAAATTCATGTCTTTTTTCGATTTATGATTGACGTCATGATGAAATTGGTGTAAACCTCAGTTTGAGCCGCTCCCAGTATAAATCGTCAATTTATCCAATGGCTTGTGTTGTCACCCCATCTTTTGTGCGTTTGATAAGGTTCGATAGCACATCTTTGGGGCCAATTTCAATAAAATCAGTGACCCCTTGCGCAACCATATATTGTACCGTTTCGGTCCAACGCACTGCCGAGGTTAACTGCGCACACAATTCAGCACGAATATCATCGGGGTGTGAAATGGGTAAAACACTGGTATTGGCAATAACAGGCACTTGTGCCACAGTAAACGGTGTAACTTCGATCAACTTTGCAAAATCAGCACTCACGCTGTTCATCAGGGGTGAATGAGCGGCAATACTAACATTAAGCGGCAAAACACGTTTTGCCCCGCGCGATTTTGCCAAGCTGCCAGCCGCTGCTACTGCTTCTTTGCCACCCGAAATGACGATTTGACCGGGGCAATTGTCATTCGCCACCACTACTGCTGGGCTACTCACACTTGCTGATGCTTCTGCACAAATAGTCGCAAGCATATTTGCATCTAAACCCAACACAGCAGCCATGCTGCCCGGTTGTTGTGTGCCAGCCCATTTCATCAAACGTCCGCGCTCGCGCACCAATTTTGCCCCATCTTCAAAGGTCAATGCCCCTGCTGCACACAAAGCGCTAAATTCACCTAAACTATGCCCAGCTAAAAAGGCCGGGGCGGGGTAATCACCCGACATCACTAAGGCGGCGTGCACAGCAAGACTATGCGTAAAAATAGCCGGTTGGGTGTTCACGGTATCGCCCAATTCAAGCTCTGGGCCTTCCCAACACAATTGTGATAGTTTTATGTGAAGTGCTTCGTCGGCTCGTTCAAAGGTGCCGCGCACAATTGGGCGAATTTGGGCGAGATCGCGTCCCATCCCTACAAATTGTGAGCCTTGGCCTGGAAAAACATATGAAGTAGACACGTTTATTTTTAAGCTTACTAAAAATTTTGGGCTGATACCCTACGCAGGTAAAAATTGAGGAAATGCTTATACAACTATTCCCCAACAAGCTTAGCTTGTTGGGGAATAGTCGTATCAGTGAAACCCTCAGTTTAGAGTCGTGCTCAGTATACATAATAACAATAATAAAGTGGGTGACAATGTAAACTGCCACCCACTTCATCATTGTCGTTATCGTGTGTTTTACTATTCTTTCTTATCGTCACCAGTATTCACTTGAACAACCTGACGACCGCGATACTTGCCACATGCGGAACAAACTGTGTGCGGCAGTGTCTTTTCGCCACATTCGGGGCATGTTACTAGTGCCATAGCCTTTAGCGCGTCATGTGCGCGGCGGCGATGTGTGCGACCCACTGAAAATTTACGCTTTGGAAGCGGACCCATCTGTATTTCTCCTTAACCTTAGATATATTAAACGACCGTTTTTACAAACGACTCAGAAAATTTAAGCTCATAATTTTAACACGGCAGAGCATGATGGCTACAGGTAAAAAAATAAGGAAATGAGCAGCTGATTGCTTGGTGATTGCTCGGATCACTCACACACTCCATTAATACTAAAATAATAAAATTTTGTTCAAGGGTTGCGCTGTTTTATTTCGGTTTAGTTCACTCTAATTTTACGACGGTTCCCTTCTATTTTGGCGAAGGTATTGGTTTATACTGCTCATTATCACCATTTGCTATGACTATGAATTATGCGGATGTGCTTGCTTACCTTTATGGCCTCAACACCAGCGATCGTCTAAAACCAACTGACCCAGCGAAAGTAAATTTAGACCGTATTCGGGCCTTGTTGGCGGTATTGGGCAATCCTCACGAAAAATTTAAATCGGTGCATATTACAGGCACCAAAGGCAAAGGCTCAAGCGCTGCCATGATGGCTGCTTGTTTGCGGGCAATGGGGTTGCGGGTGGGTTTATTCACATCTCCGCATTTACATACCTTTCGCGAGCGGGTGCGTATTAATGGTGAATTGGTCTCACGCGAGGATGTGGTGCGGCTGGCCACTGATGTTAAAATGGCGGCAGATCAAATCCTTGGTATCACCACATTCGAAGCGATTACGGCACTGGGCTTTACCCATTTTGCTCGCAGCAATGTAGACTGGGCCGTAGTCGAAGTGGGCTTGGGTGGGCGCTTTGATCCGACCAATGTGATTACTCCGCGTGTGTGTATTATTACCTCGATCAGCTATGACCACACCCAATGGCTAGGCTCAACTTTAACTCAGATCGCCTATGAAAAAGCTGGCATCATTAAGCCCGGTGTGCCAGTGGTCAGCCATTCACAACCTGCCGAGGCCACTATTGTGATTGAACGGGTGGCAAAAGACCAGAATGCCAAGCTCATTTGTTTAGGGCGGCATTGGCGTGGGCGGCCTATTATTTCATCAGCCGGCGGGGCAATTGCAACCAGCATGTCGGCCTCGCTAGACCGCCAAATATTTGACGTAAAACAAGTGGCTTTTAGGCGCAGTGATGAAACCCCTAACCCGAACAACTTAGAGGGGCAATATGACACCCACTTGCTCGGTATGCATCAGGTTGATAACGCTACGGGTGTCATTGCGGCCATTGATGCCATGCGTGATGATTTGGCGGTGATAGGTCCTCATTTACAACCTGCGGTGCAAAACGGTTTGCACAATGTGCGTTGGCCGGGACGATTTGAGGTGTTGCGGGCAGACCCGCCACTGGTGATTGATGGGGCACATAATGTAGATAGTGTGAATAAACTGGCGACGGCTTTGGCCGAAATGTTTTCCGGCAAACGCTGGACGCTTATTTTTGGCTGTTACAAAGATAAAGATGCTGAAGGTATGATTCGGGCATTGGCTCCCCGTGCCATACGTTGGATTATGGTGCAGCCAGACAATCCCCGCGCTTTGCCATTAGATCAACTAATGGCGTTGGCGAAACAACGCAACTTACGCGCCACCTTGGCGGTAAATGCCAAAGCTGCGCTTGAATCGATTAAAAATAGCAATGAAGCCGTGTGTGTGGTGGGTAGTTTGACCTTGGCTGGTGAAGCCCGCGCCGCGTGGTTGGGTGGAATTGAATTGGATACAGATTAGCCTGATATAATTAAGTCTGTGTTGCTGGGTCTTGCGCGGCGGAAGACTTCGAACCCCGCCAGGACCGAGAGGTAGCAACGGTAAGGAGACCCTTTTGGGTGTCGCAGGGTGCCTGGCAACACATCCTAGGTTTTACATTTGCAGTGTACGATTTAACCGATAACTCGGAATATAGTTTTGCAGCCTCTGTACAATCCAAGCCGCGTAACGAACTGCGCTGGTTATGGTTTATGTTACCAGCCTGGTTTGCAATTAGCGCTTTGGTTGCTGGTGGTTATTTCATTACCCGCCGTGATATTAAGATTATTGATGGGGATCGTTTGCTTGAATTGCGCACCCACCAAAAAACTGCTGAGTCAGTACTTCGTGAAGCCAATGTGCAATTGCGCCCAGAAGATGTGGTTTTGCCTGCGCCAACCACCCTGTTGCAGCACAACGATTTAGTTGTTGTCAAACGCGCTCGCCCAGTTCGGATACAAATTGATGATGAAACCCCGAAATTAATTCTTACACAAAGTCAGTCAGCCAATGACATTTTGAATCAATTGGGCATAAAAGCCACCGCGTTTGACCGACTTTTGGTCAATGGGCAAGCATCAGATACACTACCCGTGATCAATGCCCCAGCTCCAGCAACCGTTGATATCGTGCTGCGTCGCTCACTTGAAATCGATATTGCCGAAAAAGATAAACCACTAAAAAAAGCCAAGACCTCGGCCCAAACCGTAGGCGAAGCGTTGATGCAAAATGGCTACTTTATTCGGCTTGCTGACCGTATTAGTCCATCCCCTGCCGATCGTGTGACACCTGGCATGAAAATTCAGGTCGAGCCAGCTAAATTGGCCGATGTCGTCGTCGATGGCCGTCGGGTGCGCACACGCACGCATCAAGAAAAGGTAAGCGATCTATTGGCCGAATTAAATATAGCGCTTTATGACCAAGACTATACCAAACCCGGTATCAATACACCTATAGTTGATGGTTTAGAAGTGCAAGTGGTGCGAGTGCGTCGTGAATTGGTAATCGAGCAAAGCCCCATACCCTTTGAAACACGAGTTGAGCCTAACCCAAATCTAGAGATTGACAATCAAGTATTGGGACAAGAGGGCACTCTGGGGGTGCATGAAAAGCGTCGAATTGTGTTACTAGAAAATGACGTAGAAGTAAAACGTGAGTTGGTAGCTGATTTTGTAGCAATTGAACCGCGCCCAAGAATTCGTAATTATGGCACTAAAATCGTCATCCGCACCCTCGATACCCCTAGTGGCCCAGTAAAATATTGGCGCAAAATTCGTATGTATGTGACCTCTTATTCACCCAGCAGCGCTGGGGTATCACCGAGTTCACCTTATTATGGTATTGTGCGCTGTGGCTATAAATTTAGACCTGGCACAGTGGCAATCGACCCCAATATTATTTCGTTGAAGACGAATATTTATGTGGCTGGCTATGGACAAGGTGTTGCATGTGATACTGGGGGGGGGGTCATTGGTAAACATATCGATTTAGGTTACGAAGATCGTAGTTATAGATCTTGGGCAGAATATTCAGACGTATATTTGCTTACCCCCGTGCCTGCCAATATTCGTTATGTCATTGACTGAGAAAAAAATTTTTGTCGAACTGACTATTGCTTTAGACCATCCGTCTCAAGTTAAGAGAATGCAAGAAAAGTCAAGCGTAAACAAGAAAATTTAAGACAACAAGAAAAGTCGTCACTACTCAGGGCATAGACGGCATGATAGGATCGCCATCAAAAACGGAGCGCATAGCACCCAAAATATCCATACCCTGCTTACCTAAAGTAGAAATATAGCTGCGTGTTCGACAAAATATTTCAGCACCTAGCAGGCTGCGGAAGCAGCCCGACACCTTCTGTTTTATTTTAGTCATTCGAATATCGCGTTCGGCTTGATTATTTTCAAA
>JAGWYZ010000087.1 GCA_018969115.1 Chloroflexota bacterium | reverse complement strand
ACCATTAACCATTAACCATTAACCATTAACCATTAACCATTAACCATTAACCATTAACCATTGACCATTAACCATTAACCATTAACCATTAACCATTAACCATTGACCATTGACCATTAACCATTAACCATTAACCATTGACCATTAACCATTGACCATTAACCATTAACCATTAACCATTAACCATTAATCATTAAATTCTTATGAATCTAATTATTTCAAATACGCGCCTAATGAATGGCGAAGTCGTCGATATTGAGGTTGCGGATGGGGTCATTCGCGCAATACGCCCACCGAGTGGTGCATCGGCGGACGCATCGACAGGTGAGCGTATTAATGCCCAAGGCAAGCTGACGCTACCGGCGTTTGTGAATGGGCAATTGCACGCCTGCAAATCGTTTTGGCGACGCAAAATTGCCGCCCTGCCGAGTGCGCAACAAGCGCTGCCGACATTTGAATTGGCGAAAGTGGTCAAACAAACGTATACCGCCGAAGATGTGTTTGAGCGGGTCGATGAAACGATGCGGCTGGCGCTGCAAAATGGCACCTGCGGCATCCGGCTATTTGCCGATATTGACGACGACAGCGGGCTAAACGCCCTGCACGGGCTGCTCAAAATCCGCAAAAAATACAGCCGCTGGATGACGGTGCAAGTAGTGGCCTTCCCACAAGATGGCGTATTTGGGGCGCGCACCCAAAGCCTAATGCACGAAGCCATGTCATTCAACCCCGATGTCATCGGCGGCATCGCCTTTATTGAAAAAGGCACCGCCGCGCAACAAGCGCATGTCGATATGTGTTTTGGCTTGGCGCGACAATATGACAAAGACCTGCATTTTGTGGCCGATGACGTGGCCGACCCTGACCGCCGCACCCTTGAGATGATCGCACGGGCGACGATTGCCAACGGCTGGCATGGGCGCGTGGCTTGCACTCAATGCGCTGCCTTGTCGTTTTACCCCGACGACTACGCCGCGCAGGTCATCGCCTTGGTCAAAGAAGCGGGCATCACGATTTATTCAAACAGCCACGTCTCGCTCATCGCCACTGAGTTCGACACAAACAAACACCCTTGGCCGCGCAGTGTCACACGCATTCGACAATTGCTGGCGGCGGGCGTGCCGTTGGTGTGTGGGCAAGATGACATCGACAACTGGTTTTACCCATTTGGGCGCAACGACATGCTCGAAGTGGCGCAATTTATGGCGCATCAAGGCCAATTTGCGTGGCACGGCGAGGTTGATCGCGTCTTGCCGATGGTGACCAGTACCCCCGCGCAGGTGCTGCGGCTGCCCAATTATGGCTTGCAGGTCGGCGCACCCGCCAACCTCGTCGTGCTCGATTGCCCCGATTGGCACAGCGCCATCCAGTTTCAGCCCGCCAAGTCCTATGTCATTTTGCGCGGTGAGTTGGTCGTCAGTTCGCGGCGAGTGGTGGAATGGGGTTATGAAATGAGTTGATCATAATCATCATGCGAACCAATCCAAAACCACACAAATTCATCTTGATGTAGCAAAGCCAAGGCACGCCAATTTCGTCCAATTCGCGCCGAATATAAGTCTTCGCCTACTTTTTTAAACACAATACGTGGGCTGCGCGGATCACGGCACCATTCTTCGTATGCAGCTTTAGCAGCTTTTTGCACCGTTTCTGGTAATTCATCAAAATGCACCCAAAAGTCAGCATGAGCACGATGAGGCAATATCATAGCAAAACTTTAGCGATTCGCAAACCCTGAAAGCAAATTGCTAACATTGCCTTCAGCGCTGTCTTTTAAAATCTTGGCTCGCATTTGATTTAAATAATTTTGGCTTTTAGAGCTATTGAGCAATGCTTCCCATTTTTTTTCAGCTTCAATTTCTTGCGAATAAGATAAATAACTATTTTGCAAAATCTTGAACTCAGCATAAGGCAAAACGACATAGACTGGGATGCCCTCGCTTTCAACAATAGTCGGGTGAAGGTCTAGCATAAGTTAAATTATAACGATGCTGGTGACTAGAAAATTTAACCTGAGAGAAATCCGCATTTCGCTGAGACAAATCCATCCGTAATTTCCGTATCCTTAATGACATACCAACAAAACAAAAAATAAAAATAAGGATATAGAAATGAACACAAAAACAAACAAACTGATTCACGCGCTGGTCACCAGCACCATCCTCTTCACCGCCTCGGCCCAAGCCGCCGCCGCCAGCAACCAACCCCCCGGCCCCGGCGACAGCCCATACCCATCACCCTACCCGGGGCCGATGCCAGTCAGTGAGACCACTTGCAATGGTTTTAATGTGCCCAACGATATGAAACAAGGCAGTTGGATGTTTATGCTCAACTTCGCCTCAAACGTGCCAAACGCCTGCATGATCACATGGCAGCAAGACAATGTGGCGACCAAGACGGTGGTGCCCTGCACCAACAACGGCGGCGTTGCCATCAGCAACAGCATCGCCAAGTTTAACGGCGCCAATTATGTCGAATGTCCGTTTCAATTGGGCAAGTTTTTTACCCTACCCGCCGAAGTAACCTACGACAATTTGCGCATGGAAGCCAAGTGGGTAACGATGGGCGAATTACCGCCCCCCAGCCCCGTCATTGGGCCAAGCAAATATTACACACCAAACCCGGTCATCAACCACCCGGACTTAAAGATGGTGTTGATACGCAAACCGCAAGATGCTGCCGATGCGAATGGCGATCATGTTGACATCACCTCATATTGGAACGGCAGCACCTTTAGAGACAAATAGAGACAAACTCACCAAGTCGATCGCTAGCACCAACAATGCTGACCCAAACTTGCGCGGTTGGACAGGCGTCGCGGGGCCGCGTATCTTGAATGAAAAAATACACCATCGAACATGTCTCACGCGCACCCAATGGGGCCAATTTTGCCAGCGGCTATCATGACTACAAGCAATTGCAATTCAACCCCAAAGACACCACCCCTCAAATCGGCAAATCGGGCAACGACTACCCATGCCTCGCGCCCCATAGCGCGTATCTCGGCAGCGGTTTGGGCAGCCTCAGCCGAGTAATTAAAATGATGCACTACCACATTTGCACCGGCCCGCGCCAGCGCCAGCGCAATCTCGCGCCCAACTCGGTGCGATGCGCCTGTAACCATTGCTATTTTGTTTTGCATCATGCAATTATGCTGCATTTGCTATGGTGTGCCTTCGGCTGACGGCGCACCATCACACCAAACGAAATGCAATTTGCAAGGCTGCACACAAAAAGATAATGCCTAATGCGATCAACAGTGATTTGTTTCGCAGTGGCTCACCGCCTTCGTCATTTTGTTCATCTAAATCCATTGTTGATTTCCTTAAGTCTGTGTTATTTACCCCAAAATAAATGGTTTGTTTAAGAAACATCTATCTAATATCTCCTCTGATTAATCAAGTTTTTGGCATCTTCGAAATCACGATATGGCCTATCAACTCAAATTGCCGACACCCACCCGATGGCAAAAATCACCAAAGGCCTCGCCGCTCAAACGCTCATCGCGAAATCGCGTCAATGGCCCTTTTAGGCGCGTCACCAACTCATTAAAAGGCACAAGGTCTTGATAGGGCTGCGCCAAACGGGTGCTGGTGGGGCTGCCGCCCAAAAAGATGGCATACTTATTGAGCGAGCGTCCTACATACGCTACCTCTGCCGTGTAGGGACGGGCGCAGCCATTGGGACACCCCGTAACCCGCACATTGATCGGCTCACCCAATAACCCCAACGATTCGAGCGCATCTTCAAACGTGTCAAGCAAGGCTGGCATGGCGCGTTCGGCCTCGGTGATGGCCAATGGACAAGTGGGCAAAGCCACACATGCCAACGCAAAACGCCGCACTTGCGACAATTGATCAACGGTTAACACATTGTGCGTCTGTAAAATCTGTTCAATGGCTTCTTTTTGATGGGGGGCGATATCAGCCAAAATGATATTTTGCTGCCCGGTAATTCGCACTGGCGTATCAAATTCAGCCACAATTCGGCGCAAGGCGGTGCGCAATTGCACCGTTTGGGTATCCACAATCCGTCCACTGGCGATGGGTATGCCCACATACCAATGCCCTGCCGCATCAAATTGCTCATGCCAACCTAAATGGTCTTGCAAAGTAAATTCGGGCATCGGGTGCGCGGGTTGTAGTGTAAAACTAAGGCGGCTTTGCAACTCGTGCTTAAACCAATCTAACCCCCGATCATGAATAATATATTTCAGACGGGCATGTTTACGGTTGGCACGGTCGCCAAAATCGCGGTGAATACCCACAACGGCGTGTGTCACCTCAAGCGCGTATTGTGGCTGAATAAACCCCACCACATCAGCCAGCCGCGGAAAGGTATCTTCGTCATTATGGGTCATGCCCATACCGCCACCGGCCAAGACATTAAAGCCAATGTGATGATTCGCCGCGTCAAACAAGGCCACCAAACCAAGGTCTTGGGTATAAATATCGACACAGTTATCGCCCGGAAACGCAATCGCCATTTTAAATTTGCGCGGCAAATAAGTCTTGCCATACAGCGGCTCTGGCTCGGCTTCATCGTCAATAATCGATTTGCCTTCAATCCAAATTTGGTGATACGCTTTGGTCTTGGGCAAGGTTGCATCGCTTAACACCGTTGCAATATCTTGCACAGCACGGCGCTGCGGGTCGGCGGTGGGGGCTGGGCAACACATCACATTACGCACTACATCGCCACACGCCCCAAACGTCGTCACTAAAGCATGATTTAACGCCCGCACCGTCTCGCGCAGGTCTTGTTTGATCACCCCATGAAACTGAATTCCCTGCCGCGTGGTCAAGCGAATTGAGCCATTCGCAAATTCATCCGCAATGCGATCATGCGCCAAATATTGGGCTGCTGTCAATTGCCCACCCGGCAACTTTGACCGCACCATAAATGAATATTCTTTTTCAGCCGCCCCGCGTTTTTCGCGGTTGGTTTGTTCATATGAGCCATGAAACTTGATCAAAATTTTGCCGGCTTCACTCAAAAAAGCATCGCTCGAATTGAGATCTTGCGCCAATGGGGCAAATAGCCCATGGCTTTCGGTCTTTACGGTTTCAACATTTACTTTTGCCATTATTTAATTACTTTGTCATCCAATTGATCAACCGATAACGATTTAATCTAAATTGAAAATAGATAAAACAACCAATGCAAAACCCCAACAAGGCCACGCTTGCCGCCACCAAAATCATGCCAATAAAGAGCCATCCAAGCACCATATTTTGGACAAAAAAGGCGATTTGGGCAAATGCCAGCAATAACGTAGCGATGATGTTGTTAAAACGCTGGGTTTGTGCATCTTCAAATATCACATTGGGCTTGGCAATTTGCTGGGCAAGCAATCGTTGCCCCAAGCCATAGATAAGGCTGGCCCGCCGCCCAAACAACGACGCAGGCAACAACACGGCCAACAGCGCCGTCGTAATAAGGGGTTGTTGGGTCGCCAGCGCAAAAACGCTACACGCGACAATAATGCTACGGTTCAGCGTAACAATCGGCATGGGGATGCCTGTGGGTGAACAAATTTGAGTTTTCATTAATTTTTTTTTAGAGTAGATTCCGGGTTGATAAAAGGTTTTGCCGATTTCACGATTTATTCCCCAAAGTGTAGCTTTGGGGAATAAATCGTAAAATCGACTCTTCATCTTTTAGCAATTGCTATATATCCATTAAGACACAAACCCTACGCCAACGGTATTATTGCTCCATTCATCAATTAAGATAAAGGTGCCATTGGCGGTGTTTTCGGCATAACGATCAGCAAAAATAGCTGGGCTAATCCGCAAGGTCACATCTCCAATTTCATTTAACTTGATTGTGGGCGGCCCTTCATTTAATTGTTGAGATACAACATCAACAATCCCGTGTATCTGCGCCACTTTGGCCCGCACACTGTGCACCCCATGCTGCAAAATATACGTTTTGCCCACATTTAAGGCCTGATGATCAAGCCAACACAACCGCGCATTGAGTTGGGTGCGGGCAATAGGCTTTGTATCTGGGTGCGCTAACAAACTCCCACGGCGAATATCAATATCATCGGCAAGCTGAATGGTGACCGACTCACCCGCATAAGCAACCGGCTGGGCCTGCCCCAAACGCTCAATTTGAGTAATGGTGCTAAGTTGCTGATTGGGCAATACACAAACCTGATCACCCACCGCCAAGCTGCCGCTGCCAATGCGCCCCGCATACCCGCGATAATCATGCAATGCCTCTGACTGAGGATGCTGATCACCCGCATTTTGTAGCAAGCGAGGGCGAATCACCATTTGCACTTGAAACCGAGCGGCCTGTTTACGCAAATGCTGTATCTCAGTATTTTCGAGCAACTCTAACAATGTAGGCCCGCTATACCAATGAAATGCTTCGGCCCGTTGCGTGATGTTATAACCATACAATGATGATGCCGGAATGAAATGTAAGGCTTGGTTTTCAGCATAATCGCCAGCCAATTTTTTAAAATCGGCCACAATTTCATCAAAGCGTGTTTGTGAATAACCCACCAAATCCATTTTGTTAATACACACAATAACCTTGGGGATGCGCAACAAGGATGCAATAAAATAATGACGGGCCGTTTGCTCCACAATACCATTACGGGCATCAATCAAAATAATAGAGACCGCAACCCGTGATGCCCCAGTAACCATATTGCGCGTGTATTCAAAATGTCCCGGCGTATCGGCAATAATATATTTGCGGTTCGCCGTATTGAAATACACATGTGCAACATCAATCGTGATGCCTTGCTCACGTTCAGCAATTAAGCCATCGGTCAACAACGATAAATCTAAAAAATCGACCCCACGCCGTTTGCTGGCTTGTTGAATCGCCTCTAGCTTATCTTTGGTCACCGAGCGCGTCTCATATAAAAGTCGCCCGATCAAGGTGCTTTTTCCATCATCTACCGACCCAGCAGTCGCAATATGTAAGATATCCATCTTTAAAAATACCCGTCCCGTTTACGTTTTTCCATGGCTGCTTCCGAGCGTTTGTCATCAATTCGTGCCCCGCGCTCAGAAATCTCGGCAGCCCGAATTTCGGTAATAATGTCATCGAGGGTGTTGGCGCTCGATTTAACCGCCGCTGTGCAAGTCATATCCCCTACGGTGCGAAATCGCACGGTGGCAACATAAGGTTGTTCATCGGCAGATTTGTTGATATAGGGCGAATCGGCCCAGACCAAACCATCTCGATCAAAGACCGGTCTTTGATGTGAAAAATAAATAGATGGCAAATCTAGATTTTCCTCTTGGATATAACGCCATACATCCAATTCAGTCCAATTTGAAATTGGAAAAACACGCACATTTTCACCCGTGGCAATACGCCCATTCAACATGTGAAAAAGTTCAGGTCGTTGGCGTTGCGCATCCCATTGCCCAAACTCATTACGCACCGAAAACAAGCGCTCTTTTGCACGGGCTTTTTCTTCATCACGTCTTGCCCCACCAATACAGGCATCAAATTTAAGCGTTTCGATAGCATCAAGCAAGGTCACTGTCTGCAAGACATTGCGGCTGGCATATTTGCCGGTTTCTTCACGCGCCATGCCTTTATCAATTGAATCTTGCACATAACGCACAATCAACTCTAAGCCTAAACGATGCACCATCTCATCACGATAAGCCAAGGTCTCTGGGAAGTTATGCCCAGTATCAATATGCAATAATGGAAAAGGCACTTTGCCGGGGGCAAAGGCCTTAACCGCCAAATGGGTTACGACAATTGAATCTTTGCCGCCCGAAAACAAAATGGCTGGGCGCTCAAATTGCGCGGCTGTTTCGCGCAAAATATAAATCGATTCGTCTTCTAGTTCACGCGGAAAGCTAGAATGAGCACCATTGGAAGACAGATCCAAGATCGAATTGGCTGCAAAATTGCTTTCATAAATAAACATACTATTTCTCAATTGGCAGACCAACGCCATTTCCCCACTCGGTCCAGCTACCATCGTAATTGCGAACATTGGGATAACCCAGCAAATGGGTTAAAACAAACCAAGTGTGCGAGCTACGCTCACCAATGCGGCAATAAGTAATCACTTCTTTATCGTCGGTGATGCCTTTTGAGGTGTATAGCTTAATTAAATCTTCGCGTGATTTAAACGTGCCATCTTCTTTTATCGCCTGTGCCCAAGGCACATTAGCGGCCCCCGGAATATGTCCTCCACGTAACGCACCTTCATTCGGATAATCGGGCATATGTAACCGTTCACCACTAAATTCTTGGGGGCTACGCACATCAATCAATTGCCCTTTTTGCTGAACGTGGGCCAACACTTCATGGCGAAATGCCCGCACTTTGCCATCATCGCGTTCAGGCGCAACATAATGGGTGGCAGGATAAGCTGTTACAACCCGTGTCAATTCACGCTGCTCATCAACCCATTTTTTACGTCCGCCATTCAATATTTTGGCATTGCTATGCCCAAACAATTGAAAAACCCAAAACGCATAACATGCCCACCAATTATTTTTATCGCCATAAAATACAAGTGTGCTGTCGTTGGCAATGCCATTGCGGCGCAACAACTGCTCAAACCGGCTGGCATTTAAATAATCACGCGACACCGGATCATTCAAATCTGCCACCCAATCGATATTAACAGCGCCCGGAATATGCCCCGACAAATATAAAAGGGGGTCTTCATTCGATTCAATCACCCGAATATTCGCATCATGAAGATGATTCGCCAACCATTCGGTGCTGACCAAGGCATCTGGATTAAAGTAGGATAAATTGTCCATTTTTTTATGTAATCCTTTAAAGTTAACTTTTTGTCATCTCAAAAGCCAATGACGTCATACACGGTTTGGGGCGAGATGCAACCCACATTCTTTTTTAGAGCTTTCCCACCACCAACGCCCAGCACGAATATCTTCGCCCGGTTGAATGGCACGGGTGCAAGGCGCACAGCCAATGCTGATAAAGCCCCGTTGATGCAACTCGTTTTCTGGAATATTATTTTGCCGAATGTAATCGGTTAATTGCTCATACTGCCAATCAATCAACGGATTCACTTTTAACACCTGAAACTGTTCATCCCAAGCCACCAACGGCACATCAGCGCGGCTAGCCGATTGCTCGGCGCGTAGACCAGTGACCCACACATTTGCCCCAACCAACGCCCGTTTCAGCGGCTCAATTTTGCGCACCCGACAACATTCTTTGCGTTCTTCGACTGAATCGTAAAAACTAAAAAAACCTTTTTTCGATACCAAGGCTTCAATGTCATTGGCAGCCGGAAAATAGGTCTCGATTGCTAGCAAATAACGGGTGCGTGTTTCTTCGGCCAACGTATAGGTTTCATAAAACAAACGCCCGGTATCGAGTGTAAAAAACCGAATCGGGAGGCGATTACGCCCGATCACCTCGGTAATCACTTGATCTTCTTGCCCAAACGAGGTAGAAAACACCACATTATCAAAATGTTGCGTTAACCAAGTTAAGCGGGCGGCTAAATCAAGCGGTTGAAGCTGGGCGCTCAACTGCGCTATCTCGGTTGCAGACATACGATGATTTATCATTTTGATGGACTAAACCCCCAACGATTGGCAATTTGGCGTTCAAATGGGGCAAATAAAAGCTGATTAAATGCCAAACCAATGCCAATAATGACGGTCATTACGGCCATTACTTGGGCAGCATCATTCAAATCGCGCCCAGTTTGCAACAAATTGCCCAAGCTAAGCGTGAAATACAATAATTCAGCCGACATCAACGACCGCCACGCAAAAGCCCAACCTTGTTTTAGACCCGCTAAAATGATCGGAAATGCCGACGGCAAGATGACACGGGTATATAAACGTAGCCCTGTCGTGCCCAAATTGCGTGCTGCTTTTACATAAATAGGCGGTGTGTTATTAATGCCACTCTCTACCCCCAACACAATCGAAAACAATGAACCCATCACCACCACAAACAAGATGGCACGCTCATTTAAACCAAACCATAAGATCGCCAATGGCAGCCAACATACACTCGGTAAGGCTTGTAAACTAATGACCAGCGCACCCAAGGTATCTTTAAAATATTTGTTTCGCGCAATTAATGCCCCCAAAGGCACTCCAATCAACAATGAAATGACATAACCGGCAATTAGCCGCAACATGCTGACCCAAGTGCCATAAATATAAAGACCCTTTTTCAGCCCCGACCAAAGCGATTGTGCAATCGCAATCGGCCCGGGAAAAAGATAGTCAGGCCAAACACCGCTGTGCGAAAACAGCTCCCACCCGACGAACAACAGGCTAAAAAACACCACGCGCCGATACAAGGTTTCTCGTTTTATCGGGTTACTTGTCGTGGTGATCCCTTTTAACCCTCTTAATAACAGATTATTTTTTGCTAAAGTTGCCATTCAAGCTCCTGTGATACCGATGATGACGCGATTGCCTGCCGAAGGGTTTGCATAATTTCGGCAGTTTTATTAATCACAACCAAATCTTCAAGCGAACGGGGACGCGGTAGGTTGATCTTGTAATCGGCAATCACACGCCCAGGCCTGGGTGAAAACACCAAAACACGATCACCCAACGCCACAGCCTCACGCACGTTGTGTGTCACAAAAAGAATCGTTTTACCCGTGCTAAGCCACAAATTTTCAAGTTCAATGTGCAAGCGATCACGGGTCATTGCATCGAGTGCGCCAAAGGGTTCATCCATCAACAAAATCGCTGGGTCAATCGTCAGCGATCGTGCGAGGGCAACCCGTTGGCGCATCCCACCTGAAAGTTGATGAGCATACGCTTTCTCAAATCCTTGCAAATTGACACGTTCTAGCCATAATTTTGCAATTTCGCTGCATTTTTGGGGCGCTACGTTTTGTTGTCGCAAGCCAAATTCAACATTTTCTTGCACCGTTAACCAAGGAAACAAAGCCGCCTCTTGAAACATCATCACGCGATCTGGGCCGGGGCCTTTTAGCGGTGCGCCATTCACATAAATGCTGCCAGATGAGGGATCATCTAACCCTGCAATAAGGTTGAGCAATGTCGATTTACCACAACCACTTGTGCCAAGCAAACACACAAACTCACCCCGTGCAATCTCTAAATCGAGTGGGGCCAAGGCTGGGATGGCCTTGCCGCCGTTATAAAACACCTTGCTCGCAGCTTGAATTTGTAAAGCGTAGTCTCCATTCATTTACTAACCACCGCCTTTACCAAGGGCAGCCCCTGCTCTTTCAAAACCTCATTCAACACGCTAAAGTCAAAAAGGTTATCAAGATTCGGTTGGGTATCGCCCAAAAAGCCAAGCTTAAACGCATCATCTGCCCCCACAAGCACCGTGCTGGCATAAGGGTCATAGCTAAAATCGACATTCCGGAAGGCCGCATCTAAAACAACATTGGGGAGTGCAGCGCTTGTAATGCGTTCAATTTCTTTGTTGGCAATTGATTTGGCTTCAGCGGCATTTTCACGCACAAATTTATCGGTTTGCACATGGGCCTTTACCACTGCCTTAACAAGGTCTGGCGATTGTTTCAAGAATTTTGTAGATACGACAATCAGCGTCGTCGAAAATTTACCGTCAGGCCAAATCGCCCGCTCATCAATAAAGACTTCACCGCCTGCTTCTTGCAGTAAGCGCGTCGCCCAAGGCTCAGGAACCCATGCCCCATCGAGTTGATTTTGCTTAAATAAAGTCAAAATATCTGGGTTAGCGGTGGGAAGCACGGTGACTGTGCCACCTTCATCGGCTGTTTTTAGCCCATTTTGCGAAACATATTTACGCAATGCGATATCTTGAGTGCCGCCCTTTTGCGGGGTGGCAATCTTTTTACCCGCTAAATCTTTGGCCGATTTAATGTTTGCGCTTGGTTTAACCACAAACAAAGCCCCACCGCTGCTTGCGCCCGCGATGATTCTTAAGGCACTACCCTTACTTTTTACATACCCATTAATCGCTGGGCTAGGGCCAACATAGCCAATATCAATTTCGCCCGCCAACAGTGCCTCAATTAACGCAGGGCCAGCATTAAAAGACTTTACATCTAATTTAGTGTTGCTACCAATTGCTTTTTGCACCGTGCCATTCGCCACAGCCACTAAGCCAGTGGCATGGGTAAAATTTGGGAAATAAGCCAAACGCACCACAGATGTACCACTTGTCGGTTGTATGGCGGGGGCGGCGGTGTTTGTAGCGCTCGGATTAGAAGGGGTGACAGTTGCACAAGCGTTTAACAACAAAACGGTCGTCATAGCTGTTGCAACGTGAATATTTTTAAATGTTTTAAAGAAAATCTTTTGTAAAGACATAACAATCCTTTAAGTGGGCGTCATTGACCCACTTCGTGAAATAACAAAGCATTGCCGATACCAAGGCAAAAGCCTTGGTACTACGATTATTCAGGGGTGATATTAAGGGGAGTGGCGCAGACAGTCAAAAGCAGACCTGCTTTTGAAAATGCCTGCTAGTTACACAGATGTTCGCCAATAAAACATCGGTGCGTGGCACATGTGATGCCCGTCATTGCTAAGCGGTGGGTAAAGGATGGCTTTTGCATTTTTACACGCTACTTGAATCATTTAATAACATCGGCAGCTCAAACCTAATTTGGCTGAGGTATAAAAAAACCTCGTCGCAACTTAATGACGAGGGTGAATTACATTTATTACTCCCTCATCTTCCAGTCATTCTGTCGGAGTTAGCACCTTGCTGACAGTTCGTGCTGACATTAGGTTGCTGAAGCTTCATTGGGCCGTTCCCTCTGCTTCTCTGGATGAGTTGCCTAAGCTATTAAATTTTCAGTACTTTATTATAGCGATTAGTTTGATTTTGTCAAGCATAAAACAGTTGACTTGAGTAAGTTACATACTTCAATACCCAATAAATATGGTATTATGACGTGTAGAACATGGCGATTAAATGACCTTTATTCGTATCCCTTGGTAATATGAAACCCAAAGCACTCTATTTGCTGCCCACCGCTAGTTATCACAAAATTTATGGCCCCGACGAACAGCGTGATATTGCTACGCGGGTTGAACTGGTGTCAGATGTCATTGCCCCTGAAGCGATCCCAACGTTGGGCGACCGTTTTCATGAGGTTGAAATTATGTTTTCAGGCTGGGGCATGGCAGCAATGGATGCGCAATTTTTTGCCTACTTCCCCAATTTGAAAGTGCTTTTTTATGGCGGCGGCGCGGTCAATCGCTTCATAACCGATGAGGTATGGCGACGCAATTTGCCTGTCACCACCTCAAACACAGCCAATGGTGTGCCGGTAGCAGAATATACCGTCTCGCAAATCCATTTATGCCTCAAGCAGGCTTACCAAGCCAACCAAATCCTCAAACGCGAGCGGCGTTTCATTCGCCCCACCCCAGTGGCGGGGGCCTATGGCAGCACCGTCGGCATCATTTCGTTGGGCGCTATTGGACGATTGGTGCTTGAGCGGCTGCGGCTTTCGGTGGTAAAGGTGGTAACGTATGACCCATTTTTGTCACCCACCCGTGCGGCTGAGTTGGGCGTAACGTTGCTTTCGTTAGATGAGGTTTTTGCCCAATCAGATGTCATCACCTGCCACACGCCTTGGCTACCTGAAACAGTGGGCATGATCACAGGGGCGCATTTTAGACAAATGAAATCAGGCGCGGCCTTCATTAACACCGCACGCGGGGCGGTGGTGAATGAGCCAGAGATGATCGAAGTATTGCAACAGCGCCCCGATCTATTTGCCGTACTCGATGTCACTTGGCCTGAGCCACCGCCACCCGAATCGCCGCTTTACGACTTGCCCAATGTCTTTCTTACCCCCCATATTGCCGGCAGCATGGACACCGAATGCCGCCGCATGGGGCGGCTGGTGGTCGAAGAGCTTGACCGCTGGCTGGCTGGTCAACCACTCAAACACCTCGTTACCCCTGAATACGCCCGAGCCTTCCTTTAAAAGTTACATATTACGAATTTTGCAGTTCGATTTGTAATTTCGTAATTCGTAATTCGTAATTCCTTATGATTCTTCCTGCACTTTGTTCTGTTACTTTTCGTAGTTTGTCGCCTGTTCAAATTGTGGCATTGGCAGCCGAGGCTGACCTGCGTGGTATTGAATGGGGCGGCGATTTGCATGTGCCACCTGGCAATATTGAAATGGCCGAGGCCGTGCGTGCCAGCACGCTAAACGCAGGTTTGGCAGTGGCTGGGTATGGCTCGTATTATCGAGTTGGTGATAATATTGAAGCTTCGGGTGCACCCGGTGCGCCATTTGAAGATGTGCTAACGTCGGCCCAAGCCTTGGGTGCGCCATTTATTCGCGTATGGGCCGGGCGGCAATCATCGGCGCAGGCCAGTGGGGCTTATTTTGGCAATGTGGCGGTCGATTTAACCCGCATCGCCGAATTGGCCGCCGAAGCCCAGATTGCAATCGTATGCGAATTTCATCGCAATACAGTAGCCGACACTCTCAAATCGTCCATGGATTTGTTGGCGTGGGCAGGGCATCCCAATCTTTATTTGCATTGGCAACCTCAAACTGGTAGCCCAGTCGAGACCGGTATCAATGAGTTGCGTGCATTTGCCCCCGTGTTATCTCATATTCATATCTTTCAATGGCAACTCCTGCCAAAACAACCTTGGAGCGTTAGCCGTCACCCCTTGGCCGAAGGTGCAACCGATTGGCGCACTTATTTGCATGAAGCCAATGTAATTTCACAAGATCAACAGCGTGATATCTTCGCCATGCTCGAATTTTTGCCCGAAGAAAGCAAAGATTGCTTCATGACAGAAGCAGCGACGTTGCTGGGGTGGATTGGGGAACAGGGGATGGGGGGCAGGGAATAGGGATTAGGGATTGAGTGACAATCATGAGTCACGAGTCATTTTACAGACTCATGACTCATGACTCATGGGTTAATCCCTATTCCCTAATCCCCATTCCCCATCCCCTATCCCCCTTCCCTCCTCCTTTATAATTCGCCCGATGCTCGATCAACTGAACACCCTCGAACAAGAGGCATTGGCGCAATTAAGCGCCATTACCACCAACGACGATTTAGTCGCTTGGCAAGGCAAATATTACGGCACAAAACGCAGCAAAGGCGCACTTGATGAAGCCATGACTTTGCTGGGCAAAGTGAGTAAAGAAGATCGCCCCGCCTTTGGCAAACGGGCCAACGAAGTAAAGCAAGGTTTGACCACCGCCTATGAAGTGAAAAAAGGCGAGGTTAGCCGGCTGGAGCTTGAAGCCAAAATGCGGGCTGGCGCTATTGATGTCACTTTGCCCGGTCGCCCAGTGCAACGCGGGCGTTTGCACCCCAGTACCCAAAATTTGCGCAACATTGCCAAAATCTTCGCTCAAATGGGTTTTGAGGTCTACCGCTCACCCGATGTTGAGACCGATGAAATGAACTTTGAACTGCTCAACATGCCGCCGGAACACCCGGCGCGTGACATGTGGGACACGTTTTACACCAATACACCCGGCGTTATTTTGCGCACCCACACCTCACCCGGGCAAATTCGCTCGATGCGTGAGTTGGGGGGCAATGGCACGAAACCCATTCGTGTCATCTTGCCCGGCATGTGTTATCGCTATGAACAAGTGACGGCCCGCAGCGAGATGCAATTTAACCAAGTTGAGGGCATCGCCATTGGGCGCAATATTACGCTGGCCGACTTAAAGGGCGTGATGGGCGAATTTGGGCGGCGCATGTTTGGCGGTGATGGGCAAATTCGTTTTCGTGGCAGTTATTTCCCATTCACTGAGCCAAGTGTCGAGGTCGATGTTTATCTTGGAACCGCCACATCACAGGCGCGTATGCTCACCAAGGGTACGGGTTGGTTAGAGATTTCAGGCGCTGGCATGGTGCATCCCACCGTGCTCGAAAATGGCGGCTATGACCCACGCGAATGGTCGGGCTTTGCCTTTGGCATGGGGCCAGAACGGGTGGCGATGCGTTTGCATAACATCAATGACATTCGCAATTTCTGGGCCAACGACTTGCGCTTTTTAGAGCAGTTTTAATAGTAATGCTTAGTGCGCGTCCCCAGACGCGCCTAAGCACGCCCACGTGCGATATGACTGGGGACGCGCACTAAGCATTATTTTAATAGTTTATGTTCATTCCACCCATTCACCCATCTCAGGTTGTTGCCCCTAGCCGTGAAGTTTATGCCTACATGGGTGATGCCAATATCACTGCAATGATCCATGATCTTTATCGCGAGTTAGAAAAATCAAGCATTCGCGGTATGTTTTCGGCAGATATGCACGCCGCT
>JAGWYZ010000086.1 GCA_018969115.1 Chloroflexota bacterium | reverse complement strand
CTCAAGCATAGCTTGAGCAGCATTGGTGAAATAGGCGTTTTTAATACTAGTTACGGTGTGCTGTCTAGATCAAGCGTGCGGCTAAAGAGGGGTTGAATGGGGCGATTGCTGACGGGGAACAAATTGGTAAACGCCTTAATCTGCGCCGCCGATATTTGCATCGATTGTGTCATGACATGCCACTTTACACCCTCAGAGCAGGGTGGTATGGTTAATGAGCCATTGTAACGATAAGTGGTTTGGCTAGGCGGGATCAGTTCTTTGGCATTTGTGGTTGCAGTCAAGGTCTTGACTGGCCCTTGAGTTGTAGGGAGGTTATCCCACACGGTTTTTAGTGAGGCATTATCTGGCCCTTGCACCAATAATACCCCAACAACGGCCAATGTGCCATCGGCAGCTTTATGCACAAAATGCACTTCGGCATCGGCCAATTTACCATTTACACTGTGCTCGCTGGGTGCATGGAAATGGTATTGCAGCAAATCATAACGCTTGCCATCGACCACAATATAGCTACCTTCGTCATAATTCACTTGAATGGTATGCCCATTGTTTAAAATATTAATTTTGCTGGGTTGATAATTAAATGAAATATTTGAGATGTCGCGTAAATTGGCCTTGCTTAGGTCGATTGGCGATTGCTCTTGCCCAGTCTTGCAAGCCGCAAATTCGCTGCTTAGGTCGCCCCATTTAGCTGGGCCTGCATCGCCGTTATAAGCCCAGGCGGGGGCTGCCTTGGCTTTGGCGAGGCACAGCATTTGACCTACTCGAATGACGTTAATATTATTGATGGGGGCAAATCTTTTGTCTGATTTGGCCACATCGTTTGTGACCCGAACAATATTGACATAGTCAAATATATTACCAGTGCTACGTTTTGCAATGAGCGATAGGGTGTCACCTGTTTTTATGGTGTAAGGGGTCGCACATAATCCATCGGCGCTGTTTGCGATGGTTGTGGGCGGAGGTGTTGCATTTCCTCCTAGTGATGCAGTCGCCTGATTAGCATGAATGCCTAAAATAGTTGCACTTAATGAGAGCACAGCGATCGTGGTTGACAATGGATTGCGAGAAAGTATATTCATTTTTGATCCTAAATTGAAATGGACTGTATCTATTTTATATCTAACCCACCTCAAATTTGCAATTTTGGATTAAACTTTGCTTGTTTTTTTGCGCCTTGTGAATAATTGGGAATGTCTGTAAAAGATGTTAATGCCAGAGATACAATCACTTTGTATTTAGAGGTGGTTTTGCCATCTCTAAATACAAACCTTATTTTTGGCTTTGATTTGCGGCCTTTAAGGTATTTTTTAACAGCATTGCAATCGTCATTGGGCCAACACCGCCCGGCACAGGCGTGATGGCCGAGGCAATGGGCGCGACTGCATCAAAATCTACATCGCCCACCAAGCGTGAGCCGCTCTTGCGGCTGGGGTCGGCAATGCGGTTAATGCCGACATCGATCACGACTGCACCAGGCTTCACCATATCGGCGGTTACAAACAAGGGTTTGCCAATGGCAGCGATAATGATATCCGCCTCGCGCACGACCGAGGCAAGGTTAACGGTACGGCTATGGCACATAGTGACAGTGGCGTCGCGGGTAAGTAACATCAACGAAACGGGTAGGCCAACGATGGTGCTACGGCCTAACACCACAGCGCGTTTGCCTGCAATGCTAACGCCGGTGCGCTCTAGCAATTCGATACAACCGGCGGGGGTGCATGCCGCAAATGGAGGCGGCTTGCCTTTTACACCTAGCAAGCCGAGGTTGCTGGGGTGAAATCCATCGACATCTTTGTGTTGCGGAATAAGCGCCAACAACGGGTCTTCGTTGAGGTGCTTGGGCAGTGGCAATTGCATCAAAATGCCATGCACATTGGGGTTGGCGGCCAATTCGGTTAGCACCGCTGCCACTTGTTCTTGGGTGGCATCTTTGGGCAATACGTGCCCAAATGAAGCAATCCCCGCTTCTTCACAGGCTTTGTGTTTGCTACGCACATAGGTAGCCGAGGCTGGGTCTTCGCCGACCAACACGGTGGCAAGGCCGGGCGTAATGCCCAAATTACGCTTCATCTCTGCCACTTGGTCTTTCACTTCAGCACGAATTTGCGCCGCAATTGTCACTCCATCGATTAATTGAGCCATAATGACAGGCATTATCCATGTGTTTGCTTCGTTCCGCTAGGTGTAACCGTTATAAACCGGAACAATTAAAATAAATTTTTGTCAAAATTACTATATGGCCTTTGATGGCATGGGCTTGCCCATGCCATCAAAGGCCATGTAGTAATTTTGATATTACGTCTTTGGGGTTTACCCCAAATTATTGAGAAGATACGAAGTCAGCCTTCGTTTACTTCTTCAATAAATCGAGCGCACTCTTGGTCACCAAGGCGGTAGCAATGGGCAATGAATCTTCTTCGATGACAAAGCGTGGGCTGTGATGTGGCACATGCTTGCTCTCATCGCTGCTGCCAGCGCCAATAAACACATAGGCCCCGGGCGCGGCTTGCAAAAACCATGCACAATCTTCAGCCCCCATTGTGCGACGATCATCACGCACATTGGCCGGCCCGACCAAGGCCTTGGCATTGTTGCGCACCATTTCAGCCAATTCGGGATTATTGACGGTTGCGGGGGTTGGATTGACATCAAAAGTTAGTTCGGCACTACATTCCATCGATTCGGCAATGCCGGTAATAATGGCTTGCATCCGCTTCTTGAGCAAGACTTCGATTTCTGACTCGAATGAGCGGATGGTGCCCTTCATCTCAACAAGATCGGGGATAACATTGCCGACTGTGCCGCCATGAATGGCCCCGATGGTGATGACGCCAGCCTTGAGCGGCTCGACATTGCGCGAGACCACCGTTTGCAAGGCGTTAATGATGAGGGCGGCGGTCGCAATCGGGTCACGGCCTTGATGTGGGGATGCGCCGTGTGCCCCACGCCCGGTCACGCTGATGCTAAAGGCCTGCGCCGCTGCCATCGTTGGGCCGCTGGTCATTTGCACCGTGCCAACCGGTTCCATGCTGCTCACGTGCATCGATAAAGCGCGTGAAGGTTTGGGGTTTTCTAACACGCCATCTTGAATCATGGCCTTGGCCCCAGCGATGATTTCTTCGGCGGGTTGAAAGACAAATTTAGCAATGCCGCCCCATTGGTCACGATGCCGCGCCAATAGTTCGGCCACGCCAAGCCCAATGGCGGTGTGGGCATCGTGCCCGCAAGCGTGCATCACGCCCGCATTTTGCGATTTAAATGGCACATCGACGGCTTCGATAATGGGCAAAGCGTCCATATCGAAACGCAAAAGCAGGGTTTCACCGACGCTGCCGTTGCCTTCAATCAGCCCGACCACGCCAGTTTTGCCGACGCCGGTTTGCACCTCATAGCCCAATTCGCCCAAACGCTGGGCCACGATGCCTGCCGTGCGCACCTCTTGAAAGGCCAATTCGGGGTGCATATGAAAATCGCGGCGGGTGTTGACCAATTGCTCACGCATGGCATCGGCTTCGGTTTTTAGTTGTTCGATTGTTAGTGTGTTCATGGTTTATTAGTTGATTGGTTTAAACCGCGACTCTTTTGAGAACCGTAGCTATATCCCAATCGGGCAAGTAAAACAAATTTTCGTCGAAATCACTATATGGCCTTTGGTAGCGTGGGCTTTGCCCACGCTACCAAAGGCCATATAGTGATTTCGACATTACATCTTTTGAGGAAGGACGCATATCTACGTGTTTCAAAATAGATAGGATTTATTAGTTGAATAGTTTATCAGTCGCTCACAAGTCACATGGGATCAACCAACCAATTAACCAACAAACCCTGTTTACATTTCATTAGCGCTTGTTTGCACATCTTGGCACCCAATCAGCATTAGGCCAGACTCAACATTATTTTTAATGCGGTTGTTTTGAATAATGCTGTCACGCACCCGCTCGATTTGGGCAGCAATGCGATTGTCGCTGATGGTATTGCCGGTGATACGAAAATTGTGGCAGCGCAGTGCCGCTGCCTCGCGTTCGGTCCAAATGCGAATGGCGCTGTCGTGGCGCGTAAATTCATTGTCGGCGATGTCGGTTTCGTAGCTTTCGGCACATTCAGGATAAAAATTGGTAAAAGCCGGGCGCGCGCCCACCCAAAATTGCACGCCATCGCGGTTGCGAGCAAAGGTGTTGTGGCGAATGGCATTATGATGCCCTTGTTCAATCGCCACCCCCGCGATGCGGTTGCCCACAATTGAATTATCGGCAACGGTGGTATGACTAGAGTAACCCAACCAAAAACCATAATTGCAATTATCGGCCTTGTTATGGCGAAAAATATTATGCTCAGAGAAGGTAGCTTCGAAAGCGATATTGGGACTCCAACTGCCATCATTGTGCTCAAACACGTTGTCATTGCACGGTGTTTTAATTTGGTCTTTGTGAAACCCACCCAAAAACACCCCATCACCGCCGCCACGCAGCAGGTTGTGGCTGATGTGATTACGTGACGAATTACACATCATGACCAACGCGGCAGCATCGGCCCCATTGTGATAAGCCGCCCCATCACGCCCACGATAGTTGTAAATGCGACAACAAAAATCGGCGATATTGGACTGAATGGCGTTATCTGACGATTCAAATAGCAACATGCCGGCCCCGCTGTTGAATGAGGCATTGTTACGGGCGACTTCGACCTTGTGGCAGCCATATAACATTACGCCATTTTGTTGGTGTTGCAAGTCGTTGTCGCAGATGCTGCTATCGATGACACCATTGAAGATGATGCCTGCGCCATAGGCTTGGCTATGGTCGAGCCAAATATCTAAAAACACATCTGGCCCAGCCACTTCGTGGGTGCGGGTGATGTGGCAGCGCTCGATGCGCACATTGGCGCTGGCGTTGACCCAAATGCCGTGATAATAACGCTCAACCTGAAGATTTCGTATGTTTACGCCACTGTGTCGGTTGACCACAACACCGCGCCCAGCAAAGCCTTCGCCGATCAGTAACGCGCCATTGCCGTCAAGTGTTACGCCGTCTTTCACAATTTCGATACCGTGTGGCAAATAATAGACCCCACGCGCCAATCGCGTATTGCAGTCAATCTTCATGCCGTCTTGGGGGATGATGTCCATTGGGGAAAAAGTGAAGGATGAAGGATAAAGGATGAGAAACTGCGCATAAGTCACGAACCATGCGTCTTCTAACAAGTGACTCGTGACTCATGACTTGCCCCCATCCTTCATCTTTTCTTCCTAATAAATGCCGGGCAAAAGTTTTTTAACTTGTTTGCGATAGTTGCCGTAATCAGGGTATTTTTCCATCAGCCACAACTCTTCACGGCGGGCTTTGCTATCAAAAAAAATAAACAGCACCAGCGCCCCAAGTACAGTCAACACCGAATTAAACACCAGTGCATAGCCCAGCGCCAGCAAAATGACAGCGGTGTAAATGGGGTGACGTACCAAGCCATATACACCGTGTCGCACCAATTTGCCACGATTAATAGGTTGGGGATAAGGAGTCAAATTATCACCAAGATCAGCAAAAGCACGACGAATAAATATTACCCCAATCACCAAACTCATCACCCCGATCATGCTGGCAATGCTACCCAGCGGCCAGCCCCAGCCCGACTCAGTACCCATCAAACGAGTATAAATGGGAATGAGCAAGATCAGCAGCAATAGTACTGCTTGCAATGCCACCCAAATACCACCACGACTGACAAATTTTGACTTTTCCATAAACCCGTATCATAACCGCCGATTAAGTCCGGCTTGATATCCAGTCATTTCGACATAGCCCACACCACTTACGGTTTTGCCATTCGATGTGCCAGCCAAGGTGACGGCCCCTTCCCAATACACCGTCGAAATATCGGCCATCTCTTGGTCTTTGATACGTGGCGTTAATTCGATTAAAATACCAGCGCTGGGAATACTCAGCCGCCAGCGCATTGGGTAATCGGCATTATTATGTGGGCTGAGCCAGCGATCAAGCACATCGACCTTGAAATCCTCCAATTTGAGGTTGCGGGTACTGCCGTCGGCTTCGATCAAAGTGCCTTTTGAAACTGGATCAATACTGCCATCTTTGAGCCGTAAGAAATAAAGCATTACTTCGCGTTGGTCGCCCAATTGCACCGAAAACCAATCCCAACCGGCGGTGTTAGCGCTCAGGGCGCTGGTGCTCCATTCGCGGTCCATCCAACTATCGCCGCGCACCTCAAATGTGCCGCTGGGCGTGCTTATTTTGCCGGTGGTGGCCATGCGGGTGAATGAGTAATAGTAAGAGGCATTGCCCAGCAAATTGCTCTTGGCACTCAGGCCGCGCTCGCCATGCAAAGCCAGCGGCTTGCTGGCGTTTAGATTTAGTTGAATAGCATATTCGCCCCCATTGCGGCTGTCTTTGGCCTTGATCTCAACGGCCTCGGCCCCGCCCGTGCTCATGCTACTTTGAACCGACCAATCTTCGATAAAAACATGAAACGGCGCTGCTATGGCTCCAGCCAAATTGCCACCGCTGCGGCTAAAACGCTCAAATGCACTGTGTTTGCCTGCGCCTGAATCGGTGATGGCAAAGTGAGCAAAATAAACTTGGTTTGAGGTAAAGCTATTGGCGGCAATGGGTTTAGCATTGGCTTCGGCGGCAATAGCACGGCGAAAGATGGTGAATTGATAACCAAAATGTCGCCCATTGGCATCGGCCACATTGCCGGTGTAATACCACCACTCAGTTTGAAACTCGTTGTGTGGGCCGTGATCTTGTGGAAATTTAAAGTCACGCGGAGTATAGGCCCGTGCAAAGCCGCTGGTGTCACTGTCCGACATTAGCTCGGCTACACTGGCGCGTGCCTCGATCTTGCGATTATTTGTCGCCACTGCCCAGCCCCCAGCCCCCAAGCCAATAACGACCCCTGCCACTACCACGCTTTGCAACCATTTATTCATGAGGTTAAGTATGCCTGATATTGATGAGTAAACACGGAGAGTCTACGAAAACACCACAAACATCACTGAAACCAAGAAAAAGAGCTGCACCGCGATGCTGCCGCCCCACGCCAAATAAGCCCCTAATTTCTCGCCGCGCCAATAAACAAAAGTGCCAATTAGCCAATTGAACAGTGTTAGCGATAGCGCAAAGCCAATCAAAATAAACAACTGGTCTGGCGTGCCAAATCGGTCTGGTGTACCGGTGGCATCAAAATGATAAGGTAATTGAATGGGCAGCGTGGGGTATCGAAAGAGCACTACCCCAGCTAAAGCCAGCACAATGAGCAACGGCCCACCCAAAAGAATTTGGATGTTGCGATTAACCCAAAACTCACTTTCCATAAAAGTGGGCATCAAACGCGCTGGCTCGAGCAATTGGGTGGGACCCATATAAAACCGTTGCTGAAATGCTTCGATGAAGGCCTCGCCATCATAAGGCGAGAGTGCATAGCCGCCATAGTGGGTGACGACAATGAGTTGTTCTTCGATTGGGGTGGTGCTGTAAAAACCAATTGGGCCGATTTCGGGGTGTAGCCCCTCGCCATGCCACCAGCCTAAAATGGGAATAGGCCGAAATTTGATTTGCGCAGCGATATCTTTAGCATCAATTACCTTTTGCACATCCGCCATCGGCACAACTTCGCGGATGGCACCCCAGCGAATAACGAGCAAATTACGGTCGAGGGCATAGCTCGAATTGGCGATGGCGTAGAGGTGATACCCTAACCAACCCGTTACCCCCACAAACGCCAACCCAAGCACGATCATGACAAAAGTCAAGCCGTTTTTGGGCAATAACACAGCCCCTGCAAACATCAAAACAGCCAACGTCAACGCTAGCGCCAGCGCCGAAACGCCACTGGTAAATGCTTGACGGGAATCTGTATCGAAAATTGTCATCTTTACTTTGCACTTTGCACTTTTTTACAGTAAGACGCGCCGATAATTTTCGATGTAATGCACGCTGCCGTCGGCCATCATTCGTAATGCACCCGACTTAATACGTTTGGCAACGCCATCCATATCTTTTATTTGGGTGATGTGGCAACGAATCGCCGCGATTTTTTTATCGATGAAGTTGGTAACGTCCACTAAAGTATTGGGGTCTGCCGCTCCAGCAAAATATACTTCCTTGGGGTAATGCATCTCGTGGCCCTGTAATAGCAATTGTGGGAAATACATGCGATTGTTAGCAGCGGGAAATAGCGCATCGCATACAGCGATACCAATCATCCGGTGGTCATTATGGTTAATCCGTGACGCGCCATAATGCACGGTTTCATGATCGGTGGTAACAATGATATCGGCCTTGAATTTGCGCACTTCGCGGGCAATGTCTTTTTGCAAAGCCAAGGTGTTGGCAAGCTCACCATCGACATAATGTAGAAAAACAACATCTTTTACACCCAAGACTGCCGCCGCATTTTTTTGCTCGGCTTCACGCATTTCAACCAAGCGATGCAAGGTCATCGATGGGTCATCAGTGCCTTTGTCACCGCCTGTCACAATGACATAACGCACATGATGACCTTCGGCACACCAGCGTGCCAACGTGCCGCCAGCAAAAAATTCTGGATCATCAGGATGAGCAACCACAACTAAGATATTCATGTTTTACGTCATGATTATAGATGAGTGTGACAAGCACTATGGTTTAGGCTACAATCTCAAATCTATGGACTATCTGGGTTTACACAGCATCATGTGTTAGGTGGTGTATGTGGTGTGCGCGTTTGTCGTCGCTCGTGCCTTACCTGCTTGGTTTCGCGAGCGTAATTTTATCAAATCAAAGAGCATATTTAGACAAAATGAATGCCAAAATCACTATCTCACAGTTGTTATGGGGTGGCTTTTCCACCCCATAACAACTGTGAGATAGTGATCTTGGCGAAAAGTTGTTTTAACAAACAGCGTCTTAGAACATATGTTTATTGGGGTGATTGTGACCAGTTTCACACTTATGTTTTCAGCGTGGAATAAGGCTAATAACAGTAAACGTTTTCGTGTTTTTTGTGACTAGTTTGGTATGTTCAATGTTGTCTGTTGTTGGCGTTAGT
This sequence comes from Chloroflexota bacterium, assembly GCA_018969115.1. Lineage (GTDB taxonomy): Bacteria > Chloroflexota > Anaerolineae > J036 > Brachytrichaceae > AQU-03. Next base: position 7,190 of record JAGWYZ010000086.1, on the reverse strand, counting down.
GTATTTTATGGGTAGTATTTTTGTATCTTCTCAATATTCTCAATAATTGAATTGGGGAAAGACCCCAAAAGACATAATGCCAAACTGAACAGGTGTTTTTTTTAATGGCATGGGCAAGGCTCACGCCATTAAAAACATATTGCCGCTATGAAATATCGATGCTTATGAAATTAAAATCAACCTTTGTTTACCTTGTTATTCTCACTTGTCTTCTCATTATTCGGCTTGTTGCTGCCCCATTGGCTGCCGAGCCGAGGCAAGCCGAGCAGTCACCCCTGATGATATTACGCATCAAAGCCAGCACCGCCGATGAGCGCCGCCGCTTGCACGAAGGCGGTTGGGATGTGTTAGAAGCCCGTAAGGGTGAATGGTTATTTGTCATGGGGAACGATTCTGTTGCCGCCCAATTGCGCCAACAGGGTTTTGAGGTTGCTATTGAAGAAGTATTGCCCACCCAACGCTTTAGCCGCGCCACCGAGGCCGATGCACCAAGCACATTTTTTGGCGGTTATCGCACCATTGCCGAACACTATGCCCATCTTGATGCCGTTGCAATCAATCACCCCGATTTAGCCAAAGTGGTCGATTATGGTGACTCGTGGCGTAAAACCAATGGCAAAGCCAATGGTTATGACCTTAAAGCCATCTGTATCACAAAAATTCGGCCCGGCAGCAGCGATTGCGCCCTAGACCCCAATGTAGACAAGCCCCGCTTCTTGCTCATGGCCGCCATTCATGCCCGCGAATTAAGCACTTCAGAGTTGGCGTGGCGTTGGATCGATTACCTGATTGAGAATGACAACAAAGATGCTGATGTGAGCATGTTGCTTGAGCGCAATGAGTTTTGGGTTATACCCATTGTCAACCCTGACGGGCGGCAAATTGTTGAGCAAAATAATGTGTCGCCCTATTTGCAGCGCAAAAATGCCAACAATACTCAAGGCAATTGCCCAACCCCACCCAATGGTGACCGTCATCACGGCATCGACCTAAATCGCAACGCCAGTTTTCAATGGAATTTGGCTGGCACTAGCCCAGACCCATGTTATGCCACGTACGCGGGCAAAAGTGCAGCCTCAGAACCCGAACAAATTGCACTTGAAGCCTTACTCCGGACGCTTTTTCGTGATCAACGCGGCCCCGAAATGACCGACGCCGCACCTGCCACGACCAGTGGCGTATTATTGACCCTGCATAGTTATAGCGATCTTGTATTATTGCCGTGGGGTGGGTTCGAGTGTTTTAACGATGCTTGCCCAGCCAATAAGCAAGCCCCCAACGAGGTCGGTTTGCGCTCAATGGCTTTTCGCATGAGCTACTATAACAAATATACAACGGGTCAACCCTCTGAGGTGCTCTATGCTGCCAGCGGCACCAGCGATGATTGGGCTTATGGCACATTGGGCATCGCCGCTTTTACCTTTGAGGTGGGGCCGTTTACCAGCGCCAGCCAATGCGGCAGTTTTACCCCGCCTTTTTCATGCCAAGACCGTTTTTGGGAATTGAACAAACCCGCGTTTATTTATGCGGCGAAAGTGGCGCAGCAGCCATTTACCTTGGCCTTGGGGCCAAGCGTCATTTCACCTAGCCTAAATATTGCGACAGCCATCACTAATGCCCCAGTGATTTTATCGGCGAAGGTGTCGGATGATGTGTACGGTGATGATGGTTATGGCCGCCCAAGCGCCCAAGCCATCACACGGGTTGAGTATAGCCTCGATTTGCCCTTCGACCACCCCAACGCCACCCCACGTAACATGACTGCCAGCGATGGCGCATTTGACAGCAGCCAAGAAAATGTGACTACCCAAATCATCGCACCTCCTACCATTGGACAACATGCCATTTATATGCGCGGCTGCGACAGCAGCAACGCTTGCGGCCCTGTTTCGGCGTTGTGGCTCAATGTCATTAACGGCAAACAAGTTTATTTGCCTATCAGCCTAAAATAATGAGGGATTGAGGATTTTAGGGATTAAGGATTGGCGTGATTTTCCAATCCTTAATCCCTAATCCCTAATCCCAACCCCCAAATTCTGAAGCTTCTCAAAAATCTTGTTGTCATTTTTGTCTGCCCTGCGCGATGATGCCGATTTTATGCGCGACGTAACGGCTTGGGAGCGTGCCCCCGAAGTCGCGGCGCGTTATGCACCATTTCCGTCCGGTCTACACCCGCGTGTGATCGCATCATTACAGGCGCGTGGGATTGAACAACTGTATACCCACCAAGCCGCGGCGGTTGAGGCGATTTTGAGCCAACAACATACCATCATCGCCGCCAGCGCTGCCGGTGGCAAATCGTTGTGTTTTCATGCGCCCATCGCCGATGCGCTTTTGCGCGACCCCAATGCTCGCGCCTTGTGCTTATTCCCCACCAAAGCCCTCACCCAAGACCAATTAAACAATTTGCGGCTTTTGATCTCAGATTTGCGATTGGAAACCCCGTCAAAAATTGCTGGACAAAAATTAAAAGCTTCCGGTATTGTCAATTGCTATGATGGTGACACCCCCCAAGGGCAACGGGCCGATATTCGGCGTGATGCGCAGGTGATTTTGAGCAATGCCGATATGTTGCACATTGGCATTTTGCCGCATCACACCCGCTGGGCTTCATTTTTTAAACACTTGCGCTATGTCGTTATCGATGAAATGCATATGTATCGTGGGGTGTTTGGCAGCCATGTCGCCAATGTCATTCGCCGTTTAAAACGCTTGTGTCAGTTTTATGGTTCGCAACCTATTTTTATTTTGGCATCGGCCACCATCGGCAATGCCCGCGAACACGCCGAGCGTTTGATCGAAGCGCCTGTCACCCTAATACCTGATAGTGAAGATGGCAGCCCGCACGGTGAGCAGCATATCGTTATCGTTAATCCACCCGTCATCCCCGAACAAGCTGCTCAAGGGCTGCGCCGCAGCAGTTTATTGATTGCGCGTGATTTGGCGGCCCGCGTTATCAAGGCTGGCGCACAAACCATTTGCTTTGCCCGCTCGCGCCAAGATACCGAGTTATTGCTCAATTATTTGCGATTGGCAATTGATAAAGAGGGATTAGCAATTAAGAATTGGGGGAAAGAGCTTTCTAATCCTCAATCCTTAATCCATAATCCTCTTAATAATCCCCTCAATTCTTCACCCGCCATCGCTGGTTATCGCGGCGGTTATTTGCCCGAAGAACGGCGGGCGATTGAAGCCGGGCTACGCAATGGCCAAATTCGCGGGGTGGTGGCAACCAATGCACTGGAAGTCGGCATCGATATTGGTGATTTGGATGCTTGCGTAATGCATGGCTACCCAGGTAGCATCGCCAGTTTTTGGCAACAGGCGGGGCGGGCGGGGCGCAGACGTAACGCGGCCTTGGCGCTGATGGTGGCAACTGGCAACCCTCTCGATCAATTTTTGGCGGCGCATCCCGAATATCTTTTTTGCCAAAGCCCCGAACAAGCCCGTATTGCGCCCGATAATTTGGGCATTTTAGCGGCACATGTGGCGTGCGCCGCGTTTGAATTGCCTTTTGTGCGCTCTGAAACGCTCGGCAACGCCGAAATTAGCGACTTATTAGATATTCTGGCCGAAGAAGGGGATTTACATGCCAGCGGCGGCTCAGCCGGACTCCCATTGTTTAAGGATGAAGGACTGTTAAAGGGTGAAGGATTAAGGATGAAGGATGAAACAACTGCATCTTCATCCTTCATCCTTCATCCTTCACCCTTTCCAAACACTCGTTATACGTGGGTAGGCGATGGCTACCCCGCCGACCGCACCAACTTGCGCGGGGCAGGTGAACAAATTGCCATTCTAGACGAAAACGACAAGCTGATTGGGCAAACCGAGCGTAGCAGCGCGGCAGCGCGGGTGTATGTGGGTGCTGTTTATATGCATCAGGGCGAGCGGTGTGTGGTGCATGAGCTAAATTGGGAGACTGGCATTGCGCGGGTGCATCGCGCCAATGTCGATTATTACACCCGCGCCAGCGTTGTGTCTGAGGTGATTGTGCTGAGCGAATTTGACACTGCCAAGCAAACACATGATCCCTCAAAACCCTTTTTTAAATCGGGCGAAATCGAGGTTGCTAGCCATGTGACGCGCTATCAGCAGATTCAATTCAACACCCACCATGTGTTGGCAACCAATGAATTAGATTTACCGGAGCAACGTTTGTTGACGACAGGTTATTGGTTTTGGCTAACCGAGGCATTGGCAAAGCAATTATCGAAAGAAGGCGTGATCAAATTGCCCAATGACTATGGCCCCAATTGGCAAAAGCAACGCAACGCCGCCCGCGTCCGTGATGGTTATCAATGTGCCATGTGCGGCAAACCCGAAGCCAGCGCCCAAAATATGACCCAACGGCAACACGATGTGCATCACAAAATCCCATTTCGCAAATTCGGCTATATCGTGGGCGAAAATGATCATTATTTGCAAGCCAATCAACTCGATAACCTCATCACCGTTTGCCCAGAATGTCATCAGCGTATCGAAACCGCCGATCGTAACCCAACAGGTTTAGATGGCTTGTGTTATGTGGTTAGCCAAATTGCGCCGTTGTTGGTGATGTGTGACCCCGCCGATTTGGCCGCTATTGCCGATTGGAATAGCCCCCATACCAAATTGCCTACCATCACCATTTACGAATTGACCCCGGGCGGTATTGGCCTGACCGAGATGTTATGTGCGCAGCATCATGAGGTGTTGGCCATGTGTTTACAGCGCATCAACGAATGCACCTGTGATCTCGGCTGCCCGGCCTGCGTTGGGCCGCCGGGTGAGCCAAGCCAAAATGCCCCGCGCAATTTGAAGAATGATACGGCACGTCTGATTGTCGCTTTACAACGTATATATAATCAAGAGTAGTATATTTAAATTAAGCGAGGGAAGTTAATGCAAACAGTTATGCCACAACCATTGGTTGTCAATACCGCAACTGCGTCACCACGATCGTTAAAATTACACCGCGGCCAGCGCTTAAAAGTCAGCTTGCGTGAAATGATCAGCGAGACTCTAACTGTTTTCATTACACATGCTTCGTCGATGTTATGGTTTGCCTTTATTGGTTTTGCCTTGTGCATTGTCTTAGGGGCGGTGGCTGGGGCCGCGCTGTCTTACGCTTATTACAATAATACCAACTCTAGCACCCTTAACCTTAATAATTTTCGCAATGTCAGTTTAACCACATGGGTAGTGCAGGGCGGCGTCGGTATGTTTTTGATGGGCTTGGCACGCGGCGCAATGAGCTGGATGGCAACCCAAAATGAAGAAAATATAAAGGTCACTTTTTTTGAGGCTTGCCTCGCTACGTTGCGGCGTTGGCATGTGTTATTGTTTAATGGCCTGATCTATAGCCTGATTATGACTGTTGGCACGTTGGGTCTCATGATGTTGTTGCGTGAACTGCGTTTGGACGAATCAAATATTGGGCAAACCCGTGCCGTAACCGATCCTAGTTTATTATTTCGCGGGTTTTATGTGCGGGTGCTCAATTTTGTTTTCCCTATCCCAGATTCACCCTTCCGCGAAATCATTGCCTATATCCGTTGGGTTATTCGTCAAACCCCGAATAATTTTGCTATTTTTAATACTAGCCCACCAAACACACCTATTTCTGCGAACATGTGGGCACTTGGTGTGGGCAGCGCCTTCAGCCTGATTTTGGGTGATCTGTTTTTGCGTTTGCGTGTGGTTGCAGCCATGAACGCCACAAAATTAACCCTGTGGGCCGGGCTAGGCGAAAGTTTGCGCTTTGCATGGCGGCATTTTGGTCAATTATTGTGGCATACTACGTTTATTCGCATCATCACGACCTTGGCGTGGGCGCTGTTTTACATCATCCCGACTGTCATTGTGCAAGCCACCTTATTTCCATTTTTGTTTAACCGTGTTAATAGTTTTTGGATCTATACCGTTGGCAGCAATCTTATGGCCTCTGCTGGTGCGCTCATTATGATGTTGTTTGTCGCATTTAGCATTATTTATGAAGGTCGTTTGTATTTACGCTTGAAAAATAGTGGTCAGTCGTCAGTAGCCAGTAGTCAGTAGTCAGATCGGTTTTGGTCTTGCAAAATTAATCTGATTACCGACTACTCCCATTAAAATACATGTAATGTCATTACCGCTCGTCAGCATTATTACTCCCTTATACAATCATGCTCGCTATATAGAAGAAGGCCTAAATAGCGTATTACACGAGTGGGAACACCATTACTCTGAGATCGAAATCGTCATGATTGACGATGGCTCAAAAGATAATTCGTTTGAAATGGCGCAACGCTGGCGTAAGGCGCACCCGAAAGCATTTCGGCGTTTTCATTTGCTGCGGCAGCCAAATGCGGGCCTATGCCGTACGCTTAACCGGTTAGTGGCGGCCTCAGAGGGGCAATACATTACCCAACTGCAAAGTGACGATTGTCATTTACCCCAAAGTATCAGCAAACGGGTCGAGGCGCTTGAAGCCCACCCCGAATGGCTGGCGGCCTTTGGCGATTGTCACTTGATTAGCGAAGACAGCAAATTGGTGCATAGCAGCGGGGTTGAATTTACAGGGCGGCAACGCCCAGTATTGTCATCACCTCTTTTACCGCGTGAACAAATCATTCGCATCGGCATCCCATTTCAATTTATGATGGTGCGTAAAACCGCCTATGCCCTGCCCGATGTCGGCCCGTATGATGAAAATATCATCTACGAAGACCGTTATCTGGCAACTCGTCTGCTCGCCAAACCCAACCGATTTGGCTTTGTCGATCACCCAGTGGTGGCTTATCGTATTCGGTCCGAGCATACCTACAATTGGCCCTATCGCCCAGCCGACCTGCACACGGCCAAATCTGATTACAAAAATGCTGCGCTGTATAGCGGTCTCAACCGCATAGCATTGCTTGTTAATGCAAAATATAACGGCACGCGTAATTTCACTTCTACCCCCGATGGCCGCCCGATTTTTCATCAAACGCCCATGCACCGCGCCACCCATATTTTGTGGCAAGTGATCAAACGTTATCATGATTGGGATTGCAAGCGTTTTGTGGCGCAAGTAACATAAATCAAGAAATCGGGTTTCTTAGAGAGTGTTTCTTAAATCAAATTTCACTTTTTTGTCAGCTGAAATTACGTGGTTTTATCAAATCAGAGAGCATATTTAGACAAAACGAATGCCGAAATCACTATCTCAGCGTTGTTATGGGGCGGCA
>JAGWYZ010000373.1 GCA_018969115.1 Chloroflexota bacterium | reverse complement strand
TAAACCCTTGTGGTTTTTTTATGTCAATTTATTGGGGCTTATTGCACTACGGGCGCATCTTTGGCAGCAGCGTTTGGGGTGGTCAATGCGGCATAAACATAGCCAGTGCCAGCGCTCGACTTAACCTGATACCACCTGCCATCAGCAGTCTTACCCGTTACATCGATTGCAGCACCATTGGCCAACACACCAATAATATTTGTGCCTGTGCTGGGGCCAGAACGAATGTTGAGGCCAGCAGCGACATTGCTAACAGTTGAAGCACCTGCACTGCTGGCCGATGCAGCGGCAGTAGCGGCTGGTTTGGCTGAATTGGCATCAAGCGGGGCCAATGGCGCAGGTTTCGATTGTTGGGCGACACCCTTGGCAACGCCTGTTGGCACAAAGCCTTGACCAATGCAAATGCCCGAACCTGTCAAGATTTCAAAACAGCTATCGTCAACATAAGCATCGTTATGCTCAACAGGGATGGAGGCGCGTGACTGCACCAATGCCAAAGCCTTGGGGCCTTTGGCAACGGCATCAACACTGATCTGATACCACTTGTCGTAAGGTTGATACCAAGCCGAACATACTAATTCGGGGCTGACCATGTTGCGTGGGCCGCCATCTTGTTGAATACACACGCGAATTTGCATGTTGCCATCGCGGCTAGAGGAAGGCGGAATGGCAGGGTCATTGTCGTTTGATGACCACAGCGATACCCATGAAGTAAAGCGTAGGGGTTGACCGGCTTGCAATCCTTCGACCACTTGCATAATGCCAGCGGCTTTGTTGAGCGCAAAATAGTTAAACCAGCGGTCTGAACCACCGCCACTGTTCACACGATAAGGATAATCGCGGGCAAACGGTGGGCGAAATTCTGGCGTGCGGTAGTTTTGGTCACGCAAATCGGTGCCCTTGGGGGGTTCTTCCCAAAATGGAACCCAGTTCCAAGTGACGTTCAATTCACCGCGCCCATCAAAATAGGCCCCCGGATGCTCGTGGCCGGGGTTAGTGAGCAGGTTGACCCCAGTTTGGGCTGGGCTGGGGCTTTGGGCCGCCGCCAATTGGGTGCCCATCACACTGCTTGCTGCAACCACGCCGACAACAATTCTTGTCAATGTTTTATGCTTCATATTGCGATCTTTTGATATTCTCCTTAGTTAGTATGTATAAATTGATGTAATTTACCCTGCGCTGATTAGGGCGCTGATTAGGGCGCTGATTAGGGCGCTGATTTTACCAGCGTCTGAATGATTCTTGTTGTGAAATAGATTCACAACCTCTCCATATAAAATTCACAACTTCTACACAATTGTTCCCTATGCTTTGGGCCATAAGTTCAGATTATTTTCTGATCTATTTAAAACAACCCAATCCAGATTTACAAAACTAAATTTGGATTGGGTTAAAACAAAACACAATTAACAAAACAAAGATAAGGAGCAAATATGAATACAAAAAGAGTCGTTCAAGTCGTTGTCGCCGTATTATTGGTGCTGGGCGTGCTGTTTGGGGCTGGGGTTGTTGGGTTCAGGGTTGGGGTAGCGCAAAGCCCACAAATTGCTGAGCAAATGGCCCAATGGCGACAAACCATGCGCCCACCGGTTGCCCCGGGTGCGCCTGCCGCGCCCGATGGCGCAGTGCCACCACCCCAAAATGGCCCATTCGGGCGCGGGCAAATGGGGCGTGGGCCAATGGGACACGGGCCAATGAACTATGGTCACGGCGCGGGCTATGGTGCCATGCCAATGCGCGGCGGGTTCGGGGGTGGGTTGGGCATCATTGGCGGTTTGTTCCGTTTGTTGTTCGGCATCGCCTTATTCTTCCTCGTGCTACGGCTGATTGGCCGGTTTATGTGGGGCAAGCGCATGGGCTGGGGTGGTGGTCACGGTTGGGGTCGTCATTGGGGCGGGCCAAATGGTGATGATGTGCCCCCGCATTTTGCAGAATGGTATCGCCGCATGCGTGCCAAGGAAACAGGCGTGAAAACCGAAGACGCGCCAGCGCCATCTGAACCACCCAAGTCTGAGTAGCCTTCAGTAATCGATCCGCTAGGGTAATATAATGGTTTGGTTAACACTTATATCACCCTTTAAATGTGCAATCCCTGCTTTAGTGTTACTGAAGCAGGGATTAACGTTTGGGGTCTAAAAAAAATGAATCCAAATTTCCCTGCTCAAACCCAAAACGCGCCACCTCCTATCGATAAATGGAAAGTGCTAATCTCCGTTATGTTCGGTATTTTCATGATCATTATCGATAGCACGGTGGTTAATGTGGCATTTCAAACCTTACGCCGTGAATTTGGTGGCACACTGGCCGATTCACAATGGGTGCTTAGCATTTATGTATTAGCCCTTGGCATCACCACCCCCATTTCGGGTTTTCTTGGCGACCGGTTTGGCACCAAAACCATGTATTTGCTCGGCTTGGGCATGTTTTTAATCGGCTCATTTGCTTGTGGCTTGGCCCCATCATTACCATTTCTCATTGCAGCCCGTGCTTTTCAAGGCATTGGCGGCGGTTTGGCCCAGCCGCTTGGCCCTGCCATGCTTTATCGTGCTTTTCCGATGAATGAAATTGGCAAGGCCTTAGGTATTTTTGGCATTTCGTTGTCGGTCGGGCCAGCGCTCGGCCCCATTTTGGGCGGGTT
>JAGWYZ010000372.1 GCA_018969115.1 Chloroflexota bacterium | reverse complement strand
GATGATGGTAAAGCCGTGCAGCGCGGCATATTTGCGCATTGCGTCAAACTGTGCATCAAGTCCCCAAGCGTCGGCTTGGTGGGCGGTGCTAACACGGGCGTAAAGTATGGCTCGTTTGTTCATGGTTCCGTCTGTAAACTTCTACTACTACCCTCTAAAACCCACCAAATTAGGCCAAATTAGCGTCATTTTGAGTAGTAGTAGAAGTAGTAGACCTCTACTAAATCGCTTGAAATTGGGCTATTGCCGTGTCCCATAATGCCGTTAATTGTCGCCAATGCGCCCCACCAGTAGGTTTATTCATTGTCGTTAAAACAGTAGATCGATTGACCGGCTTACCCTCGGTTTTCAGCTTTAACATGGCTGAAATCACGGTTTGAATTGTGATGTCGCTTGACATCGATACATTGTTGGCCGGTGAACTGTTCACCGGCTGAGACATCACAGGGGGGTTAATTTGCAATGGTTTAGCGTGGGACATGGCTACAGGCCCATCATGGGTATATGCGCCTCGTTTAGGCCATTCTGGTAATTTGCAGGGGTTCGATATGTCAATGTCGGGCAATGCCCCTTGAAATCGTTGTATCGTGCCATTAACGACACAGATAAAAGTACCTTTACCGCCTAACAACTCAGCACCACAATTCGATATGCCCGATGCCATTTTCGCTTCGGTGGCATTGCCCACTTTGCCCACAATCCTTAAGGGCAAATTACGCCGTAAATCTTCGGGCAATGATTTGCTGCTGGGGTTTTGTGTTGCACCAATGATATTAATGCCGGCTGAACGACCACGTGCAGCAATACGGCTGAGTAGATCAAGGGCGGCTTTGCCGCCTGCCAGCGCTGTATCTGCTAACTCATCACAATAGACCACGATACGAGGCATTGCATTGCCGTTGCCACGCTCAAGCATGGTTTGCACCACGCGCTCTAATGCCATGAACTGCTCATCGGGTGTTGTTGCAACCGGCATTAGTAGATGATGTGAGATATTCTTTAAAAACCTTTCATCGCCGCCCTTGGGGTCTAAAACCACGATACCGAGGGTATGAGGCCGGTTTAAATGGGTCACGCTTGTAATGATTGATTGGGCTAAGACGGTTTTCCCGCTGCCCGTAGTGCCTGAAATCATCGCGTGGGGGGTCTGAGGCGATGCCAGATTGATTGCTAACGCCTGACCATCGTCACGCAAGCCACATACGGCATGATATTGCCCCAATTGCCCGTATTGGCCTATTAGATCACTCAAATACACGGCATTACCTGAATAGCCACTGACCGCCAATACTTCGATCAATGCGCCATGTTGGGCAATGTTTATCTTATCTGACCTCATCGCCAATTTAATAATATTTCGCGCTGCGAAAACCTTATCTGGGTTGATGCCATTCGCGGGTTGCAATACCATCGACAAACCAAAATCATTTGAACGCCCACCAACAACCCGACAATAGATTTTATGCTCGGCTAATTTCGCCTCTAATCGGTCGGCAATTTGGTTTAGTTGTTGTTGTTTCATCGCGTCACCTCATCGGCTATGGCCCATTGGCGGGGTTTGGCCTGCTGGGGGTTGAACGCTATCGAATCGTCATATTGTGGGGTGTTTGGGGCGCTAATGGCCTGTTGGGGCAATTGGCGGGGCAATTGGTATTGCACATGGTATAAGCCCATGTCGATCACATTATCGACATGTTGCCGATTTTGTGGTTTTCGCCGCGTTAACCATATGATTATCGCCATTGCGAATAATGCCCCAATGGGTAGCACAGTCAACAGAATACCGGCCGCGTCTTTTGCCGACTGGCTCATGCCAGCGACAATTTGATACGCGCCAATCGCACAGGCGGCGATGATACCGCCCGTGATGCCTAAAAATAGGGCGGTGGGTAAGGGGTTTTTATTTGTCATGCTTGCTCATGCACCGAGCAAACATAGCTAACGGTTGTAAAATCGCGTCAGTCATTCTCTGCTTGCTCAGTGATTGATTAGCGGGTGTTTGGTGTTAGTTCCACTAAACACCCGCGATTATTTTTATAGGGCTGTATGCCCACTAGATGCCCCAATCGGGGCGGTATTGTGTTTGTATGTGTGTCTAGTCGTTTGTGCCTCCGTGTGCCTTAATAACGATGTTTATAACGATTGCTAATAACGATACCGGTATTACTATCGTTATCGTTACTACTCAATTTTTACATGTGTTTTGATTCGCTTTTTCATGTCCGCCTTTATGGGGCCATTGGCTAAATATTCGGTTGCGCCATGCTCAATTAGAAAACGCATGATTGCGTTTTCGGTTAATCTTGTTTCCTCGGCTATTTGCTGAATCGCCGTCATTGTTGAGCTTTTTAAGCCTACGCCACGCCTCACGGTTTTATCGGTTGTGGTTTTACCGGGGGGCCGTTTTGTGGTGGTGGCCGCTGCGCTTATTGCGCCGGTGGCCGGTTTGTTTATTGTTATTGCTGGTTTATCAGCCATGTATTAACCTCATTTGCTAATCGGGCAAATTCTTGCGCCCGAACATTACGCGGTTCATAAATTGAAACCGGTTTATGGGCGCTCATTGCCTCGGTAACTTTAATACTGCGTCCTATTCGTGTATTGAATAGGGGTATATCCGCATCATGTAACGCCTGTAAAGCG
>JAGWYZ010000371.1 GCA_018969115.1 Chloroflexota bacterium | reverse complement strand
TGACCCAAAACAAATTTACAAGCACCCTCGATATAAATTGGTTTGCAATATTAAGCCAAGCCGGGCTTGAAATCAAGTGAATTGCTTTGGCTAAGGTAGGACTAAAATTTTTCACAGGTTTTGTTGAAAGTAATGTTACTCAAAGTAAAATCTGGAACGATTGGCTGGTTGATTGGTTAATTGGTTTAATCGTTGATTGCTTGTGAGTCATCAATCAACGATTAAACCAATTGACCAATCAACCAGTCAACAATGCCGTGATGATAAACCTCTTAATAGATGCCCGTTTGATGTTTTACCGCAAAGCCGGTATCTCGCAATATACCCGTCATTTGGCGCAAGTGCTGGCAAATTTAAATGAGGCAGCATTACGGCTCAATATTTTGCTGGACCGCCGCGATCAAGATTTGGCATGGATTCCTAAGCAAGCTAACATTTTGCGAGCGTTGACACCCGCCCATCATCGATTTGAATCAATCACGTTGCCACTCGAACTTGCGCTGCTTCAGCTACGCCAGCCGTTTCAGATCTTGCACAGCCCTGATTTTATTACGGCGCGTGGGCGCTTTAAAAAAATAATTACGGTGCACGATTTGTATTTTATGCAGCACCCTGAAGTGATGAGTGCTGATGGGGCGCGGTACTATGGGCGGGTGGGGTGGTCGGTTGCACAGGCCGATGCCGTGATCGCAGTGTCAGAATTTACCCGCCGCGATATTCATCGCTTGCTGCCCAGCACTCCGAGCCACAAAGTATATGTGGTGCATGAGGCTGCCGCCGCTGTCGTGGCTTCTGATCATTTACTTGGTGCTTCGACCAGCCTAAACCTACCTTTTGCCTTGTTTGTTGGCACAGCTGAGCCGCGCAAAAACCTTATCACTCTGCTGAAGGCGTTGGCGCGTTTGTGCGAGCAAGCGCGGTTGCCCCAGCAATTTAAATTGTGCATTGTGGGGGCGCAGGGCTGGGCGGGTGACACGCCGCAGCACATGGCACAAATGCTGGGTGTGAGCGATGTGATCGAATTGGTGGGCGAGGTTGATCACGCCCGTTTGCACGCACTGTATTGCCAAGCCAAAATGTTATTATTGCCATCGCATTACGAAGGGTTTGGGCTGACCGCACTCGAAGCCATGACACGCGGCACGCCAGTTATTTGCAGCAATGCTGGCTCGTTGCCCGAAATTGTGGGTGACGCAGCTTTATTGCATGATCCGCTTGATGTGACTATGCTCGGCGAACATATTTTGCGTTTGTGGCATGATACAGCCTTGCACAATGACTATGCGCAACGTGGTTTGCAACGCGCCCAATTATTTTCGTGGGCGCGTGCCGCCCGTGAAACCTTAAAAATTTATACCCAATGACTTCAACAACCCTCGACCCCATTACCCTAGAAGTGCTGTGGAATCGGCTTTTGGCCGTGGTAAATGAGCAACAAACGGCGCTCATTCGCACCGCTTTTAGCACTGTTGTGCGCGAAACCCAAGACTTGGCCTGTGGTGTTTTTGATCAGCGTGGGCGTATGGTGGCGCAGTCATTAACCGGCACGCCCGGCCATATTAACGCCATGGCGACCGGGTTGAAGCATTTTTTGCGTGAATACCCAGCGTACACGTTGTGCGAAGGCGATGTGCTCATTACCAATGACCCTTGGCAGACCGCCGGCCAAATTAACGATATGACGGTGGTGACCCCCGTGTTTAAGGCTGGGCAAGTGGTGGCCTATTTTGCTAGCACCTGCCACGCCCCTGATATCGGTGGGCGGCTGCTCTCGGCAGAGGCGCGTGAGGTGTTTGAAGAAGGGTTGCGTATTCCTATCACCAAATTGATGATTGCTGGGCAGCCTAATGCCGAATTGTTTAAAATTATTCGTGCCAATGTGCGCACGCCCGACGAAACGATGGGCGATTTGTATGCCCAAATGTCGAGCAATGTAGTGGGGGCGCGCTCGTTGTTGCAGCTTATGGCAGAATTCAACATGCCGACGATTGAGGCGCTGTCGGAAGCCATCATCAGCCGATCAGAACGCGCCATGCGTGATGCTATTCGCGCTTTGCCCAATGGCGTATATCGTAATGAAGCATGGACAGACGGTTTTGATGAGCCGATCAAGATTGCCGTCGCCGTCACCATTCGTGATGAAGATATCGACATCGACTTCGCCGGTTCATCGCCCCAAAGTAAATGGGGCATTAACGTGGTGCTCAATTACACTCACGCCTACGCCTCATTTGCCATGAAAGCCGCTGTATGCCCCGATGTGCCACACAACGACGGCGCGTTTCAGCCTGTGCATGTGACTGCTCCGCTCGGCAGCATTTTAAATTGCCGTGAGCCAGCGGCGGTGGCATCGCGGGCGGTGATGGGGCATTTTTTACCGGGCGTAATTTTTGGGGCATTACAGTCGGCAATGGCTGATCAGCTTATTGCAGGTGGTGCAGACCCATTGTGGATGACGGTTTGGCGCGGTAGCCGTGCCGATCATTCGCCTTTTGTATTTACCCACTTTCAATGTGGCGGGACGGGGGCGCGGGCGACGAAAGACGGTATGAATGCGACTGGTTTCCCCAGTGGTGTGGCTGGTGTGCCCGCCGAGGTGGTCGAGGCGTTATCGCCGCTGATTGTCAGTCGTAAAGAATTGCGTACTGATTC
>JAGWYZ010000370.1 GCA_018969115.1 Chloroflexota bacterium | reverse complement strand
TATTTTGATTCTTATACATTTCGGCGAAAATTGGTTGTGAACGCCGTTGGTTATTGATAGGATGATTAGCGCCCTCGGTTTACCCGTTTGGGTTTATATTGCACATCGCCCTTCGACTTTTGTGCTGGCGATTTATCTTCTATTTCAATCCCTTTGCGAGCTTGCTCCCAAGCTGGGGCATTGGGGTCTACCCCCAGCACCCGTTGGCGCAGTTCCATGATTTGATCACGCAGGGCAGCGGCTTTTTCAAATTCTAGGTCTTTGGCAGCTTGCTTCATTTGCGTCTCTAAATCGGCCATGAGTTGTTGTGCGGCTTCTTTTGGCATATCAGACACCCGTTTGCCAGCGGTTTCACGCAAGGCTTGGGCGGCGCGGCGAAACTCGGCGCCGGGGGATCGATATTCGCCTTCGGGCAGCGCTTCTTGGGCATCGTCATCGGCCCGCACCCGGTCGGTCAGGTCGCGCACCGATTTTTTGATCGAAGCTGGCTGGATGTCATGCGCTGTGTTGTAAGCCACCTGTTTGATGCGTCGCCGATTGGTTTCGTCGATGGCATTTTTCATCGAGTCGGTCATTTTGTCGGCATACATAATCGCCCGTCCATCGACATGCCGCGCGGCGCGGCCAACGGTTTGAATGAGCGAGGTCGTGCTGCGCAAAAAGCCTTCTTTATCAGCATCCAAAATCGCTACCAGCGATACTTCCGGTAGGTCTAAGCCTTCGCGCAATAGGTTAATGCCGACCACCACGTCATATTCACCCAAACGCAAGTCGCGCAAAATCTCGACCCGCTCGACCGTTTCGACCTCGCTGTGCAAATATTGCACCTTGATATTAATTTCTTGCAAATAATTGGTCAGGTCTTCGGCCATGCGTTTGGTGAGCGTGGTTACCAGCACCCGTTGCTTTTTGGCAACGGTGGCACGAATCTGGGCGATGAGATCATCGACTTGCCCTTTGACCGGTTTTACTTCGATCACGGGGTCGATCAGGCCGGTCGGGCGAATGACTTGCTCGGCTACCAACTGGCTTTTTTCTTTTTCAAATGGCCCAGGGGTGGCGCTGACAAAAATGGCTTGTCGAAAACGGGTTTCAAATTCATCAAATTTTAACGGGCGGTTATCCATCGCGCTGGGCAAACGAAAGCCATAATCGACCAATACGCCCTTGCGGGCTTGATCACCCGCATACATACCGCGAATTTGTGGCAAGCTGTTGTGGCTTTCATCCACAATTAGCACAAAATCGTCGGGGAAATAATCGAGCAGGGTGAAGGGCGGGAAGCCGGTCGGTCGACCATCTAAGATGCGCGAATAATTTTCGATACCGGTGGTGTGCCCAACTTCGCGCAACATTGCCACGTCATAACGCACGCGTTGTTCAATGCGTTGGGCCTCCAACAGTTTGTCGTGGGCCTTAAACCACGCCACCCGTTCTTCAAGCTCGGCTTCGATCTCGGTAATGGCCTTCTTTAGTTTGTCTTGGGGCGTGATGAAGTGTTTGGCGGGAAAAATCTCGATCGCTTCGACATCGTCGATAATCTCGCCGGTGACCGGATGAAACTCGGCGATGCGCTCGACCTCGTCGCCAAAAAACTCGACCCGATAGGCGGTGTCGGCATAGGCTGGGTAAATGTCGAGCGTGTCGCCCCGCACACGAAATTTACCGCGGGCAAAGGCGATGTCATTGCGCTCATATTGAATGGCGATGAGCATACGCAGCACGATATCGCGGCGGCGCACCTCGCCTTTGTGCAGCTTTACCACATAGCGCCCATAATCTTCGGGGTTGCCGATGCCGTAAATACACGACACCGAGGCCACGATGATGACATCGCGCCGACTGAGCAACGAACTGGTGGCGGCTAGCCGTAGCCGATCAAGTTCGTCATTGATGGTCGATTCTTTCTCGATATACAGGTCGTGACGCGGCACATAGGCTTCGGGCTGGTAATAATCGTAATAACTGACGAAATACTCAACCGCGTTGTCGGGGAAAAATTCTTTGAACTCGGCGTAGAGTTGGGCTGCCAAGGTCTTGTTGTGCGCCATAATCAGCGCTGGGCGTTGCACCCGCTCGATCACTTTTGCTACCGAAAACGTCTTGCCAGTGCCGGTTGCACCGAGCAAGGTGGTGTAGCGGTTACCAACATTCAGGCTCTTGACCATATCATCGATGGCGGTCGGTTGGTCGCCCATTGGCTGAAAAGGGGAGTGGACTTTGAACTCTGACATGTCGAACTTATGTTCGACATTATACTTTGGAGAGGGGGAGGATGCGATGGAAAAACAGCAAAATTTATTAACTTGGCCCGAAATTAAACAGCAATACCCGAATCAGTGGGTGGTGTTGATCGAGGTTGAATGGCCCAATATGGGCGAAATCAGTCGAGGTGTGGTTTTTGCCCATGATACAAATCATGCGTAGGTTCTTGAGAAGCAAAGAGACCTGAAGTCAGCAGCGATTTTGTGGACGGGTAAAAAGCACGGATTGTCCCTATTTATGTCGATTAATAACGATGTGAACTTGTGATTACGATTTTACTGAAGGCATTATTGGGGTAACAGCCCATATTTTTGGCCCTAGTGATCGTTACTTAAACTTTATTCTTGATACTGGCTTGCCGCAATCAATCATAGACATTGCAATTTTAGATT
>JAGWYZ010000369.1 GCA_018969115.1 Chloroflexota bacterium | reverse complement strand
TGGTTAATGGTTAATGGTTAATGGTTAATGGTTAATGGTTAATGATTAATGGTGAATGGTGAATGATTAGTGGTTAGCGACCACAGCCATTAAAAATGGCGCACTGGGCATACGAAGCCTACATTAACCATTAACCATTAACCATTAACCATTAACCATTAACTTACGCTTTTCCCAGCACCATCGCTAGCAAGGCCATGCGCACATACATGCCATATTCCATTTGGCGAAAGTAAGCCGCACGTGGGTCATCATCGACATCCATGCTAATTTCGCCGACGCGCGGCAAGGGGTGCATGACGATCATCTTTTGTTTGGCAATTTTGAGCGTTTCGGGCGTGATGACAAATGCGCCCTTCACCGATTCATACAGCGTCAAATCGTCGAAGCGCTCTTTTTGCACCCGCGTCACATACAATACATCGGTGCTGGGCAACACGGTTTCGAGGGCGCTAAATTGGCTTTGGCTGAGGCCACGCCCATCTAGTTCATCGACCAATTCGGCAGGCATACGCAAAATATCGGGCGAGACATAATTAACCGTGACATTAAACAAGGCCAGCAATTTGGCTAACGAATGCACGGTGCGGCCATACTTCAAATCGCCCAACATCGTCACCGTCAGGCCATCGATGCGCCCCAATTCTTCACGAATGGTAAACAGGTCGAGCAGGGCTTGGGTCGGGTGTTCGCCCGGGCCATCACCGGCGTTGATGACGGGTTTACGCGCATATTTGGCGGCAATTTCAGCCGCGCCTTTTTCATGATGCCGCAACACAATCACATCGGCATACGATTGCAAGGTGCGAATGGTGTCGGGCAACGATTCACCCTTCGACACCGACGAATACTTCACTTCGCTGATCGGAATGACGCTGCCGCCCAAGCGCTCCATCGCGGCGGTAAAGGAGGACGAGGTGCGGGTGGATGGCTCGTAGAACAAATTCGCCAACACCTTGCCCTTCAGCAAATCAAACGTGCCGACGCGCTCGACCATAATGCGCATCTCTTCGGCGATGGT
This sequence comes from Chloroflexota bacterium, assembly GCA_018969115.1. Classification (GTDB taxonomy): domain Bacteria; phylum Chloroflexota; class Anaerolineae; order J036; family Brachytrichaceae; genus AQU-03. Next base: position 1,643 of record JAGWYZ010000369.1, on the reverse strand, counting down.
GAAAATGTGCTCAATATCGAGCCGCGAAAATTGTTTGACCGAGACAATGTGTTGACCATAAAACCGGCTGTTTTGACGTTCGCCCAAAGGCAAATGGGCCGGGCGTGTATTAAATTGAGGTGGCATGTCGGGCTAATTGTATCTGGGGTGTGAACACCTTTGTCAATATCAATTTTCTACAAATTAAGTGAACAAACCACGAGCGCAAGCCCCAAGAGGTTTCGGTATGGTATATTCATTTTGAGCCTGCCCGTGAATTTCACGGGCGAAATGGCGAAGAGATTGATAAGGAAGCGCGAATGTTAGACTTGACCACCCAGATATTGGCCTTTGGATTGTTTGTAAGTGGCGTTGTTTTCGGCTATTGGCGTTGGATTAAACCTCGGCAACGTCAGTTATCCCAATCGGCAGTGGGCCTCTTGGTGTTGTTGGTGCTTACACTGATGGGCGGGTTCATTGGCGCACCCATTTGGTGGGTAGACGCTGAACAAAGTTTTGCGTGGGATTTGCCGCCGTTGGCATCCAGAATGTTGGCGGTGGCGAGCTGGACATTCGCCCTTGTCTTCTTTTTGACCTTAAAGCGCCCAACCAATCAACGGGTGCGGTTGGCGCTTATTTTGCTCAATGTTTATCTTTGGCCGCTGGCGTTGGCAATTGTCGGTCGCCATTTGGATCGATTTGATTTTAGCAAGTCGATTACCTACGGATTCTTTGTCATCGCAATCGGTATGGCGGCGGCTGGGCTATGGTTTTTGTGGCGGCAACCCAACCTTGAAACCGAGCGGACGATAACCCAGCCAGCGCCAGCGACGCTGCCGCGTGTATGGCTGTCGATTGTGGCGATGGTTACTGGCCTATGGGGGTTGGCCTTGTTTTTAACGGACGACGGCCCCTCAACGTTGATATGGGTTTGGCCGGGTGATTTGCTCACCAGCCGCTTAATTGCGGTGATGTTATGGGCAATTGCGGCAGGGGCGCTCTATGCCATGCGATACCGCGATACCGCCTCTATCATGTTGACGGCGATGATGGTTTATGGTGTTGGGGTTGCACTGGCCACCGGCTGGAATGCGTTTTGGGGCTTGCCCGTGCGGCTGTCTTATTTTGTGGCGTTTTTGAGCATGGGGCTTGTGTCTGCCATGATGTTAAAAATGCAACAAGATGCCATTGCTTAAGACCGTGTTTCTTAAAAGAAAGCCCAGCATCCTGAGTGGAAGGCTGGCTTGATACGAATGCCGAAGCCCAAAACAAATTGCCAGCCTGAAGTCGAAGGGGCGGCAATTCGCGGCGAAAGTCGCCTTCTTCGACTGCGCAGCGCCGTAAAACCATAAGTTCCCCATAAAAACCACGCGCTGCTTCGCTCAGAATGCTTGCATTTTTCTTTAAGAAACGCTGTCAAAGCGTTCGTATAAACACTATTTTCATCAGCACAAACCCGCTCACAAAGCGCACAAAGAACACGGAGGGTTTATAAAAATCAAGGCTGTTCAAAAGTCGCCTCGTCATTCCCTTGTAAGAGCTGATCGTTGCACAGAACTTTTGTTCAAGGTTCAAGCAAGCGAACGCCAGCGACCCAGGTAGATAAAGTCTGCCAACCCGCCCAAAGCGTGCGCCAGCCGGGTGGATTTTTTAAGGGTTGACCA
>JAGWYZ010000368.1 GCA_018969115.1 Chloroflexota bacterium | reverse complement strand
CAACCGTGAGTGCTGAGGTTGACTGCGGCAACTGACTCCTATAAATATTTTGAGTCACCTATAACAACCTTTTATATTAGTTAAAGAGCCGACAGGATATCGGCTCTCGAGCAGTGCTTCGGCATGATTACCAATTAAACAAATTAGCTGCCTGCTGTGCAATGTATTCACCGATAGCAAAACTGGCGGTGGCGGCGGGTGATGGCGCATTAAGCACATGTAAGGCCTTGGGCGAATCGACAATATAAAAGTCATCCACCATCTCGCCACTCCGATGAATCGCCATTGCGCGCACCCCCGCCCCACCCGGCACCAGGTCATTTGCCTGTATGCTGGGCATCATACGCTGTAACGACTTTACAAATAGCGGTTTGCTTAATGAACGGCGCATCTCATTTAACCCGGTGCGCCAATATTTGGCAGCTAAACGGCGAAAACCAACAAATCCTAGCGCATCGGCGGTTTCACTGAGATTAATTTTGCTAAAGCGATAGCCTTCACGGGCAAAAGCAAATACAGCATTTGGGCCAGCCTCAACTCCAATGCCATCATCACGGATGACGCGGGTGAAATGCACACCTAAGAAGGGGAAGCTGGGATCTGGTACGGGGTAGATGAGACCGCGTACCATGTTATGTTTTTCTTTGCGTATTAAAAAGTATTCACCGCGAAAGGGGATGATGCGAATCTCTGAGGTGACCCCCATCATATTGCCGATACTGTCTGCATATAAGCCGCCACAATTGATAAGATGTTTGTTTTGTAGTTCAAAATTAGAGGTTATAACGTTTAATAAATTTTGCCTATGCGAAATTGATATTACTTTTTGAGTCAATTGCACTTCGATGCCACGTTCATGCAATAAATCACGCAATTTGCGCGACACGGCCTTGTAATTCACAATACCAGTGTTGGGCGAATGAATGGCGGCAATGCCAGCCGCAAATGGCTCAATCTCGTGCAATTCGGCTTGATTCATTTGCCGCAAGCCCTGCACCCCATTGGCGATACCGCGCTCAAGCAAGGTCTTGAGGCGCGGCAGTTCGTCCTCGGTCACGGCTACAATCAGCTTACCACAGCGTTGATATTCGATGCCATGTGTATCACAAAAATCGGTCATTTGCCGCACGCCCTGCACACACAATTTGGCTCGCAGTGTGCCAGGTTTATAATAGATGCCCGCGTGCAATACACCGCTGTTATTACCCGTTTGGTGTTGCGCTACATCCGGCTCTTTTTCAAGAATGGTGACTTTGAGATGCGGAAAACGCTGGCTAACGGCATAGGCCGTCGCCAGCCCAATAATACCCGCCCCAACGATTGTTAAATCCATCGTTGAATCTGTTAAATTGCTCATACGGGGTATTGTACAATCGGAGCAATTATGCAAAAAGTTGTGCCATTCGTCGATTTAAAAAGTCAATATCAGTCGATACAGCCTGCCATTAATGCCACCATTCAAAACGTATTAAACGAAGCCTATTTTGTGCAAGGCCGCCAAGTAGGTGAATTTGAGCGCCAATATGCCGACTATGTCGGCATAAAACACTGCATCGGTGTCAGCAACGGCCTCGATGCTTTGCGTATAGCACTAAGCGCATTGGGGGTTGGTGTGGGTGATGAGGTCATCATGCAGGCCAACACCTATATCGCCACTGCCCTCGCCGTCAGCGCAGTGGGAGCCACGCCGGTGTTTGTCGATTGCAACCCCGACACCTACATGATCGACACGGCATTGATTGAAGGTGAAATCACCCCACGCACCAAAGCCATCATGCCGGTGCATCTCACCGGTTGCGCCGCCGATATGGAGCCAATTATGGATATTGCCCAACGCCACAATTTATGGGTGGTCGAAGATGCAGCCCAAGCACATGGCACTTTTTATAAAGACAAAATGTGCGGCTCGATTGGGCACGCAGCAGGGTTTAGCTTTTACCCGGGCAAAAATTTGGGGGCCTATGGCGATGGCGGGGCTGTCACGACGAATGATGCCGCACTGGCCGAGAAAATTCGGCGCATCGCTAATTATGGGCAACGGGTAAAATATGAACACATCGAAAAAGGCGTTAATGCGCGGCTCGATACCATTCAAGCTGCCATTCTTAGTGTCAAGCTGCCCCATTTACAAGCTTGGAATGAGGCACGTGCCCAACATGCCAAAAAATATGATGAATTGTTGAGCGGTGTTGGTGATCTAAAAATGCAAAAAACACCCACCGGCTCGACACATACCTATCACGTCTTTATCATCGAAACCGATCAACGCGATGCCCTGCAAAAGCATCTGGCCTACAACGGGGTCAATACCATCATCCATTACCCAACCCCGCCGCATCGGCAAGAAGCCTATGCCGAATTGGGCATTCCGGCTGGCCGCTACCCACACGCCGAGCGCCTTGCCAAGCGTACCCTCTCATTGCCGATGTATCCCGAACTCAGCGACGCGCAGATCGTCTACGTCGCCGATCAGGTAAAGGCCTTTTTTAAGTGAGTAAATGGGTAAATGGGTGAATGAATATACATTTAAACCATCACTCCCCACTCACCCATTTACTCATTTTTTCATGTATAATTATAAATATTGGCCTCCTAGCTCAGTTGGTTAGAGCGCACGGTTCACATCCGTGAGGTCACAAGTTCGAGCCTTGTGGAGGCCATACAACAAGCGAGGGGCAGATTTTAATTAAAATCTGCCCCTCGCT
>JAGWYZ010000367.1 GCA_018969115.1 Chloroflexota bacterium | reverse complement strand
TTTGCCTTCATCTTGTAAGCGCGTCACCTCAAGCAAGGCAGGTTCAAGATTGCTTACCTCCAAGTCGTCAAAAAAGCGCGGGCTGCCAATGGCAATGTCTAATCCACCCATAAAATTGACATGGGCCTGCACCCCGCGTCCTGTAATTGATTGAAATTGGGTCACTTCGGGGATTTTGAGACCACGATCAATCGCTGTTTTTACAATTGCCAACGCCAACGGATGCTCAGATTTGGCCTCGACCGCCGCTGATAACAACAACAGGGTATTTTCTTCGTGGCTCAAACTACGATGCGCAACATCTTCCAACATTTTTTTGCGCTCAACCAAGGTTTGCTCAACCGTTAAATAGGTAGTATCGTGTGTTACTAAATGTCGGTGGGGCGCATCAAATAACGGGATGATGGTTACATCAGTGACAGTCGGCTTACCTTCGGTCAATGTTCCGGTTTTGTCAAAGGCCACCACATTAATATCAGCGGCTTTTTCTAAATAAGCCCCGCCTTTAAACAACACCCCCCGCCGCGCCCCATTGGCAATGGCCGACAAAATAGAGGCTGGTGTGCTAATGACCAATGCACACGGCGAAGCCACCACCATTGCCGTCATTGCACGATAAAATGCCTTGCTAAAGGCTTCGCCGAAGAGGGCAATGGGCACAATAATGAGCAACAAGGTAAAAATAATCACCCCTGCCGCATAAAAACGCTCGGCTTTATCAAGAAAACGTTGGGTTTCGGCTTTTTCGCTTTGGGCATCTTCCACCAACTTAATCAATTTGGCAATGGTTGAATCTTGTGCCAAGCGCGTTACTTTTACCTCTAGGCTGCCAGTCTGATTGATGGTACCGGCAAAAACGCTATCACCCAAGCGTTTGCTTACCGGCATCGATTCACCTGTAATCGAAGATTCATCACAAGAACTGCTGCCCTCCATCACCGAGCCATCTAGTGGCATACGCTCGCCGGGGCGAATAATGATGCGATCACCAACATTGAGTTGGTCAATTGGCATCATCTCGGTGCGTACGCCGTTGCTGTCATTGCGCTTTACCAGCGCTTGGGTCGGGCGCAATTTCATGAGCGAGCGAATTGCATCGCGGGTTTTGCCAAGTGCATACCCTTGTAGCACATTTGAGAATGAAAACAAAAACAGCAACATTGCGCCTTCGAAGGGTTGCCTCACTAGTGCTGCGCCCAATGCTGCCAAAATCATCAGCAAGTCGACTTCAACAGCACCTTCACGCAGGGCCTCTATGCTGGCAATAAAGCCATAAACCCCACCTGTAATATAAGCAATAACATAACAAATTGTCGTCACCACCCACAATGATGGCTGATATGACGTGATAAGCCCAGCAATCATTGTTACAAAAGTAATGACAACACATAAGGTTTCTAGCTTTTCACCAGTGAACCAATCACGCCAAGAGGCTTGGGGTGAAGGACGTGAAGAAGTAAGGGAAAGTTGATTCGTCATAATAATTTAGGTTAATTTTTAAAATTAACCTAGGTTAATTTTAACGCAGCTAATTTTTTTGTGATATCTCAATAATTCAGGGTAAACCCCAAAGATGTGATGCCTAACTCACTGTATAGCTATTGTAAGGTAGGGGCTTTGCTCCTACCTTACAATAGCTATACAGTGAGTTAGGCAAAAAATTGATTTATTGACCCCTGTTTGAGCTAATTTGAGCCTGCCGCCATTGCCAATGCAATTGCCCCTAACACACCAGCACGATTGCCCAAGCCCGGTGCAACAATAAACGCATCGATGTGCTCGTTAATTTCAGCCGCGTGAATGTAGCCATTTAACGTGGTTTGGGTTTGTTTACGCACACGCCGTAAAATATTGGGATGTGAGCCGACCCCGCCGCCCAAAATGATGCGTTGCGGTGATAGCATACATACAAACGTATGCATCGCCAACGCCAAATAGTGTGCCTCTAGATCCCATGCTGGGTGATCGATTGGCAAATTTTCGGCCCGTGTGCCCCAACGTTTTTCCATCGCTGGCCCAGTCGCCAAGCCCTCAAGACAATCGACATGATATGGGCATACGCCAGCAAAAGGGTCACGCTGGCGGTCGTGTGGGATGGGGATGTGACCCATTTCGGGGTGCACAAGGCCGTGCATTAACTGACCATTGAACATGCCGCCGCCCCCAATCCCAGTGCCAACGGTGAGGTAAATGAACGAGTTTAACCCTTGTGCCGCCCCCCAACGATATTCGCCTAGTGCTGCGCCATTGACATCGGTGTCAAACCCAATCGGCAGGTTAAATGCTTGTTTAATTGCCCCCATCAAATCGACATTGGCCCAACCAGGCTTGGGAGTGCTGGTGATGTAACCATAGGTTGGTGAATGTGGGTTTAAATCAACCGGCCCAAATGAGGCAATGCCAATAGCCTGTAACGGATATTGAGCTTGGTACGCCCGAAAAAAGGTGATGACCGCAGCAACTGTTTCATTTGGTGTGGTCGTTGGAATACGCGTCTCAGCCACAATATTGTTTGGGCCATCGCCAATGGCACAATTAATTTTTGTGCCGCCAGCTTCAATCCCCCCATAAAAAAAATCGGTTTTCATAGGGGTATTTTACTGGTCTATTGCACAACTGAGGCTAACCATATGGCTGGGTTGACCTGCACCCCGCCTACAGCTACTTCCCAATGTAGATGAGGGCCTTCGGTACGTCCCGTATTACCGCTTTTTGCAATCACA
>JAGWYZ010000085.1 GCA_018969115.1 Chloroflexota bacterium | reverse complement strand
GGGGCGATCATAATCACGACGTGGGGGGCGATCATAATCATGACGTGGGGGGCGATCATAATCACGACGGGGTGGTCGGTCATAATCATGGCGTGGGGGTGGGGCATCGCCCATCACATTCGTCGCGGCATTAGTGGCTGGGGCTTCACCCGTTACATTTGTTGCATCGAAGCGAGCTGGGCGCTTTTGTTGCTCGTTGGATAACGTGTTTAACATTGGCACTAAACGGGTTAAGAAATTTAGGCGTTGTTCAAATACGGTCTCGTCCAGCGTTTGGCGTAATTTATAGTAGAGGTCGCGGGTTTCACGACCATAGCCCAACGCCGATGCATAAGCTTTGTTTCGCTGGCTAAAATTGCTGGTTTGCGAAAACCCATGCACTAAACTTTCGCTGATGCCGCTAATGGCACGTAATAATTGATCGGAAACGCTTTGGGCTTTTGGCGTATGTGTCATTTCATCGGTATCTTGCCAAGCGATATCAAATAGATATAAGGCATAGCGATATGCCTTCATTTCCCACATTTCATCGCGTTGTAATTGTTCTGGTACTAATGCTTCCCACTCTTCATATGTCATGATGTTATATAGTTTACCAGTGTGCATGTTGGCTAAATGCCACGGCTTAAGCCGCCATCGACCATTAAAATAGTGCCGCTGATATAGCTGGCAGCCGGTGAAGCCATAAACGCACAGGCGCGGCCAAACTCAATCGGCTCGGCGATCCGGCGTAAGGGGATGGCTTGCCCACGTTGTTTTAGTTCTTCTTCAGTGCTGATGCCCTTCTTTTGGGCCGATGGCCCAGCCAGATCGAGAATTCGGTCGGTCGCAGTCATACCCGGGCACACCACATTCACCCGAATATTGTCGGGGCCAAGCTCGTGCGCCAATGATTTGGTTAAGCCAACCACAGCCATGCGCAAGCTGTTGCTGAGAATGAGGCCATCGAGCGCATTTTTTACGCTGGCCGATTCGATAAAAGTGATGCTGCCGCCGCCTTGTGCTTTCATGATGGGCACGACCAGCCGCACCGAACGCACCGCCCGCATTACGATGAGATTGATAGCGTTGGCCCATGTTTGCTCATCGTGTTGCATAAATGTGCCACTGGGCGGCCCACCCGCATTTGACACCAAGGCATCAATACGGCCATATTTTTGCATCGTGCTTTGAATGAGGTGTTCTAAATCGTCTAATTTTGAGGCATCGGCAGGCACTGCCCATATTTCAGTGCCGGTATCGGCACGTAGTTTTTCGGCAGTTTTATTTAGCTCAGCTTCATTACGCGACGAGATCACAACTATTGCGCCTTCTTCGGCAAATACTTGGGCGGTAGCGCGGCCTAAGCCTTTGCTTGCCGCCATCACGAGGGTTACTTTATTTTTGAGTCCGAGATCCATGATATGTAGTGTAATGCAATTTGTTACGCTCGTATTCTGTTGTGCATGGTCTTGTTTTGCTAGGTTTATACCGGGCTAATAATCAAGCCCGAAATAAATTTGCTATATCGCTATAGTGGAAATATGTATGAGAATAATATTGCTTTAGCCGATGAGTTCATGCTAAAACAACAAAAACAGGCTTTGATTGACGAGATTACAAATGCCTGTTATGTTACTTTGTCGGTGGCTACGAAAGAGCAAGGGATACCACTTTCGACATTGTCGCAAGGAGTATCATAACATCGGGTTCTGGCGTTACGTGTTACGGGGTTTAAGTTTGTTCGTTGTTCAGCCGTGCCTGATTATTTTAGACCAAAATCTCAAGCTAATATTTGGCATAGGTTGATTGCTGAAGGGATTATTATGAGACCCACAGAGCCAAAAGCCCCGGCTTTTGACCCAATTACAATGCCATCGGGTGTATGTTTGTCTGAAATTGCGATTCAAGAACGTCGATAGGCTTTAGGCCATGAGCGTGTTTTATTTTTACGATAACAGTGCGTTGCTAAAAAATTATTTCGATGAAAAAGGTAGTATTTGGCTACGTCAACAATTATCTGCCATTGACACGCTGCATGTGATTGGAGTATTAACCTGTGTGGAAGTATTTGCGTCGTTTGCCCATGCACGTAAAGTAAAGTATCGTTCGGTAGAGATATTAGATAAGGCAATGTCGGTTACATGCTAATCATGCGATACCAACGCATGGATTAATATTTTTTTGTGCCGATATTGAGCTTTTAAGCACTGCCAAAGCAGAGGGATTGGCTATCGCAAAATCCTAATGATCATGATTGAGGTAAAGGTTATAGGGGGCAAGATGATAGCGGACTTGTATTCCTAATGGCTGCGATATTTGGGTTTTAACAACCTTACGAAAACGAAATTGGCGCTTCAATAATCGCTACACTGCCGATAACGGCAGAGGGGCGTAGTGTAAATGTACCGCGCAAATCTTCTCGCACCAGCGTATCTACAATTGTTAGGCCAAGGCTGCGGTGTTTGGAATTTGCATCAACACTGCCACTGCCATCGTCACGCACTTCAATCACCAAATTGCCGCCTTTGTCATATAGCTTAATCTCTATTTTGCCCTCGCTACGCCCAACAAAGGCATGCTCAATGGCATTCGAGATTAATTCATTGACTGAAAGGGCTACTGCTGTGGCCAGCCGTGAGGCCAAACGCAGCGATTGGCCGATTAATTCGATTTTTAATTGCAAATCAGGGCGCACCATGCTGGTGCTGACCAAATTGACCACGCGGCCTAGCACTTCTTTAACATCAACCAAGCGAAACCCATCTTGAGCCAACACATCATGCACAGCGGCGATGCTCATAATGCGATTGATGCTTTCATTGAGCATGGTTTTGGCACTCACTTTGCCGTTTGCATCCATTTGCATTTGTAATTGCAATAGCATCACAATATTTTGTAAATTGTTTTTAACCCGATGATGCATTTCTTTTACAATTGCCGCGTTGCCGAGCAAATGTGCATTTTCAATTGCGAGCGCAATTTGGTTAGCCAGCGTTTTGCATAGCTCTATTCTCTGTTCTGTAAATGTTAAGATCGATACGTCCCATACATTCATCAAGCCAATTGTGCGCTCACCAATGGTGAGCGGAACGCACAGTAATGCATTGAGTTGGGCTTGGGTCGCCCATGCTTTTAATACATCGTTGGCGTTTTGTTGAACATTGTTAAACAACACTGCATCTTGGGCATAGTGTGCGGCGGGGTTAGTGTGTGGGGGGGCATGTGGTTTACCGAAAGTGAATTTCTCACTTTTTAATGGTGGTTGCGATAATGACCACGCAGGTTCTTGCGGCGTTTCATTTGATCGGTCAAAGGCAGCGCGGGGCGACAAAGTCCGTTCCCCTTCATCAAGGAGCAATAGACTGCATCGTCGTGCATTGGTGGCAATGGCGGCACGCTCGGCTACGACATGGAGTGTATCATTTAGATAGACCGGTGCAGTAACGGCTTTGCTGACCTCGGCGACAGTGATTAGATTGGTCATGCTGCGCTCACTTTGCTCTTGTATGACGGCGCGTTCGAGCATCCCGGCTACGGCATCGCTGATGATTGAAATAAATTCAATATCACCGCTGCTCCATTGTCGCGCCGCATATGTTTGCACATTCATAGCCCCAACTACGCGGTCTTGGGTGATAAGCGGTACAGCCAGCAAGGCCGTGAATGGCTTTTCGCGCGTGTTGGGAATCATGTGAAAGCGTGGGTCTTTCCATGCATTCGATACGGCTACCGGCATACGATGTTGGGCGCTCCAACCTGTTAAACCTTGCCCAATATTTAAAAAAGCATGATCGACTGCATCCGGGAATAACCCTGTTGTTGCTTTCAGCACCAACAATTGCGATTCGGGCTGTAAAAGGTAAATTGAGGTCGAATCTGCTTCGAGCGCCCTTGTGGTGGTTTGTGTGATACCGGCCAAAATCGATTTAACATCTGAGGTAGCATTGATAGCGCGAAATATTTCGCGGATTGCCTCAAGCTCACGGTTGCGGCGGGCCAGTGTGTGATTTAGGGACTCCAATTTAATAAGGCCATCATGCCGAAATCACGATTCCTTTATCTCTACTTTATCTCTACTTTATCTCTAATAGGGATAGAGGAATCGTGATTTCGGCGAAAATCTGATCTACCGATTACTTATTGGCTGCTGCGTAAACGATCTGCTCTGTTTTTGAAATGAAGGATAAATGAAAGGACGACGTAATAGACTGGGCCGAGCAATAATGATACGTAAATCATATTGCGGTCTATATTGCCCCAGTTAACCATTAATGCAATGGTTGAAATGCCCCATAAAGCCGAAAGCAAAATATTGAGTGGGCGCAATACCGGTGATTTTGATGGGTAAAGATATTTGATGGGTACAAAAACCAAAATGGCAAGCACTACGGTGATAAGGCCATTGATTGCAGCGGGCAGTTGTAACAAATAAAGATAAAACAACAGCACATTCCAATAAGATGGAAATCCTGTGAAATACCCATCGTCGGTTTTGGCTACATCCATACAAAAGCCGTAGCCAGAGGCTAACAGAATCATGAACAAGGCGGGCATCCATTCCCATGTTACCAATTCAAATTTATACATGGCAACAACAGGCACTAATACATAGTTGATGTAATCGGTAATGTCGTCGAGTTTGCGGCCATCATAACGCGGTACCCAGTGTGAAACGCGGAATTTGCGTGCCATCATGCCGTCGGTTGAATCGATGAATAGTGCGATACCGAGCCAAATAAACATGCTGCGAGCATTCCCTTCACTAATGGCAATAAGCGCCATTAATGCGGTGAGTAAGCCAATTGCTGTATAAATATGAATGCTCCAAGCACGTAGCACAGGGAATGGGGGAGGGGTACGTTTTTGTCTCATGCACCACTCATCATACCGCATTGTGAAACGATTGTATTGTAAATATCAGCAAAATAGTTGCAAGACTTCAGGTTGAATCTTTGCTTGTTAACTATGTTTAAACTATGTCCAACTTACGCACCGACCAAACCCTAACCGCATCGCCACAGCCAATTAAACTTACGCCAGAAATTATTCGCACCACAGAAAAAAATATCAGCGCATCGTTAGTACGTATTAGTACGCGAAGTAGCTTTTTTGCAACTTTGGCGTTATTTGCACGGTTTCAAGTGAGCGATAAAGTGCCAACAGCCGCGACTGATGGTCGGCATATTTATGTAAACCCCCAATTTTTTGGGTCATTGACGGTAGGACAGCAAGATGGACTCATTTTGCATGAAGTGCTGCATGATGCGTTATTGCATGTAACACGCCGCGGCAGTCGTGACCCAAAATTATGGAATGTGGCTGCCGATATTGTCATTAATGGCATTATTTTGCGTGATGGTTGGGTTTTGCCCGAAGGTGGGCTGCGTGATAGTTCAAAAGAGCATTTGGCAACTGAAGAAGTGTATGATTTGCTGATGCGTCAGGCCGAAAAGATTGAAATTCAGGTCGAGATGCAAGATTTGCTAGCACCGGGGTCGGGTGAGCCGAGTGGCAAAGAAAGTCAGGGTGAGGGCAAAGAAGCACAAGCTAAAGGTCGCAAAGGTGATAAAACCAGTAAATTGAAAGAAGAGATCGAAGCTGATTGGCGTAATGCGATGGAGCAAGCCAAGATGATTGCAAAATCATCGACTTGGGGTAAATTTCCGGGTAGCATGGCGCGTGAAATGGCGCACTTGCAGCCAACAAAGCTCGATTGGCGTAGTTATTTGTGGCGTTATCTTACCCATACCCCCACCGATTTTTCGGGTTTTGATCGACGCTTTATGTATCAGGGCCTGTATTTAGAGGCGATTGCGGGTGAGTCGGTGCGGGTACAGGTTGCGGTCGATACCAGTGGCTCTATTGACAATGAGGCGATTGTGGCCTTTGTCAGCGAGGTGCGAGCCATCCTCGAAGCCTATCCACATCTCAAATGCGATTTATGTTATATCGACACCCAAATCTATGGGCCATATGCGCTCACTCACGATTCGCATTTACCCCCGCCCGAAGGCGGTGGTGGCACCGATTTTCGCCCATTTTTTGAGCATATTGAAAAGAATACCAATGGCTACGAAACCCAAGTGGCGATCTATCTCACCGATGGCTGGGGTGATTTTCCTGATTATGCACCTTCAATTCCAGCGTTGTGGGTAGTGTTGCCGGGCGGGCGCGATGTTGAGCAATTTCCCTTTGGCGAGACGATTCGATTGACGCTGGGTGATGGGTAACTTTTGACCCGTATACAATCGCGCCCTATGCAAATTGACCTGCCCATACACGAACTTCATGATACCTTGCGCCAAACATGGGCAACCCATAACCGAATTGTATTATCGGCCCCAACTGGGTCGGGCAAAACCACCCAAGTTTGCCAAATGTTATTGGCAGATTGGGCCACACGCGGCTTAAACGCCGATAAACGCATTGTTGTATTGCAGCCACGACGGGTAGCGGCCCGAACGGTGGCGCGGCGGGTGGCCGAAGAAATGGGGGTGACATTGGGCCAAGAAGTTGGCTATCAGGTGCGATTTGAAGATGTGACCGATGTTGATCGCACCCGCACCCAAATTTGTTTTGTTACCGAAGGGGTATTATTGCGTTGGCTGCAAGATGACCCATTGTTAAACGATATCGGCGCGGTTTTGTTTGATGAATTTCACGAGCGCAATATTTTGAGCGATGTGGCGCTGGCCATTTGCAAAGAAATTCAGCAACGCCGCCCCGATTTATTTTTGATGGTCATGTCGGCCACGCTTGAGGTTGAGGCTTTGGCACAATATTTGATGACCGAGGCGCAGCCTTGCCCAGTGCTACAGTCAAATGGGCGCACATTCCCAGTCACCTATCATTATCAATCGTGGGCCGATGATGCCCCTGTATGGGAGCGTGCCTGTGCCCGTGTGCGCACTATTTTGCGTGATACCGACGTGGGCGATGTGTTGATATTTATGCCCGGCGCATATGAAATCAGCCGTACAATCGAAGAATTACGCCGCAACCGTGTGGCCGATGAGGTTATTTTGCCCTTGCATGGCGAACTTTCGCCCAACGAGCAAGACCGCGCATTTACACCCATTACCCAACGCCGTGTGATTGTGGCAACAAATGTGGCCGAAACTTCGGTCACGCTCCCTAATATTCATTTTGTGGTCGATTCTGGCTTGGCGCGGGTGATGTGCTTTGACCCCGGCCGCGGTGTGAGCGCATTGTGCTTAGAGCCGATCTCGCAAGCCTCGGCAGACCAACGGGCTGGGCGGGCTGGGCGTATTGCGGCAGGTGACTGTTATCGCTTATGGACAGAAGCTGAACACGCCAAGCGCCCCATTCGCAACACCCCCGAAATACAACGCGCCGATTTGTCTGAAGTATTGTTATTGTTAAAGTCGTTGGGGGTGCGTAACGCACTTGGGTTTGACTTTTTAGATGCGCCCGATTTACAACGTTTGCAGGCCGCTGAAGCATTGTTGATTGCACTTGGGGCTGCTGATGCGGAGCACCAACAGATCATGGCGTTGGGGCGCTTGTTATTGCGGTTGCCATTACACCCGCGTTACGGCCGAATGTTGGTTGAGGCTGCCCGTTGGGGTTGTGTGGATGATGTGGCCTTGTTTGCCGCGATGTTAAGCAGCCGCGATTTATTGCTGCGGCTTGACCGAAATGATGCCCAAACCCGTCGCACCCGCGAGAGCATTATCGAAAAACAAACACGTGGGGCCGATGCCGCTACATCCGATTATTTTGCGTTGCGGCGGGCGTTTGAGTTTGCTGTCAGCCAACAATTTGCGGCTGCGGCCTGTTATCGTCATGGCATCAACCCACATTCTGCTCGTGAGGTGGCGCAAAGTTATGAGCAAATTCGTAGCATTGCCCAAACCCATCTTTTAAATCGCCCTGAGAATGGAGGACATGCTGCCCAAACCGCCCTATCAAATGAACAACTGTCTACGGCAGTTCGCCGCTGTCATTTGGTGGGTTTTATTGACCAAATTGCCGTGCGCGTCACCAGTGGGGCCTTGGTGTGTGATTTGGCTGACGGGCGGCAGGGCGAATTGATGCAAGAGAGCGTAGTAGGGCGCAGCCAACGTGGTGAGACACAGCGCTTATTGGTGGTGTCAGACATCCGTGAAATCAGCACCCGTAGTGGTGACACCTTGAACTTGCTTGGTTTTGCCAGTGTCATTGACCCAATGTGGCTGCGTGATTTAGTGCCACCGCCCAAAGGCTTTGCCGAGGGTATTGAACATGTTTATGATCGTTTAAATAAACGCGTGGTGGCGGCCCAAATTTTGCGTTATCGTGATCTTGTGCTGAGTGGCAAACCCATCGCCATGTGCGACCCAGCCGCGGCGGCGCTGGTGCTTGCCCAAGAATTTGCCGATAAACTTGATCGTATTCCAATGTGGAGTCGTCAAGTTATTCCATTTTTACGGCGCGGGGGTAAATTGCCTTTTGCCTTAAATGACTATGATGCTTTGGTGCATTGGTTGGCGCAATCTTGGCATGGTGCTACGACCTATAAAGAAATTTTTGATTGTGGTTTTCAGTTGCCAGAATCTGATGGATAGCGACTATTGATTTTAGACACTGCTTCTTAAAATAATTTTTTGCCAAAATCACTATCTCAGGGTTGTTATGGAGTGGCTTTGCCACCCCATAACAACCCTGAGATAGTGATTTTGGCATTCATTTTGTCTAAATATGCCCTCTGATTTGATAGAATCATGCGGTCTAATCTGACAAAAAAGTGGAAATTGATTTAAGAAACACCCTCTTAAAGAAATTTTTGCTGATTTCACTATCTCGTCCTAATCGTAGCTTAGGGCGAGATGGTGCAACTGGCCTTTGAAACGATCAGTTTTGCACTAAAATCCCCGGTCTTTCCCAAATTTGACCATTAAATTCAGCCTGTATCACCGGCCATTCAGGGGTGAGGGTCAAGATTTGTGGGGTTGTATCGTTTAACAACACCGTATCTTCAGCCTTTGCCCCACTGATCGATGGATTCCATGCTGCGACATAGTTTGCCGCAAGGGGCAAAGTCGAGGTTAATTTGGCTTGCATTTCACGCGCTTCATAACCAGTTAACCCACCTTGATGATGATAACGCCACTCATCTGCAAAACTACACTTCGCATAGGCATTGATGCCGTTTTGCAAAGCTTGCGCCAATGTGTTACCAGCGACAGAACTGCCAATTAGAGCTGCATCCACGTGTGCTACGGCCTCAATTCGGCGTTGTATATCGGTTGGCACTGGCCCAAAATGGATGAGCCGCGATACCGAACAACACAAACCCCATTTGCGACCAGTGAGTACCAACATGGCATAGCGCTCTAAACTCTTATCAGTGGGAAGGGGGTGGCGATATTTAAAAATGCGTTCATCGGTAGCGATGAGGTTGACAAAGGCTTGCACCCCGCGCCGTTGACATTCGTAAGCTAATAACCCTGCAATGTGCATTTCGCTTTGGCCCGGGCGCACGCCAAAGGCTGCATCACGGATGGCGCTGGCACACAATTGACCCAATTCACGAAAACGCGCTACTTCGGGGGCCGTGAGCGACATACGCAGCAGGCCGATATCTGCGCTGATATCAATTGCGCCAGCCCATGTGCCATCACTACCGACGCGCAACCCATGCACCAAGTCGGCTGTCCCTTGGCCACCATCGTGCCAATGGGTTTGTATCAGCTGCCAGCCATGTTCTAACATCTTGTCTTCGTCAATCAGTCGAGGTGCTTCGATATTATTGGTGACAAAATAGTGCTCGCCATTGCGTTTGATGACCAGTTGCACTGGGCCATTGGTGGTGGCAATGCCAACATAGCCATGTGCGCCGCCGGTCGCCCACGCAAAGCTACTAATGCGCTGTAGCACAACCGCATCCAGTGATTTGCTGTCCATCAGCGTGTTGAGTCGGGTGATTTTGAGGTTGAGTTCTGAAGACATAGGGGTTGAATGGTTTGTTGGTTGATTAGTTGGTTAGTTGATTAGTTGAATGGTGGCTGAATATTTAATCAACCATTCAACCGTTCAACTAATCAACCATTTAACCAGCCAGTACCTTTGCGGTGGCCTTAATCACGCGGTCGATTTGGGCATAGGTGATGACGGCAGGTGGCAAGAACCGCAAGACATTGAGGCCGGCTGGCAAGGCCAGCACCCCTTCGGCCTGCAATGCTTTTAGATAGGGCGCGACTTTGGTTTTTAGCTCAACGCCAATTAACAAACCTTGCCCGCGCACTTCACGAATGAGTGGCGCGTTGATTTCTTCGAGATGTTCACGGAAATAGACACCTTTGTCGTGGGCTTGTTGTGCCAATTCTAGGCGTTGCATCTCATGAATAGAGGCGATAGCGGCGGCACAGGCCAGTGGGCTGCCGCCAAAAGTGCTGCCATGCGTGGCTGGGGTGATATTTTTAACGGTATCGGCAATGGCGACCCCGCCCATCGGCACGCCGCCGCCAATGGCTTTGCCCATTGCCATTAAATCGGGCTGCACACCTGAATGATCGATGCCAAACCATTTGCCGGTGCGACAAAAGCCAGTTTGCACTTCGTCCACAATCAACATTGCCCCACGTTCTTGGGTGATACGTCGCGCTTCGAGCAAATATTCATTGTTGGCGGGGTTAACTCCGCCCTCACCTTGAATGGGTTCGATAATGACGGCGGCAGTTTGCTCATTGACAGCCTTGTCGAGGGCTTCTATATTGTTAAAAGGTGCATGGCTAAATCCTGGCAGCAATGGCTGAAATGGCTCACGGTATTTTGGCTCAAATGTGGCCGAAAGTGCGCCCATTGTGCGCCCATGAAAACCACGTACGGTGGCGATGACATTGTGTCGACCTGTGCTCAAAATGGCAAATTTGAGGGCGGCTTCGATGGCTTCGGCCCCAGAATTACATAAATAAAAGCGTTTAAAGTGGGATGACACAATTTCTGATAACGTTTTTAACAACTGTGCGCGTTTATCATTGTAAAAAATTTCGGTACAGGTGATGAGCGTGGCGGCTTGATCGGCAATGGCGCGTGCCACGACTTCATTGCTATGGCCGAGGGTACTAACGCCTTGGCCGCCGACGCAATCAATAAATTCGTTGCCGTTGTTGTCCCATACTAATGCATCTTTCCCTTGCACCAGCATCAAATCGCGCTTTAGATAAACGCCCGAGGTCATTTGTTGTTCAAGTTGTTGGTTTGACATGAATAGTAGTTGAGCGTTGAGCGTTGAGGGTTGAGCGTTGAGGAAAAAACGCTCAACCTTCAACACTTAACCATTTTGCATTTTGGCTCGCCAAGAATCGGGTATCGAGACGGATTTATTGGAATCATAATCCATACAGGCTTGCACCGATTTTGCCTCGACAATAAGTGCTTGATCGGCGAGGCGTAAAATACGATGATGTAGTTCGAATGAGCGATTACCCACGCGCCCAAGGCAAACTGCGATGATCAGCTCGTCGCCATAACGGGCTTGACTACGAAAATCAATTTCGGTGTGCACCAAGATCCAGCCAAGTCCGCTGCCGGGTTGGCGTTGAATGCCAAGATCGCGCATAAATTGGATACGCCCCTCTTCGAGATAGCTGTGATAAACGGCATTATTGACATGGTTAAAGGCATCCATGTCACGGAAACGTATTTGAATGGGGTAGCTAAACACGGGGCTGGATTTTAGCGCAAAAAATGCGATTTATGGTTCGACAGTTTTTGTTTTAGCCAATCAAATGCCGCACGTTGCATAATGAGATCAAATTTATGTGGACCGGGGTAAAACTGACCGTTGTAAGCATCGGGCTGGCCAGTGCTAGCAAATAAATTGCGCAGTCGTATATGCGCGTCACGCATGCCTTGCGGTGTAAAAAGATCATCTTCTTCATCGTATTGCACTAACAGCGGTGATGGTGCACGGCAGGCCGCGAGGTCGGGCCAATCGCCATAGCGTGACCAGTCGTTGGGGAATAACATCCATGTGTGACTCATATTGTGATCGAGCAAAGCGGCATAAGTGCTCATAAGGCCAACGATGACGGCAGCAGCGATGCCATTGTGGGTGGCATTGAGCATGGCGGCGCGGTTGCCGCCGCCTGATAGCCCAATACAGCCCACTCGTGTGCTATCAATGTCGGTGCGTGATCGCAGATAATTGAGCGCGATACGGTCTTCGTGGCACACCATGCCCGCCAAATTGCTGCCCAATACATTGGCATATTTGGCAACCAAATGCTCGTGATGCGTGGCGGCGGCGTTATATTCGGCAATTTCGTAGGGCGTATCGTCGGTCGGTTGCCATGATGATTTGGCAGCTTCGGATTGATCGCGTATATATTTGGGGATGCTGGCGAAGGCAAATTTGCGGCTGCCCCACATCAAGGCATCATGCACCAGCACGGCAAACCCTTCTTGTGCCAAGGCGTTAACATAAGCCCGCCCGCCATAATAGCGCTCGTGATAGCGTTTTAATACGGGCGAGATGGCATCTGGCCCAGTGCTTATTTTCTCTTTGCCATAAAATTTGAAGCCACCGTGATCATGCAGCGCCAAGATACCAGGCAATGGGCTATTGGCATGGGCAGGTTTAAATAGCCATGCCTTTGTGCGCGGGCCAAAGCCAACCGACCACGAAATTTCTTCGCCAATCAGGCCGTCAGCGTTATCAGTTTGCCATTGTCGTTCGATGCACACATCTTGCGGGGCATCATCATCATTGCAAAAGCCTAAAACTTCACGCACACGGGCTTGGGTGTTAGGGCCGGGTAATGCCATCGGCCACAGGGCTTGTTGTTGCTGGGCTGCTGCTACCCAATCGCTAAATTCACCTAAATGACGGTAGTGTTGTGGCATGGGTTTGTGGGTGGGTAGCTGAAGTTGCACCGCAAAGGTGCAGCTTCAGCTACTAATTTTTTACCAAAATCATTATCTCAATGAAATTAGGACTTAAGAAAGTCAAGAAATTTCACCGCGAAGAACACAAAGACCACGAAGAAAAGATATGAAGTCGGCTTAATTTTTGAGACATTTGTGTTCTTCGTGGTGAAAAAATTAAGTTGTGCGTAAGTTGTAGCAATAGTGATTTTGGCATTATGTTGTTTTAATTGTACTTGTTTCTTGAGAAAAGACGGGCGATGCCCTAAAACAACGACATCGCCTGTGCGCATACATGCTCGACTGTGAGGCCGTAATGTTTGAACACATCTCTATAGGGGGCGCTGGCACCAAAGGTTTCGACAGTGACAAAGCGGGCATTTAGCCCAACATATTTGTGCCAACCTTGCGCGACACCGGCTTCAATGACCACCGATGGCAGATCGGGTTTGATGACGCTGGCGCGATAATCGGCCTCTTGTTGATCGAACAAGCTCCAACTTGGCATCGATACCACGCGAGCGCGGATGCCATTCGTTGCTAAAGCCTTGGCCGACTCGAGCGCCAAACTGACCTCTGAGCCGCTGGCGATGAGTTGTATTTGAGCGGCTTCGGCTTCTTGCATCACATAGGCCCCGCGTAATAGGCCATTGCTGCGTGGCAAAATGGGCAAAGCTTGACGGGTTAATAACAGCGCGACCGGCCCCTGATGCGTGATCGCCACTTGCCACGCTACTGCGGTTTCATTGGCATCGGCAGGGCGAATGGTGAGCAAATGCGGGATGGCGCGTAGGCTGGCTAACTGCTCGACTGGTTGATGGGTAGGGCCGTCTTCGCCCACGCCAATGCTGTCGTGGGTGAAGACAAAAATGCTGTGCGCCCCGCTAATGGCGGCCAAGCGCAGGGTGGGGCGCATGTAATCGCTAAAGGTGAAGAAGGTGCCACCGTAAGGGATGACCCCGCCATGCAGTGCCATACCATTCATAATGCCGCCCATGCCATGTTCACGAATGCCAAAACGGATATAACGCCCGTTAAAATCACCTTTTTTGAACGAAGCCGCATCTTTGGGTTGGGTATTGTTCGAGGGGGTGAGGTCAGCCGAGCCGCCAATGAGGGCTGGCACCTTGCCGATAATGGCATTGATCACACTGCCACTGGCAGCACGGGTGGCGATGGCTTTATCGGCGGGGTTAAAGGTTGGCAATGCAGCCTCCCAACCTGCTGGCAAAATGCCCTTGCGCGTGCTGCGAAATTCTTCGGCCAATTCGGGGTGAGCGGCGCGATATGCCGCTACCATCAACTCCCAATCTTTGTCGGCCTTGGCGGCGTTGCTGCCGATGCTGCGCCATGCGGCCAATATCTCGTCTGGCACATAAAAATGTTGATCGGGGTCGGCCCCTAACACGATTTTGGCGAGGCGTACTTCGGCTTCGCCAGGTGCATCGCTGTGGGCTTTTTGGGTACCTTGGCGGTTTGGCATGCCTTTGCCGATGATGGTTTTGCAGCAAATAATGCTCGGTTGGTCGGTGGCGGCGTGGGCATTGCGAATGGCGGCATCAATGGCATCCATATCATGCCCATCGATCACTTGAGTGTGCCAGCCATAGGCTGCAAAGCGTTGCGGCACATTGTCGCTATAGCTCAGCGATGTTGGGCCGTCGATGCTGATGTTGTTATCATCGTAAAACCACACCAATTTGCCCAAACCCAAATGCCCAGCCAACGAGGCCACCTCGTGGCTGACCCCTTCTTGTAAATCACCATCACTGACAATGGCATAGGTATAGTGATCGACCACGTTTAAGCCGTCTCGGTTGTATTTTGTCGCCATCCATGCTTCGGCCATCGCCATCCCTACCGAGTTGGCTGTGCCGGCCCCGAGTGGGCCGGTGGTTACTTCGATGCCGGGGGTGACGTGATTTTCGGGGTGTCCGGGCGTTTTACTGCCCAATTGGCGAAATTGTTTGAGGTCATCGATCCCCAGTGTGGGGCTGCCAGTGAGGTAAAGCAGCGAGTAGGGCAGCATTGAGCCATGCCCGGCTGATACGATGAATCGGTCGCGGTTAAACCACCACGGCTCACGGGGGTTGAATCGCATAAATGACTTGTAAAGCACTAAGGCCACATCGGCCATGCCCATCGGCATACCCGGGTGGCCTGATTCGGCTTTTTGAATGGCATCGAGGGTGAGGGTGCGGATGGCGTTTGCGCAGGCGCGATCAAGCGCAGAATAGTTTGACATGATGAGCGCGAATTATACGGGCTGGTGGGGCGGCTGGTGTGCGAATACTCGTAATGCTCTATACTAACTATTTCAGCAGCGATGAGTTATATTAAATTTGAGCAGCCACAGGCCATTGAGCATTTAGTATTTCAGGTTAAGCCTGAGCGTTTTGAAGAATGGCTGGCACTTGATCACGAATTGTGGACATTGGCCGAAGCCCAATTGTGCCCGGGGTTGCTACGCAAAGAAGTATGGGTAAACCAAAATGTGCCGGGTGAGGTGCATTGTGTCATTTATTGGCGTAATTATGCCGATTGGATGTCGATTAGCCCACAATGGCTTGAGGCCAATGAGCGCAAATTTGCCGAGCACTTTGGCCCAAATGAGGTTAAATTTGTGCGGGCCGATCATACCGATGGTATTGCTTGTTATAAAATCAGCGAGTTTAACAATTCAGCCGTCACTTAGCACTTTATACTTTCCACTTAAAAATGGTAATCGAACTACTCAAATTTTCTATTCCAATCGCAGAATGCGATTTGTTTGTAGCGCGTAACGAAGCCGTATGGGCCAAAGGGTTGCGCGAGCACCCAGGGTTTGTAAAACATGAGGTATGGCGCGACCTCAAAAATCCCACCGATGTTTATATCGCTATCGACTGGGAGACTTATGCAGATTGGAAATCTTTTCCACTTGAAAAGATCAAACAGTTGGATGCGCAAATGGGGGGCAATTGGCCTGCTGTTGGATGTTTAGAGCTAGACATCATTTTGCATGATGATGAGGTTGCGGTGCGATATCCAAATATGATCATCGAATTCCTCAAATTTGCGATACCCGATGGCGAAGGTGAGGCATTTGTGCAGCGCAATGAAGCCATTTGGACGGCTGAATTGCGCCGTCAACCGTGTTTTATTCGCCATGAGATTTGGCGTAACCGAGTTGACCCGCAAGAATTTTATATCGTGATTTACCTCAAGAGTTATGAAAGCCTGATGCAATTTCCGGCTGAGAAAATACCGCTGTTAGATGCGCAGATGTCGCCTCAATGGTTGCCCAAGGGCGCGTTTTTGGCAGATGTGTTGGTCTAAGATGCCGACTTTATAATCACGCGCAAGCATTGCTTGTGCGTGATTATAAAATCGGCGAAACGAGTTATCGATTCATCAGAAGCTGCCAAAGATTGCCTGTAACTTTTGCTTCAATGTGTCAGCATTAAAGGGTTTGACGATGTAATTGCTGACACCAGCATCTCTTGCGACAATCACATTTTTTGTCCTGCTTTCACTTGTAACCATGATAAAAGGGATGTGCTTTAACTTGGGGTCAGATCGAATCTCTTTAAGCAATTGAAGCCCTGTCATTGGCTCCATATTCCAATCTGAAATCACCAAGCCATAATTTTTCTCGCGCAGCTGTTGTAAGGCCGTTGACCCATCTGTTGCTTCATCAACATTATCAAATCCAATCTGCTTAAGCAGATTGCGTATGATCCGAAGCATTGTTTTGTAATCATCAACGATTAAAATTGCCATATTCCTATCCATATTTATAAATCTCCTTAATATTTGTTAGTCTTTATCGGTTGCTTTAGTAATTTGGCTGAACCTCTAAAATATTAGGGGCCACCCTTTTTTAACGCGGTTAACATCAGTTTAGAAATTGCTTTCAAGGTGTCAAATACGCCAACACCGGTTCGTGCAATCCCTTCAAAATCTGGAACATTGGTTGGGTTTAACAAAGATCGCAATTCTTCTACGCTGGCGATTTCGGGTAAATCGCGTTTATTATATTGTATTACATAGGGTATTTTATCCAAGTTGTAACCTTGTTCACTTAGGTTATATCTCAAATTTTCTACCGATTCTTGATTTGCC
>JAGWYZ010000084.1 GCA_018969115.1 Chloroflexota bacterium | reverse complement strand
ATCGACAAAACGAAAATTAAAACCAGCACGTGCCACTCGCCATGCAAATTCAGAATCTTCATTACAAGTTAAACGATCATCGAACCCCCCAACAGTATTAAAAGCGCGTGTGCTAACGACTAAGTTTGAACCTGATGCTGCCGGAATGCCATGCTGGGTGAAGAACCGTTGGGCATAGAAAAATGAAGAATAATAGGCACGATAAGCGTGTTGGGTTAACTTTGGCCCAATAAACATTTGACATTCAGGGTGTTTTTGAATATGGTGTATGAGCGTATCAAAATAATCGGGCGCAAATGTGATATCGGCATCCGTAAATAGCATCCATTTTGTGTGAACAAGCTGTGCCCCTAATTGGCGGGCTTGTGTAACAGTGAGTTGTTGTTGCACAATGGTGGTGTGATGCGGGTGATGCTCGTAAACTAAGGCGGTTGTTTCATCATTGCTTGAATCAACCACGATTAAAGGAATGGTGGCAGGGATCGATTTTAGAAAGCGCTCAATGTTTTTTGATTCATTGCGGGTTGGTAAAACAACAGTAATATCCACTGATTAGCGTTATAACGATGATATGTTAAGGCTCAGTAAAACAAATGTTAAGCTTAAATTATGTTTTTGCTAAAATAAACATGTCGTGTTTGCAAGCCAGATGTTGGGTTGTTTACCCAAGCAATTTGTCGCATCTCACCTTCGGCCAATTCAATCCCCGAGATTGTACCATCGGCATAACAACAACAGCCCGAATTGAGATAAGTATCACGAATCATAGGGCGGTGGGTGTGGGCCGTTAATAGCATGGTTTGGGGGTGTTGGGCAGTCCATTGCAGCGCCAGACGCTCGGCGCGTAAGATGGGCATACATAAGTTCATGTTGCCGGTGGCGCTCCATTTGGTGATGTGTTGGATGCGTTGCCAGATATGCCGCACAAATTGTCGTGAAATGGCAGCACAATAATCGCTATCGAATGTGCCTTGATGCCCGTGTGTGATTAAGATTTCGCCTAAATCATGAGCGCCATCAACCAGTTTAAGCCTAAGTGCTTCGATGATGTTGAGCGGCTTAACAAAAATGGGTTGTAGCCAACGCTGAACATGGGCTGGAAATTGCCACAACCAATCATGATTGCCCCAAAAACGCACATAGCGGTCATCTAAATGAAATTCACGCTCTAGCGCCAGCGAGGCTTGATGGGCACTTAAGGTGGTAGGGATGTTTGTTTTCCACAGTTCTTCAGCATCGCCTAAAACCATTAATGTATAGCCATGTTCGAGGTAGTGTTTTAAGGCGGTGAGGTAAGTTGATTCACTACGCAAAAATTCATCTGCGTTATTACGCCCGCCGCGATGTTGATCGGACAAAATAATCATTTTGTCGCAATTGATATTAAAGGGCGCACTTATTTTTGCCTGTTTATAAACCTGATTCAGCGCAGCGAAATAAAAAGCTTGCCGCGAGATTGAGGGAATAACCAGCCGTGAAATGGGAGGGGTCCATGTCGATTGCATGTTGGCAAAATCGTAACGACTTTGTGTCAAAGTTAATTTAAGTGCAAGCTAACAATAGGTTAAATTGATATTTTGCCTCGCTTTATTGAGAAGATACGTTAAAACTATTTAATACATCCTTTTTATAGATTTAACGTTTGCTCGTTACTATCTATCAAAAGTCTGACTCAATCAGCAAACGCTTAAAACGAAAAGGATGGGATTGTGAGCTTACTCGAAATTGAAAATTTACGCTTGGTTTATGCGAATGGGCATGAAGCGTTAAAAAGCATTAGTTTTAAAGCTGATGCGGGCGAAATCATCGCCATTATTGGGCGATCGGGGGCGGGTAAATCAACCCTGTTACGTTGTATAAATGGCCTTGAAACCATTACCAGTGGCAAAGTGCGAGTTGATAGCGACGATGTTGCACAATTGACAAATGAAGGCGTGCGTCAGTTGCGCCGCAAAGTAGGGTTTGTTTGGCAAGAATATAACTTGGTTGAGCGTTTGTCGGTGTTGACGAACGTGTTGACCGGGCGTTTAGGCCACAATGCCGAGCGAAACAATGTGCTCGGCTATTTTGATCGCGGTCATCGCCAAATTGCGGTGCGTAGCCTTGAACGGGTGAATATGTTGCACCGCGCCAACTATCGCGCCGACCGGATCTCGGGCGGTGAAAAGCAACGTGTCAGCATTGCACGCGCCATTAGCCAAGAGCCAAAAATAATTTTGGCCGATGAACCTGTTGCCTCATTAGACCCCACACTTTCGGCGCAAATTATTGGCGATTTGGCTGCTGTGGCTCGTGAAGATAAGGTGCTGACCATCATCAATATCCACCAAATTGATCTGGCTTTGCAATATGTTGATCGTTTGATTGGCTTGGCTCAAGGGGTGATTGTGTTTGATGGCCCACCCACTCAATTTAATCAAGCCGCCCATGATCGTATCTATAACTTTGACCGGGTGCATATTTAGATCAAAACACAAATTTTGCCGATTCATTGCGCATTTATAAAAACATGTCAATTCAAACCGCTGTTAACCCCATTCATAAACCCGCCCAAACCCAAACTGACCGCGAAATGTATCTTAAACCGTTTCGCCCGATCAGTTTGCGAATGATTATTTTAGTGTTGGTCATTGCTGGCATGTATGGCATCGGGCTGCAAAATACCGAGGCCAGCCCACAAGAATTGATTGAAGGGATTCCAAACATTGTCAATTTTATTGTGCGCTGTTTTCCACCTGCATTTGAGTTGACGACATGGCGCTCGCCCTTTGGCGTTATTGAATATCCAGTCGTGCTCTTGTCGATTATCCAAACCATGTTTATTGCATTGGTTGGCACATCGGCTGCCATCATTTTAGCGATTCCGCTTGGCATATTGGCAGCGCGAAATGTGACCCCCAGCACCAGTATTTATTTTGCGGTGCGCTTTGTAATGAACACGGTGCGCTCAGTGCCAGAGTTATTTTTGGCATTGGTGTTTGTGGCTGCGGTTGGGTTAGGGCCGTTTGCTGGGGTATTGGCGCTTATGACCCATTCGATTGGTAGCCTTGGGCGGGTTTATGGCGATTCGATCGAATCGATTGACCCTCAACAGGTGATGGCGGTACGTGCAACTGGGGCGGGGGCGTTATCAGTGTTTCGTTTTGCGGTATTGCCGCAGGCCATGCCGCACATCACCTCCTATGCCTTGCTTATTTTTGAGGGCAATATTCGTGCGGCCACTGTTTTAGGCTATGTCGGCGGGGGCGGTGTTGGCTTTCATATTCAAAAATATTTTGCCCTTTTTCAATATCAAAACCTGATGGGAGCATTGGTCTTAATTATCAGCACTGTGTTGTTAATTGATCGTTTAAGTGCATATATTCGCAAGAAGATTGTGTAAAACTAAAAAATAAAGACAAAAAATTAAAGAGAGGAAATAAAATGAAGAAGAACTTAAAGACAATAGTATTGGCAGCAACGGTTGCCAGTGTGGTGGCGGCTTGTGCCCCTGCGCCGGTACAAGCGCCAGCCGCTAAACCGGCAGCGATTGATGCCAAGGCCGATTGGCCAAAAGAACTTATTGTCGGCATGTTTGCCGGTGATGATGCCGAAAAGGTATTGAAAGACAATGACTACCTTCGTACACGGCTTGAAAAGGCGACTGGTATTCCGGTTAAACTGATTACGGGCACGAGCTATAGCGCTGTGATCGAAGCCATGCGCAATAAGAAAGCCGACGCCATGATTGTTGGCCCATTTTCTTATGTTTTGGCGGTGCAAGAAGCCGATGCTGAGGCAATGGCTGTGAACCTTACTCCCAAGGTTGCCAAGGGCGAAAAAGCCAAGGTTGACCCAACCCTTAAGCCGTTTTACTATAGCGTGCTGGTCACTAAAAAAGGATCAGGAATTAAGAATGTGAGTGATCTTAAAGGCAAGGATTTTGCATTTGTTGATCCTGCTAGCACGAGTGGGCATTTGATGCCGAAGACCAGTTTGTTAAAAGCCGGTATTGACCCTGACAAAGATATGAAGGTTATTTTTGCGGGTACCCATCCAAGCGCCGTTCAAGCCGTATGGAATGGCAAAGTACCTGCTGCGGCCACCTTTGAGCAAAATCTTTATGATTTGCAAAAGAACAACCAAATCGAATTTTGTGCATTTCCTGACGGCATCGTCGGCAAACCCCGCACTCAAGAAGAAGTAACTAAACATTATGATACCTGTAAAGACGGCCAAATTGTGCCGATTTTTTACAGTGTGCCGATTCCTGAAACGCCATTTGCCGTGCGCCGTAATTTGCCTAATAACCTAAAACAAACCATTAAGGAAAGCCTGCTCTCGACCGTTAATGATGCGGAATTTGTCGGCTTGCAAGGTTCATATTTTGTTGACCCAAGCAAAGACTTCAACTTGGCTAACCTCGACAATTTTTATGACATTTTGCGTGATGCGGCTAAGTTTCTTAACTTGGATTTGAAGAAGATGAAATAAATTTTTTATGCGGTGGCTGGCGTAATCATTCATTTAGCATGAAGCTTGCTGGATGAATGATTGCGCCAGCCACCATTTATTGCCTGCTAAAAGCCCGAGGAATTTATGACCCCCCATCACCTCAGCATACTTGCCCGTGCCCCAGCACCCGATGTTAAAGCATTTGTTAACGACATATTGCCATTTATTGGCCCAGTGGATATGCTGAAAAGCCAGACTGGTATTGTGATGCTGCCCGCGAAAGATAGCGCCAAAGAAGTAAAGTTTCATTTAGGTGAAATTCTGATGGCTGAAGCGACTGTCTGCTTGCGGATTTCTAAAGTTGAGGGGTATGGGGCATGTTTGGGTCGTGATCTACAGCACGCGACTGCCATTGCAATTTTAGATGCGGCCTTGCGGGCCGAGGTTTCAATTGAACCGATTCAAACATTTATTGAAGAGCAACGTCAGCAACTTGCACAATTTGACGCGAAACTAGCCCGCGATGTTGAATCAACCCGTGTCTCAATGGAAACTTTTTAAGATGTTGTCCCCATTTATTATTCCGACCCGCAGCAAACTTGAAGCCGAAACGCATGAAACCTTTGAAGTATTACGTCGTGCGCTTA
Source organism: Chloroflexota bacterium (assembly GCA_018969115.1). Classification (GTDB taxonomy): domain Bacteria; phylum Chloroflexota; class Anaerolineae; order J036; family Brachytrichaceae; genus AQU-03. Next base: position 11,943 of record JAGWYZ010000084.1, on the reverse strand, counting down.
GTTTTCCGGGGCGTATTTGGCCTTTGAGCCAAGGGTTACGCATTGGTTATGGCGATATGAGTATACGGACGTGCATGTCTTGGATTGGCTCGGCCTTGCTTGACCTTGAAACGAGTTTTTATTGCGTTGATGATGCTTTGGCAAAACACTTAGGTGCAACTGGTGCCCAACATAAACCGATTGCAGATGCCGAATATATTTTTTTGCCTTCGCTTGATTTATCAAATTTATCCACACTTGCTTGGCTTAATGTCGGTGATTTGGCTTATCCAGATCGTGGGGCGAGTGTCATCGTAGGGGCCGATTTTGATTGGCCTAGCCGCCACATCAGATTTAGTGGGCCGGGCATTGCAAAGCCGCAGTTTGTGATGTTAAACAATGTCTTGAGTGAATTTTGGGCGCTGCGCGAAAAATTAATTCGTTATCCGCTGGGTTTCGATACATTTTTTGTCAGCGATGGTTTTGTAATGGGGTTGCCGCGCACAACTGAGGTAAAGATATGAAACAAAAAATTTTTTCTCGGGCATTATTAAATTTTGTTGGTGCAATTATGATCGTGTTTAGCCTTGTGTTAATCATACGTGACCAAGATTTTGTAATGGGGTTCATTAATCTTGCGCTTGCCGCAACCGTTATTTTTCCGGCTTTAGCAAAGCCCGATTCGCCCTAATTCGCCTGTTTTTATCATGAAATCACATTTTCTTACTCACATTTTTGAAGATACCGTGAATGTTATTTTGCTTATTCTATGGTCAATTTTTATTCTTCAAGATGATGCCACCTTGGTTGATCGCTTTTTGGTTGATTTATTTATGACCGGCAAGGCCCCTGTCTATGAATCAGAAAAATAGGAGTTAGTTTATGTATGTAGCCGCACGTGGTGGCGAAGAAGCGATTCAAAATGCCGAAACGCTTTATCATCAACTGAATACTGAATACGATTTAAACACGGTTCGTTTGATTGAAAGAAATATGCCCTATCTCGTTGATCGCGTGATGGGCGAAGGTTCGCTATATGCCCCAGACTTGGCAGCATTGGCACTGGCCCAAACCGGTGGCGATATTTATGAAGCTGTGCTTATGTTGCGTGCTTATCGCAGCACCCAGCCCCGATTGGCTTATGCCCTACCTATTTCTTGGGATGAAATGAATACCATTCGGCGTATTTCGGCTGCGTTTAAAGACATTCCCGGCGGGCAAATTTTGGGACCAACCTTAGACTATAGCCATCGTATTTTGGATTTAGCGGTCATTGATAACAAGTCACCTGCCCCTAAAATTGATGCGCCTGATCCAATACAGCCAACGACTTCACAAGCTGAATTTGCGCCTGTCACAACATTAGCGCGAGTATCTGAATGGCAACGTGCTGCTGGGCTATTGCCAAAGGTGAATGCAGATGACAAGCAAGCGGCGCGTGATATTCCCGATGTCACTCGTGAACCATTATTATTTCCGACTTCACGGGCGGCGCGGCTGCAATCCTTGTCTCGTGCCGAGACGGGCGGGGTGTTGGCGCTTGGGTATGCCAATATGCGTGGCTATGGTGCTGTTCATCCTACCATTAATGAGCTGCGTTTGGGCTACGTGGATGTGATGATGACACACCCGATGACCGGCGAGCCATTTAGCCTTGGGCGTATTCGGGTGAGTTATGCCGAAGTGGTAACTACATTTAAAGGCAGCGCCCAAAAGCCACAATTGGCGCTTGGTTTTTGCGCTACCTTGGGCTGGAACGAGGTAAAAACCATCGCGGGGGCAATGTTAGATATGGCAATGGATTTGCCTGAGCCGCATCCATCTCATACCGAAGAATATGTGCTGTATCACACCGACCCAGTTGAATCGTCGGGGTTTTGTATTCATTACAAATTGCCACACTATGTCACATTTGGCAGCAGTCTCGACGCGATGCGCGGTGTCGAGGTGTCAAATTCGGCGGCGGCCAGTTATTATGGCGATGTCAGCGAACTGAAGGCGGGCTTGCCCGGCACGTATGCCGAAAGTGAGCTTGCAGTATCAGACCTAAGCGCCATTGATGATGTTGTGCCCGATATTGCGCTTTCGGCGCACCCATAAATTATGCAAACACTTGATATACTTGTTCCTGAAACAAGTGGTTATTCTTACGCATTTTTAGATGAATTTGCAAAACGTGAATTGCGGCGGCGGATGTTAAAGGCGATTGCCATACCGGGTTATCAAGTGCCATATGCAAGCCGAGAATTACCGATTGCACGCGGTTGGGGCACTGGCGGTTTACAAGTAACGCTGAGTTTGGTGGGGCCAAGTGACGTAGTAAAAGTGATTGATCAGGGCGCGGATGATAGTGTGAATGCTGCCAATTTACGTCGTTTTATTGTGCGTATGTCTGGCGCACAAACCACAACCGATACCACTTTGGCTACCCTCATTCAAAGTCGGCATCGCATCCCTGAAGAAGTGTTGCATGAACAGCAAACATTAATTTTGCAAGTGCCAGACCCAGAACCCTTACGCGCCATAGAAAGCAATATTAGCAAAGCCCGCGAGATGCATGGCGATGCGGATTATGGCTTGATGTGGCTGACCTTATATGAGCAATTGGTGCGTTATAAGCGCGTGACTTTAGGGGCAAGTTATCCTGTCACTGTGCATGGGCGTTATGTCATGAGTCCTAGCCCCATTCCAAGGTGGGATGTGCCGAAATTACACCAAGCCCCATTTCTTACGGTGTTATCGGCTGGGCGCGAAAAGCGTTTGTATGCAGTGCCACCTTATACCGACGTGCGCCCGCTTGAATTTGATGATGTGCCATTTCGAGTTGAAAATCAACGCAATTGGCTGTGTTTTCGCACAGGCGAGCATAACAAATTTATGAATGAAATACCCTTAGCGGGTGGCAACGCAATTTATGAAATATCGGATAGCGGTTATGTAAACAAACGAATATTAAAACAACCCGTCGGCAATACCTTTTTTGACGACAATGCCAAATTTTACAAGGAAGGAGTGTTGCATGACTAAAAATGTTGCCCTGCTTAATGGTGTAAATACGCATCCTTTTCAGTCCCTTGACTTACATCATCGTCATTTATTGCCAGCCCAAATTGTGACAACCAAGCCATTGTTACAAGCGACTGGCTTGGTAAAAAAATATGGGGTGATTCATGCGGTTAGTAATGTGGATGTGCTGGTCTATCCCGGTGAAGTTTTAGGCATTGTGGGTGAATCGGGATCGGGCAAATCGACAGTGTTACGGCTGCTTCACCTCGAAGATCAACCGGATGCGGGCAAGTTTTATTTTGATGTTTCAAATGATCAATCCCTTAATTTGTTTGAGCTTGATCGAGCAGCCAAACGGTTGGTGCGGGTGTTTAACATTGGCATGGTGTATCAGCACCCCCATTTGGGTCTGCGCATGAAAAACACCAGCAGTGGTAATGTTGCTGAGCGTTTGATCGTGGCGGGCAATCGAAATTATGCCGAGTTGCGTTTGGCGGCGCGTAAGTCGTTGCAAGTCTCAGAATTTCCATTGGCACGGATGGATGATTTGCCCAGTCGATTATCGGGTGGTATGCAACAACGGGTGCAACTAGCGAAAGCAATTGCGCTAAAACCCAAATTATTGTTGTTAGATGAGCCAACGACTGGCCTAGATGTGTCGGTGCAAGCATTGGTACTCGATACATTAAAGCGTTTGCAACGTGAAAGTGGTGTGTCAATGGTAATCGTGTCGCATGATTTGGGGGTCATCAAAATGTTGGCAGATCGTGTGATGGTGATGCGCAATGGTCGTGTGGTTGAGTGTGGTCTTACCGATCAAGTGCTCGAAGACCCTCAAGATGCCTATACCCAACAACTGGTTCATGCCAAACTTTAGCTATGATCATCTTACAAGTTCGAAATTTTAGCAAAACATTCACTATTCATCATATTGGGCGACAAGTCGAGGCATTTCAAAACCTAAATTTTACGTTGCACAAAGGTGAGTTTGTGTTAGTTAGCGGGGCCAATGGTGCCGGTAAAAGCACCTTGCTGCGTTGTCTTTATCGTACCTATTGGCCGACCGAAGGTAAGGCCATTTATCGTTCTTGCTATGGGTTAATTGATTTGGCCCATGCTGCCGATATTGATATGGTGCGGTTGCGCAGTGAAGAAATAGGCCATGTGACCCAATTTTTGCACGCCAGACCCCGTGTGAGTGCGCTCGAATGGGTGGCCGAGCCATTGTTACATACGATGGCTTATGAAGACGCGCTTGAACTGGCCCGCACTTGGCTGCGTGATTTTGGCCTGAAGGCAGAACTTTGGCATGCTTACCCCTCTACATTTAGTGGCGGTGAGCAACAAAAGGTAAATTTGGCCCGCGCCTTGGCGGTGCCACGTCGTTTATTGTTATTAGACGAGCCAACCGCTTCGCTCGATGCACTGGCGCGTAAGGCGTTGGTAGACCGGCTTGCCCAGCTAAAAGCACAAGGCGTTGCCATGATTGGCGTTTTTCATCACCCTGAAGATGTGGCACATTTGATTGACCGTGAAATACAAATTTTGGCTGGCCCTGATGGGCATATTGAAATGGACGAAGACCGATAAGCGTGTTTTGCCATTAAATAAACCCTGTATTTTGTTAATAAACAGCGGTAAAAACAGAGTGCCGAAATCACGATGTCCCAGCTCTTTAGATTGGGGTATCGTGATTTTAGCAAAACATGATGATTTGATATGCGGATTTCTAACCTAAAAATTATTTTGCCTGATCGCATCATACCGATTGGTTCAATTCAGATTGAAAATGGCCTGATCGCTGAAATTATTGAAGGAACTTCATCCCACTCTGACATAGACGCACAGGGGTTAGTGGCGATACCGGGCATTATTGATATGCATGGCGATATGCTTGAACGCGAGATTGAACCGCGCCCAAATGCACGTTTGCCTTATGATTTGGCATTGCACGAATTAGACAAGCGCTTGATTAGCGCTGGGGTTACAACGGCCTATGCGGCGGTTTCTTTTAGTGAAATATCGATCTTAAAAGCTTCGTTACGGCGCTCAGATACGGCGAGCGAAATATGTAATGCGATTTATGCCAATCGCCAGCATTTATTGGTTGATCTACGGGTTCATGCTCGTTTTGAGGTGACTAACGACAATAGCCCGCCCATCTTAACCGAGTTAATTGAAGATGGGCTGGTTGATATGATCTCGCTTAATGACCATACCCCCGGGCAAGGGCAATATCGTGATATTGAAAAATACCTTGTATCGATGTCGCAATGGCGCAACATTAGCAGCGATTACGCCACCCATGTTACGCGCGATTTGGTTAAAGAGGCCCAAGCGCGACCGATCGCTTGGGAGACGATTCGTGCGGTTACCAATATTGCCCAATTACATCAGCTTCCTATCGCATCGCACGATGACGATACCCCTAGCAAAGTTAATTTGATGCACGACATGGGATGTGGCATCAGCGAATTTCCGGTGACGTTAGAGGCGGCACAGGCGGCCAAAGATAAAGGCTTAGCCATTGCAATGGGCGCCCCCAATGCCTTACGTGGCGTTAGCACCAGTGGCAATCTTAGCGCACAAGATGCAATTGCGGCTGGATTAGTGGATATGCTCGCCAGCGATTATCATCCGGGGGCATTGTTGCAAGCCGCATTTTTGATTGCTGATCGGGGGCTACTGTCGTTGCCGCAGGCCATTGCACTCATTACGGCTAACCCCGCCCGTGCCTTGGGTTTGGCAGATCGCGGCACGTTGGCGGTGGGGATGCAAGCAGATTTAGTTTTACTCGCCAATCATACCCGTCCACGTGTTTGTGCAACTTTTCGGGAAGGAAAGCAAATTTATTCGAGCGCGTTTAATCGGCTTCGAAGTGTTGACTCAGTAGATGGTTGTTAAACCTTATCCATTTTGAAACACATAGGTCTGCGTCCTTCCCAAAAAGATGTAATGTCGAAATCACTATACAACCTTTGGTAGCGTGGGCAAAGCCCACGCTACCAAAGGTTGTATAGTGATTTCGACGAAAACTTGTTTTACTCGCCCGATTGGGATGTAACTACGATTCTCAAAAGAGTCGCGGTTTATATTGTGTGATTAAACTTTAAATTGATGTTGCCACGCCATTAAACACCCCGCCAACCATGGGAACAAATAAATGACGAAGGGGGATTGATCAGGCGGCGCGGCGACATTGTTGAGTAAGAAGCCGAGGGCGATGGTAAAGACCACAATCGCCAGATCGCGGGGATTGTCGAGGTCTTGGTCGCTGATTTTGGGGCGGCGGATGACGGCAAAAGCGGTGCTAAGGATGCCGATAAACCATGCGATAAACAACACCAAGCCGGGCAAACCGAGGTCGCCGGTGAGTTTGAGATACCCCGCCTCTTGGCCTTGCCCATCGACTACCACTTTGCTGGTGCGATAACCAACTTGGCCCGAAAACCCCAGCCCATGCCCTAGAGGATACTGGGCCAAGTCGCCCATTCCTTCCACCCATTGCGTCCCACGCGTGCCGATAGAGGTTTCTTGGCCGCTGATGCTGCGGGTGACGAATGAGCGAATTTTGGGGCTGACCGCCATGCCCATCCCTAACCCAATGCTTGCGCCGATGATGACGGCGAGCATCAGTTTCCATTTACGGTGAATGAGAATGACCAACAATGCTTCGAGAAACCCCGCGATGATGGTCATGCGCGTCAGGTTGAGCGCCAGCCCCGCAAATACAATCACAGCGGCGGCGCTACGTGCTAGGGTGGGTTTGCAGCAAAATAAATGCACCGTCACTGGAATGACCACTAAAAATGGCAACGCAAAGCCTTGCCCGCTCAAATAAACTGACACGGCCCGTCGTAGCACTGTAGTCGGCGTGGCTTCGATCCAATAGTTTGAGGGTAGGTTATACAGCCATTCCAATACATAGGTGTTCAAAAAATCGCGGAAGTAAATGGGAACTCCTAAGCGTACGTGCCATTCAATCGGCACAAAAAAATATTCGAGGATGGCGACGATACAAGTAAACAACCCGACCCCAAAGATGCTTTGTAAGATGCGCTTGATTTGTTTTTGGCTAAATGGCAATAAGCGCCCGATAAAATAAGGCATGGTATAAAGCAGCCAGTCGCGTGCGCCATAGACTTTGCCGATCAAATTGGGCCGCGCATTTAGCACGTCATCTTGCAAGCCGAAGTAGACGATGACCAACGCCACCCACGCCAACGCCACCCAATCAACCCAAATAAGACGCAAAGGCTGGTAATGCAGATACCGCCAAACCAACGCTAACATGGCAATGCCAAAGGTCAGGCCCAACAATACTTCTTTCCATGCTGCAATACCTCGCACCAGCCCAAATGGCAATTTGAGCTGCGCCAGCAAAATGGTCATGATGAGTGAATGCAGTGGCAGCACAATGATGAAGGCAAAAATCGCCTTCGCCGTGACGCTATGCCCCAGCTTTTCGAGCCAGTTGTTGCTTGTGGTGGGTGTAATGCTTTGAGGGATAGTCATGCAATTAAAGGTTAATTTTACAAGTTGTTAGCTATTGGTTGTGTGCGAAACCCATGTGCCACGCCACGCCAAAACCCCCGCAATTTGCCCCAGCGCCTGCGCAACATAAACCCAATGTTGTAATAAGCCGCCCGTAATGGCAAATGCAAGCCAAAATAACGCAACTTAGCCGCTCGCGGGGCATATTTTTTGATCACCCAAATTTGGTTGCGGATGAGCAAGTAGTGTTTAAGCGGGCTATGCGTGCCCGCGCTCAACCCGCGGCGGGTGCTGGCCGATTCGTTGTGCCAAATGTGGCTGTTTGGCACCAAAATACAGTCGATGCCTTGTGCCCACGCCCGCAAACAATATTCTACATCTTCGCAATAAGCGAAAAATGAGGCATCGAGCACCCCAATGCGCTCGATCACGGTGCGTGGAATGAGCATACAACAGCCGGTTACGTAATCGTGCGTTGAAACCTCGGAGACCTCCGAGGTTTTTTGTGGTGAGACATCGGGGTTCTTCAAGAAACCCGATGTCTGAATATCGGTCTGATGCTCAAATTTGCCGCGCTCAAAATCAATTTTGCCGCCAGCAAAAGTGACCAGATTAGGCTGTTGCATGTCATAAATCAGCGGTGCGGCGAGAGTGGGGCGGGCCAATGCTTGTTGGGCGCTGAGCAATTGTGCCAAAAAATCGGGCGCGACGATAGTATCATTATTCAGCAGCAGCACCGCATCTGCGCCTGCCATCATTGCCACGCGCATGCCAACATTGCAGCCGCCAGCAAACCCCAAATTTTGAGTGTTGCGCAGCGTTTGCACCTCGGTAAAACGCTGGTGAATGGCTTCACATGGGTCAACATCTGAGCCATTATCGATCACCAAAGTTTCTGTTGTTACCCCATTTGGCAGGCTGATATGGCTGAGCGAGTCGAGACAAGTCAGCGTATCCTCTAAGCCATTCCAAGTGAGAATAACAATATAAACCTTGAGCTTGCGCATGGCCTTATGCTCCCAACCCACGTTTGGTCGCTTCTAAATAGGCCCGCCCCCAGCGTTGGCATGGCTCTAAATGATTGCCTTCAGCCCATTCGTTCCATGCGTTAATAAATAATAAGGGTTCGGCGTTGGCGGTTTTTATCTTTTCAACCGTGCCACGCAGCCAGCATTCATACAATTCGGGGGTCGATTTATCCACAATCAGCGCACCCGATTTACGTCGTGCCGAGTTATCCCACATCGGTGTGATGCATGGAAAACGATTGGGTTTAAGTGGCTGCGCCAATGATTTTTCAACCATATCTTTATAGTCGTAAATCAGCGCTCCGTTTGCCAGGTGCAATTTTTGGTTCAGAAACCAGCGGCGGCGTTGCCAGCGGGTTGTGATGGCTTGCACATCGGGTTGAAACTCGACTGCGGCATCGAATCCTTGCTCGGCGGGGTTGCCGCGGTCATGCGCCAGACTTTCGACCTTGCACAAAAATAATTCACCCAAACCAAGGCGTTGCGCCTCGTTGCGCCAGCGCTCGGTGCTTTGTTGGGGATTGGGCATATTGGCGGCGCGGTAAACCAAAAAGAGCGGTTTGCCGTTGACTCGAATATAACGCGGGTCGGCGAAGGCCGGCGCCAGCCAACGAATATGCGCCAAATCGTCTTCGGGCGAATAGTGCTGCGCCATCAATACTTGTTTGTCGAGGCCATCCCATGTGCGTGCCCAGTTTTCGTTGGCCCAACACAGGCAAAATGGCAAGGCTGGTTGCCCGCTGTGTAGCACCTCATTAAACGGGCGCTCTAACAAACGCCGCCCATTAAACCAATAATGATAATAGCAAAAACCGCCAATGCCATAGGACTGTGCCAACTCGGCTTGGGCTTGGCGGGCTTCGGGCAAACGCAAATCATAAAATCCAAGGTCAGCCGGTAAATGAGGTTGATAATGCCTACGAAAGAGCGGCTTAGCGCGGGTGACGTTTGTCCACTCGGTAAAGCCTTTGCCCCACCATGCGTCATTTTCGGGGATGGGGTGATATTGTGGGAGGTAGAAGGCAATTGATTGCACGTTTCAGTATGTTACCAAATATTTGCGGCTGTCAGCATGTCATCAGTTAGATGTCATGTGGCTGCAACAAAACATGGCAAAATTACGTATAAATAACTAGGATAATTTCGTTAATACAATCTCAGAGGTGAAATAAAAATGGGTATGCTCGCAAAACTTTACAATCATTTACGTTTGGTCATTAAGCTGATTAAAGATCCACGGGTGCCGGGTTTATTGAAAGTGATTCCCTTTCTTCCCTTGCTTTATGTGATTTGGCCCATCGATTTCATCCCAGATTTGATTCCCGGTTTAGGACAACTCGATGATCTTGGGGCTATTATTTTGGGGCTAGAAATGTTTTTGAAGATGGTGCCAACGCACATTATGGCCGAATATGAATCTGGCGATACTACTAATACTGCCAATGCTGGCCCCAGCGGCAATGTCGTTGATGGCGAATACCGCGAAGTGCGCAAGTAGAATAAAAGGATGGATGAGTGAATGAGTGATCGTCAATCACCATTCACTCATTCACTCATTTTCCTACAATCCACTCTACCATTTTGCCCGGAATGTCGATACCAGTCGCAGGAACACTGTTGCGAAATTCCATCGTGTGATTGACTTCGTTGACGATCAGACCGCGTTCGGGGTCTTCAAATAAATCGACGGCTACGATGCCGCCCCCGACGGCCTTTGCTGTAGCGACCGAAATCTGGTTCAGTTCAGCGGTTACGGGGCAATTGCTGGCTTTGCCGCCCAAATGGGTGTTGGTGATCCAGTGAGCCGAGGTGCGATAGATTGCCGCAATGGTTTGATCACCAACCACAAATGAACGGATGTCGCGCCCGGGTTTTTTGATCAGCGGTTGAATGTAATAGATGTGTTGCTGATAGCCACCCAACTCGTCACGCAAATTCACCACAGCCTCGGCTGCATCACGGTCATTCACCCGCACCACCCCGCGCCCCCACGAGCCGACAACGGGTTTGAGCACACATGGGTAGCCCATTTCTTCAATTGCCTTAAGCGCCGATTCGGGCGTGAAAGCCATCATGACTGGGGCTGTTGGCACGCCGTGTTGAAACAATAATTGTGAGGTGATAAATTTGTCGCCACAATTTTCAATCACTTCATAATTGTTGACAGTGCGTACGCCTGCCAAACGCATGGTGCGTTGCACATATTGGGCGCGGCTTTGTGACACACAACGTTCGACAACAACATTATATTGTTTCCAAAAATCGAGCTTTTCGAGGTTAAACACCAATTGCCGATCATCATAAACTTCGACTGGAATATTGTGCTTTTGAAAAGCCTCAATCAACAGTTTTTCTTCGGGGCGCACAAGGCTGCAAATAAGGGCTACTTTCATCGAATTTTGTTTTGGGTAAAAACTAAAAATCTTATTGTCCCCAATCCTCTTCTTCAGTGGGTGCAAGTTCAAGTGTAATCGGGTCAAGTTTGACCACTTCGAGTTCTGCACCACAGTCGTTGCAACGAATAAGCTCGTGCAGCAAGGGGGCAGTTTTAAAGGTTACGTCGCCCGCGCATTCTGGGCATTCTGCTGTGTTCATGTTGATTAATCCTTTTTACAGCTATGAGCTGTGAGCTATGAGCTTTGAGTTTTAACTCACGGCTCATGGCTCACGGCTCATGGCTTTTAAATCACTTTTTTAATTTCTTTGATGTGCATGGTGTGATGCAAATACATCATTTTTAGCATCTCGGCCAGCGCACACATGCCGAGGGCTGGGTGACGGCCCATAATTGCGAGTTGTTCATCACTTAGTCCACGCGCAAATTCGGCGGTGCGGTTACGTGAATACGTGTAGCGCTCAAACAATTGCTCGTGTGTCATCTCAGCCAGCTTGTTTTTGCGGCTGGCGTTAAACCCATCAATATCAAAACCCTCGGGTGCACCCTCGCCACCAGTTGAAATTTGGCGAAATTGTGAACGCAAGCCTTCTTCAGATGAGATGAGATGTTCGACCACGTCGCGTACTGTCCAATCTGAGCCTTCGCCATGACATGGCTTGGCCCATACTTCGGGCGCGAGGTTGGACAAAAACGCAATGGTGCGGGCACCTTCATCAAGCAGCTTGTGGGCAATGGGTTCAGCTTTAGACATATCTGTCGATTATACGCAATCTCATCGTTATTTTTCTCACTGTTGGTTGGTTGAATGGTTAATTAGTTGATTGCTGATAGTTTGTGACTTGTGACTTGTGAGTCATCAATCAACCAATCAACCATTCAACCAATAAACTAACTAATGAATCAACCAACCCATTATTTAACTAAGTTAGTAGATCAGTAGTTTAGTCTAAAAGTAGGGATGTTGTTCAAATCTGTAGTAAAACAGAGGGTATGAAAAAAAAAGAAGAACAACATCCCCCCGCGGTATACAAAACAGTC
>JAGWYZ010000083.1 GCA_018969115.1 Chloroflexota bacterium | reverse complement strand
TCAACCATGTCAGTGTAATCTTTATCATTAATAGCCACTGGGAAGCCCTCTTTAAAGGTAAGTTTCACGGTTTCATTTTGAATGGATGTTGAGGCATCCCAAAAATTGACCCCCATGATAGGCTTGACAATATACATGCTGGTGTCAAGTTGTTCGAGGTGTTTGGCCTCGTGGGTAGCCCCCCAAATATTGGCATCGGTGCTATAAGCTTTTTCAGTGCTCATGCGGTAATCATGACCTTGAGCTACCAAAAATTCGCTCATTTCTTTGCGCCCACCCAATTCAGCGTTAAATTGGGCATCAAGCCAAGGTTTGTAGATGCGCAAATTGGGGTTAACCAATAAACCATAACGATAAAACCGCTCAATATCATTGCCTTTGTGCGTGCTGCCATCGCCCCAAATATCAACCCCGTCTTCTTTCATGGCTTTTACCAACATCGTGCCAGTAATGGCTCGCCCCAATGGGGTGGTGTTGAAATAGGTTTTGCCTGCCGAGCTAATATGAAAAGCACCACATTGCAGCGCCACCAGCCCTTCATAAACCAATTCTTTGCGGCAATCGATTAAGCGTGCTTTTTCAGCCCCATATTTCAACCCACGTTTAGGGATATCGTCGTAGTTATCTTCATCATATTGCCCTAAGTTGGCGGTGTAGGCATAAGGTATACCCCCTTTGCTGCGCATCCAAGCGACTGCGGCGCTGGTGTCTAAACCACCACTAAATGCAATACCGATTTTTTCACCGACGGGAAGGGATTGTAGTATGCGTGACATGTCTTGTAATTATAAAAATAAGTGGCGAGTATACCCAAACTCAATAATGATACCAAGCAAACGCTTTTTTGCTGTTTTTCGCTTCATTCCGAATGTAAAATAAACAATCTCTATGCAAGCATTCTCTGTTCTTTGGCGATCTATGAAATCCGTCTGGGAGGATTTACTCCTTTTGGTTATGATGAATCTGTTAACCATTCTCGGCACATTTGTCATTATTCCCGCCCCGGGTTTATGGGCGGGTTTATACGTGGTGTGTAATCGTGTTGCGCGTGGCTATGCCATTTCGTGGGATATATTTTTTGGCGCGTTTCGTGAATATTATCGTCGTTTTTTACCGTTCTGTTTGGCCTCAACCATTATTACGGCCTTAATCGCCATTAATTTTATTTGGTACCCCAACCAATTTGCCGGCGAAAGTTGGGTGCCTTGGGTGCAGGGGGCTTGGCTGGCTGTAGGGTTTATGTGGACAGCAGTGCAGTTTTATGTTTATGCGTTTTATATTGAACAAGAAGACAAACGCTGGCGGATTGCCATTCGCAACGCGGCTTTGATTGCTGGGGCCAACCCGTTATATACGGTGCTGCTTTTATTCTTCACAACACTCATTCTTGTCTTGGTCGGTGGCATTATTCCACCGGTATTGGCCTTGCTTGGCATGGTTTTTTGGGTGATGGTAGGTAGTACAGCCGTCTTAGATCGCATTGCCGCTTATCGCAAACGCATGGGCTTGCCTGAAGAAAAAAACGAGGTGAATTAGATGAAACCTTGGATAATTGCGGCGCGCCCGCGTACTTTACCGGCTGCCATTGTGCCGGTGCTTGTTGGGGCCGCATTGGCCACACACGAAGGCCATTTCAGTTGGTTGCGGTTTATTGCCGCATTGTTGGCCTCACTGCTTATTCAAATTGGTACTAATTATGTTAATGATGTCTTTGATTTTTTGAAAGGCGCAGATAAAAACCGCAAAGGCCCAACCCGCGCCACTCAAAGCGGTATGGTGACGCCGCGCCAAATGTTCATTGCCATTGCCATTGTGTTTGGGTTGGCAATGTTATTGGGCGTTTATTTAATTAGCGTGGGTGGCTGGCCGATTCTGATGATCGGCCTTGCATCAATTTTGGCTGGCATCGCCTATACCGCTGGCCCATTTCCATTGGCCTATAACGGGTTAGGTGATTTATTTGCCTTCTTGTTTTTTGGAGTGGTGGCGGTTGTCGGCACTTATTACACCCAAACCCTGCACTTTAGCGGCCTTGCCTTTGGCATTTCGATTCCGGTGGCTTGCCTTGTCACCGCCATCATTGTGGTGAATAATTGCCGCGATATTGAAACGGATCGTGTGGTAAATAAACATACCTTGGCGGTGATGATGGGCGATATTCTCACCCGTTATTATTTTGCAGGGCTGATTGGTATTGCCTATGGGGTTATCACTGGCCTCGGCTTACAATATAGCCTGTGGTGGCTATTGCCTTGGTTTAGTGCCCCGCTTGCGATTAAGCTCGTTATCGATTTGTGGCAGGCGAAGCAGGGTATGGAATTTAATCGCTGTCTTGCTGCTACGGCCCGTCTCCATATGATTTTTGGCCTTTTGTTGGCCCTTAGTTTAATTATCAGCAAATGACCCCAGAAGAACGCTCAAAGCGTGTGCAAACCATGTTCTCGCAAATTGCGGGACGATACGACCTGATGAACCGCGTTATGACCGGCGGGCGCGACATTGCGTGGCGGCGGGCTGCGGTGCGTGAGCTTAAATTGCCTAAAAATGGGCATTGTCTCGATCTTGCAACTGGCACAGGTGACCTCGCGTTTGCCGTGCTTGAGCAGTTTCCCGATGCCAAAGTGGTGGGGATGGATTTTTCGGAGGGCATTTTGCGCGGGGCGGTGAAAAAAAGCACTGACCGTGCCGAAAATCGCACCACATGGGGCGTTGGCGATGCCTTGGCTTTGCCCTATGACAATGCTCAATTTGATGGCATCACCAATGGCTTTTTGCTGCGCAATGTGGTCGATTTGCCGCAATGTTTGCAAGAATTGCGCCGCGTGACCAAACCGGGCGGTCGCGTGGTATGCCTCGAAATCACCCATCCCCAAACCCCTATTTTTAAACAACTATTTCACATTTATTTCTACAAATTTGTGCCTGTTATTGGCGGTATCATCAGCGGTGACCGACACGCCTATCGCTATTTGCCCAACTCATTGTCGCTTTTTCCGCCCGCCAAACCGCTCTTACAAAAGTTTCAAGAAGCCGGTTATCGTGAATCCTATTACAAATTGCTTGGCCTTGGCACAATGGCCATTCATGTCGGAATTGCATAAATAATTACAAATTACAAATTACAAATTACGAATTTGGGTGATGTCTTAAAAATTCGTAATTTGTAATTCGTAATTGAAACAGATGGTTACCTATTCACACTTTCTCATGACAGCTCTGGCGGGTGATCAACTCAAGCGCCGCAAATTTAGCCCACATATCAAGGCATTTCTAATCGGCTCATTTATGCCCGATGTGCCGTTGGCGTTATTGACGCTTGGCTCGGCGGCATATTACTGGTATCTCAGCACCATCACGCCCGATTTCAACATGGGCGGGGCCATGATGCGGGTGTTTAATGAGCTATATTTTAAGAACCCTTGGTGGATTGGCTTAACCAGCTTTTTTCACGCGCCATTGCTGATTGTTGTTTATATTGCCTTGGGTTGGGTGGGCATGAGGCGCGGCAAGCGTTGGGGTCGAATGTTGTTTTGGTTTGGCTTAGGCTGCGCTTTTCATTCGTTGGTCGATATTTTGACCCATCATGATGACGGCCCTGTTGTGTTCTACCCCTTAAATTGGTATTACCGCTTTCCCAGTCCGGTAAGTTATTGGGATCGTCGTCATTATGGCGATATTTTTCGGGTGTTTGAAAATACGCTTGATGCCGCCATCTTGCTTTATTTTGCTGTTGTTTGGGTACGCCAACGGTTACAGAAAAAATAACTTCGCGGTACAGAAATCAGATTTCTGGAGGAAACCCGATTTCTAAATGCGCAATTAAAATATTTTTATTCACCCCATTCATCTCGTAATACCGCATACTGATACTCGTCTTGCCAAACACCACCATAGCAAAAACTACGCTTAAAATGGGCTTCGCGCCGCAAGCCTAAACGCTCAAGCAAAGCCACCGAACGCAGGTTAGCGCAAGCCACATTCGCATAAATGCGATGTAGCCCAAGATTGCCAAAACCATAACTGATGACGGCGCGAACTGCCTCGGTGGCATAACCCTGCCCATGATATGACCTCACCAACGTGTAGCCAATTTCGGCCTGTTCACCATACGACACTCGCACATAACAATCACCAATCAACATATTGTTTTCGCGCAAAGCAACAGCGATTTGCAGCCCCATTGCGCCATCGATGGGCGCAGTTGACATATCGTCGATAAATATACGTGCGGTCGCCTCATCCATCGCGCCCCAAGTTTGATATTGCGCCAACTGCGCATCGTTGCGGTATTGCGCAAAATAGGGCAAATCTGCCGACATAAAACGCCACAAACGTAGGCGTGGGGTCATTATTTCATTCGTTTTATGATTTTTGTGAGTCTTAACAAAAATTGATCGTCTTCACAGCAAATTAATACCTGTAAAGAGGTATGATTGCTCATCTTGATTCTATTCAAAACGGGCCTGCGCTATTTGTTACGCCGCCCCTTTCAATCCATTTTATGCATTTTGGGCGTGGCACTGGGCGTTGCTGTCATTATTGCCATCGATCTCGCCAATCTGAGCGCCTCTCGTGCCTTCAGCCTCAGCACCGATACAGTGGCGGGCAAGGCCACGCACCAAATTATTGGCAACGCCAGCGGGCTTGACCAAGATATTTACCGACGGCTAAAAGTTGAATTGGGCATCCGCGAAGCCGCGCCGGTCATCGACGGCTATGCCACTGCCATCGAACTTGACCGCCAGCCTTTGCATATTTTGGGTATCGATGTGTTTGCCGAAGCACCATTTCGCAATTATTTAGGGGGCGGCAACGGCGGCACAAATACGGGCGCAGGCGGGGCCGATTTTAGCCAGTTTCTCAGCCAACCCGACACCATTTTGATCGGCAAAGACACCGCTCAACGTTACAACTTGGGCATCGGCAGCACCATCACTTTTCGCCTTGGCGATCGTCGCCCAGTCGTGCGGGTGATTGGTATTTTGCAGCCTGCCGATGCCAACAGCAGCCGCGCCCTTGATGGCCTCGGCATTATGGATATTGGCGGGGCACAGGCGTTATTTGACATGCCGGGCAAAATTAGCCATATTGACCTGATCGCCGATGAGCGCACCGAAGTTGGGCAAATGCGTTTGGCGCAAATTCGCGCCATGTTGCCGCAAGGCACGCAAATTGTGCGACCCGAGGCCCGTAGCCAAAGCGTTGAAAGCCTGAGCGATGCCTTCGAGCTAAACCTGACCGCCCTTAGTTTGCTGGCCTTGGTGGTCGGCATGTTTCTCATTTACAACACCATCACGTTTTCGGTGGTGCAGCGTCGCCCTATTTTTGGCATTTTGCGCTGTTTGGGTGTCACCCGCCGCGAGATTTTTCGTATGGTGCTAACCGAGGCCATGCTGTTGGGCGCAATTGGTGGGTTGATCGGGGTGGCATTTGGCATTGTGTTGGGGCGCGGGGCGGTGCAATTGGTCACTCGCACCATCAACGACCTCTATTACGTGGTCAATGTGCAATCGATCGAAGTTAGCCCGCTGACCTTGCTCAAAGGCTTTGTGCTGGGGATTGTGGCGGCTATTTTGGCAGCCTTGCCGCCAGCTTACGAGGCCACCAGTATTCAACCCATCACCGCCCTCAAACGCTCAAATGTCGAACAACGGGTGCGCGGGGTGTTATTGCCCATTGCCGCCATTGGGGTGGGCATGGGGCTTTTGGGGGCATTATTATTATTGCTCAGCAATTGGCTGGTGCTCAATTTTGCTGGCATTTTTGGTGTGGTGATTGGGGCGGCGCTCATCGCGCCAGTGCTAACCTTGTGGCTCATGACGGCGGCTCAGCCAATTTTGGGGCGTTTAGGTGGGGTGATTGGGCGTATGGCGGCCCGCGGCATCGTCAATTCAATTTCACGCACCGCCGTCGCAATTGCCTCGCTCATGATTGCGGTTTCGGTCATTATTGGCTTGCAGAGCATGATCAGCAGTTTTCGCCAAACCTTGGTGAATTGGCTCGCCAGCACCATTGTCGCCGATGTTTATATTGGCTCGCCGGGCGGTAATGGCGCAGCCAATGTCACGCTCGACCCCGCTATCGTCGGCGAAATTCAAAATGACCCCGCCGTTGCCAACATAACCACCCTGCGCACGATTCGCGTCGAATATACGCTGATGCCGCCCACCATTGCCGCCGATACCAATGTGTTGCCCAAAACCGCCGCTCTACAAGCCGTTAGTGCCAGCTCAAATCGCCAACCTGCTACCTTTGTATGGACAGAATGGGCTGCCGCCGATGTTTGGCAAGACATGGCCGAAGGCGATGTGATTGAGGTAAGCGAGCCATTTGCCAATAAACAAGGCATTACCCGTCAAAACAACCGCCTTTGGTTGCGCACCGATGCTGGCCCGCGTGAATTTCGCGTGATCGGGGTATACTACGACTACGCTTCAGATCAGGGCAGCCTCACCATTCGCCGCGATGTGTATAACCGCTATTGGCGCGATGATAAAATTTCAGCCATCGCCGTTTATCTCAAGCCCAATGTCGAAGCCCGTGAGGCTGTTGATCGGATGCGAAAACAATTGGCTGGGCGCAATATTGTGGTGAATGCCAACCGCGACCTACGTGAAAGCGCCATGACCGTGTTTGACCGCACCTTTGCCATTACGGGCGCACTAAATTTACTGGCGACGGTGGTGGCCTTTATCGGCGTGTTAAGTGCCCTGATGGCCTTGCAAATTGAGCGCACCCGTGAATATGGCACTTTGCGTGCTTGCGGCATGACCCTCACTCAACTTTGGCGCATGACTTTGCTTGAAACCGGTTTGATGGGCAGCACCGCTGGCTTGTTGTCAATGCCAACGGGTTTAATCTTGGCGATTATTTTGGTTTATATCATTAATTTACGTTCATTTGGCTGGACCATTCAGTTGATATTAGATTGGCAAACTTTTGCCCAAGCCTTGGCTGTGGCGGTGATAAGTGCCTTATTGGCATGTATTTACCCCATGTTTCGATTAAGTAAACTACAAATTACTACGGCTGTTCGGCAAGAATAATGGAATTGAAACCTCCGAGGTCTTAGCGCAGCTTTTGGCTGAAATATTAAGCTGTGCTAAGACCTCGGAGGTTTTTGTATAGCCCTGACATTTTTCTGATGAAGTTATAAGCTGGTAAGACTGGCAATTTTGAGATAACTCACATAAAATACCTGATTGGCAAAATGCCATCATAAATAAAAACGTCACCATTGCAATGTGTTGTAAAACCGCAGCATAGTTAATGGTGGTTTTAATGAACGATTTACTTAGCAAGACTTGAAAATGTGATTTTTGCCGAGATCACTATCACTTCATATTTGCATAGGGCGAAGCCCTACCCAAATACAAAGTGATAGTGATCTCGGTATTACGTCTTTTGGGGATACTCCCAATTATTGAGAAGATACAAGACTGAGAAGATACAAGATAACGTTAATGTTTAAGATTAAGATAAAGGTGAAGTGTAAATGATTTCGGATGAAGTTCGGCAACGGGTAGCCGAGGCATTTGCCGGTTTTGTGGGCAATGCCGATGCCACACATGCCCTCAAACGCTCATTATTGGTAGGGTTATCTAAAGACCCACCTTCGCTCGACAAAACATTTTTGTTTAGCGGGCCGCCCTCAACCGGCAAAAGTGATTTGGCACGCCGCGTTAATAAATGTTTGGGCTTACCATTTGTACAATTAGATGGGCGAGCCTTGCGCAGCCGCGAAAAATTATTCGAGATGATCGACGACTCGCTGGCTTCGCGCCAAATGTCGCCACGCAAAATTGAAGATCGTGGGGGGATGCCTGTATTTCAATACCCCGCTGTATGTGTCTATGTGGATGAAGTTCACTTAATCGGCCAAGGCGTGCAACAATCATTGCTGACATTGCTTGAACGTGACGACTGTAGTGTGGTGCTTGAATATGGCAGCATTCGTAAAGTGGCGATGATGCTTGGCAGTGCCTATTTATTTGCCACCACCAAACCTGCAGATCTTGAGCGGGCTTTTCGCTCACGCTGTTCAGAATTGGTGCTCAATCGCTATTCGAGCGAAGAAGTAAGCACGATGGTTAAACGGCGCTTTCCCGATTTGCCGCACGATATGATCAAAAGTGTGGCTGGCTCTAGCCGCCTCACGCCGCGTATTGCTTTTGATATTTCATCGGATTTGATGGATGAAATTGCCATTAGCGAAGATGATGACCTCAGAGCGGCGCTACGGCGGGTGTTGCGTGGGCGCGGCATTTTGGCCGAAAATGGCATCACCCGCAACGACTTGCGCTATTTGCAAGTGTTACGCAATCGCAAACCAGTCGGCGAAGCGGCCATTTTGTCGATGTTGGGCGATATTGATCGCTCAGTTATTCAAGATGATGTCGAGCCATTCTTGTTACGCGAGGGTTACATTGGCATCAGCGAAAAAGGCCGCCAAATTACCCTCAAAGGCTGCGATGTGCTTGAGTCGGTGAAGTAGGGAAGATTGAGGATTAGGGGTTAGGGATTGGGGCTTAAGGATTAGAAATTTTATGAGTCATGAGTCACAAGTCACAAGTCATGACTCATGATTTGTGACTTATTCTGAATTTCTAATCCTCAATCCCTAATCTTTAATCCGCTCCACCGGCACTTGAATCTCCATCACAACGGGCGCGTTAAAGTCTTGTAACTCATTTTCTTTGCCATAATGATGCAACTCGCGGGTTTCACTTTGACGGCAGCGGTAGCCATTGGCCTCGATCCATTCAAACACTGCAATAATCGCTTGCGTGACATCTAACGTCGCCCCTTGATGCACTACACAGGCCGTTTCGGGCGAGGCCGGCAATTGGCGCGTGCCAATGGGTGCTAAGGCTAATTTACTGATCTCGCGCACAGGAATCACTACTGCCATTTCGGTATCGATATTGGTTTCGGTGTATTCGTGATTATGATACAACGCCAGTTCGGTGCCATTGCTTTTGATTTTGTAATTAGCCAATGTGTTATAAATACGATCATAAGCCGCACAACGATAGCGCCCCATTTCAAACAAATTTGGGATAATTTGACGGGTGGAGGCGATGGTTAAAGCATCTAACGACTTGACCGCGACATCATAACGAACAGGGTTATTTTCATTTTCAATTTGCCGCAAGCGGGTGGCAATGCGCACCAGCTTTATTTGCTCTTCGGCAATTTGGCGCTCAATATCGCCTTGGCGTAACCGCAACATGCCCTTCATTTGTTCTACCGGAATGTTATCGTTGAGCAGTCGCACAATTTGTTCAAGCGAAAAGCCCAAATCTTTGAGCGCCAAAATGCGGTTTAGGCGTGGCAATTGGTCGAGCGTGTAATAACGATAATCGGTAAACCGATCAATATGTGCAGGTTTCATTAACCCCACATCGTCATAATGCCGTAGCGTCACGATGCTTACTTGCGCCAAACGGGAAAAATCACCAATTCGCAACATAGATATTGCACTCACCTAACATTGTAACCAAACACCACACGTTGATGAAAGGTTTTGCCGATTTCATTATTTATTCCCAAAAGCTACACTTTTAAGGATAGATAATGAAATCGGCTCTTCATCTTTTAGAAATTTGCTCTATGTTTATACCAAGCAACCGTTTGCCGCACTACCTCATCCATAGGCGTGCCTTTTACCCCAAACGCCCGCTCAAATTTGCTACTATCAACCACAAATGGCTTTTCAAATTGATAAAGCATCTCAACCACCTCACGCACCGGTGGCATAAAAATGCCCAGCCCTTGTAATATGAGTTTGGTGGCAATCGCATAACGTGGCTTATGGCCAGTTTCGGTGAATACCATATTTATGATTTGGCGTTGGGTCAAGGCTGTGTCATTTGGCGCAAACCACACTTGCCCCAGCACATCGTCACGCTCGCCAACCAACACCATCGCCTTTGCCATATCGCCAATAAAAGTATTGGTATGTGGTAGATCTGGGTTGCCAACTAATTGGGCAGCTTTGCCTTGAATGGCGGGGGCAATGGCACGTTCACCCATGACAGCATTGGTGACAAATGGGCCAATAAAATCGGCCCCACGTACGATACCCACTCGCGCCGTGCCTGCTCGGTGCGCTGCCAGCATTTGCGCCGAAATCTGAGCACGAATTTTGCCCTTTTTGGTGTTAGCTTGCTCTAGCAAATCTTCACGTATGACCGCACCGTTGGTGTCGCCATACATATACAAATTATCGCCCACAATCAATTTAACGTTGGCCTTGGCCGCCACCGCTAAAATATTTGTAAACAAGGGTTGCATCAGCGTATCCCATTTATCATAAGGCGCGTTTACACAGTTGTAAATGTGAGTTGCACCACTGGCGGCATTATGCGCACTCTCCAGATTAGTGACATCAGCGGCAATGACACTTACCCCTGCTGGTAACGTTGGTAGGGCTTTACCGCTACGGTTGACCATTTGTACCCGCTCGCCGCGTGCGGCCAAGTTCTGCATCACGTGAATACCCATCGGGCCAGTACCAAAAATAATGTGTTTGTTCATAAACCCATCTTATAGTCTCAAGTTACCTAAGAGTCAAGGGGGGTAAGCACGTAATTTTCAGATTTTATGGTTTAAGGTTGAGCACTACATAGCTCAACAACACAAATGATATATGATGTTGAGTGTTGGGGGATTAGGGTGGGTAAGTGCAACAGCTACAAATTTACGGTCATTTAGATCGCTAATTTGGTCGTTTTGTGGCAATATAGCATGACCTGCTGGGTCAAATTCGATAATTTGATAGTCAAAATGTCCTTCTGCATGAAGTTGTTTATAAAGTTAGAAACCTATACTTTGTGGGTTTGCACTTTGGTTAAGATTATTACGATATTCATCTAAAATTGCATCATTGTGGTCTACGGCAACCAAATCTGTACTTTGGGCCAAAAAACACAAATTGATATGCCGCAAATTCACAATTTAGAGACGTATTTGTGTCTATTACAACAACAGTCATTACTTAAACTCCGTCAATTCTAGTAAGGTATTGGGTATTCATAAATTAAACTATAAAGTATCGAATTTTTAGATTGGTTTTAGCTTATCACCGCATCCTCTGCCAACACTCGCTCAAGCGCCCACAAAAAATGATCAGCGTCGGTCTCCGTCCAAATGATCGGTGGCTTGATCTTGAGCACATTGTGAAACGGCCCATCGGTGCTAACAAACACACCATAATCTTTCATCCGATTCGAAATATATGAGGTATGTTGCCCAGCGGGTTCAAGCGTCTCACGGTTTAGCACCAACTCGATGCCGATATACATACCCAACCCGCGTACGTCGCCAATGAGCGCAAATTTGGGCATGAGCGCCCGCGCCCCCGCCACGATGTAATGACCCACACGCCATGCTCGCGCCTGCAAATCTTCACGCTCGATCACATCCATTACTGCCAACCCAATTTCGCACGACACCGCATTGCCGCCAAATGTGTTGAAATATTCCATACCATTCGCAAACGCACGGGCGATTTCAGGTGTTGTCACCACCACGCCCAGGGCGTGACCATTGCCTGCCGGTTTGCCCATCGTCACAATATCGGGTGCAACCCCCTGCGACTGAAAGCCCCAAAAATGCGAGCCAGCTCGGCCAAAACCAACCTGCACTTCATCGGCAATAAACACGCCACCCGCTTTGTGAATGATGTCAGCCGCATCTGCCATGTAGCCTTCGGGCAGCACAATTTGCCCGCCACAGCCAATCATGCTCTCGCAAATCATGCCTGCCACCCCATGATTTTGGGCATAAATATCATCGACACACCGTTGCACATCGGCTGCATAAGCGCGGGCTGTGTCACGCCCATAACCCTTAAATTTACCGCGATATGGGTCAGGCATCAAAGCCATTTTCACCCACGCGGGGCGACCCGCACCGCCGGGGCCATTGTGTTTATAGGGGCTAACCTCAATCAAAGCTTGGGTATGCCCATGATAACCTGCATCTACGCAAATCATGTCGTGCTGACTGGTATAAGTCCGTGCCAACCGCAGTGCCAAATCATTGGCTTCGCTGCCGCTATTCACAAAAAAGCACACATTTAATGGGGGCGGCAATGTGGCACACAAACGCTCGGCATACATGTTTAGACTGTCGTGCAAATAGCGTGTATTGGTGTTTAGCACCGCCATTTGGCGTTGCCCCGCTGCCACTACATGTGGGTGACAATGCCCAACATGACACACATTATTCACGCCATCTAAATAGGCGCGGCCTGTCTCATCAAACAAAAACTGCCGCAACCCGCGCACAATTTTTAGCGGCTCTTGATAACTAATACTCAAGTTATAGCCAATATGGGTCTTGCGAGCTGCTAATGTTTCGGCTTTTGGCACAAGTGTTTTGGGCAAACGCTCGGCTGGTAAGCCGAGAATGAGGTTAGGATCGGGCGACAAATTTAGCCACAAACGCCGCTGGCTAGCACGACATACGCCAATGTAATCGACCCCTTGATTGAGCAAATCGAGCATCACCTGCATATGCAAATGGGGTGCCCAATCGCCATTAATTGGCGGCGGCCCGATCCATGCAAACACCTCGCCTGCAGCAATCTCTTTGCCCACATACAAGCCATCAAGCGATGCCAACGCCAAATGCCCATATAGCGTGTAAAAAATGATTTTAGATTTTTGGGGGTGGCCTGACGATTCTAACTGATCATTGCCCATTAACCATTGATCATTATCAAGCTCGTGTTGCAAAATGATGACTGGGCCATAATCGAGCCGTGCCGTGTTATTATGAAAAGCGACCACTCTGCCAGCCAATGGCGCGTGAATGGGTGTCCCAGCCTTTGTCCATAAATCTAGCCCCAAATGCATCGTGCGGCGCTCTGTATCGGGGGTTTCACCGTTGGCAAATTCGGGGGCACTATAAATGAGGCGTGCCTCGTTATAACCACCCACTGCCACTGTCGCCCCTGTTTGCACCATTGCCAAATTGAGCAATGCCTCAAATCGTTGTGGCGATGCCCCAATATCAGCGCTGCCAAACAGCTGATTTCCCACACTCAAATCAAGCCCATAGGTCACAATCTCATCCCAAGGCCGCCCTAATACAGGCGATCCAGCCAGTTGGCGAATTTTAGCCAAAATAACATCAGATTCAGGGTGTGCAGGCAAGCTACAAGCGTCGCGCAGCGCATAATGCGCCAAACGTGGGTGAATAGCGCTTAATTTCGCCAAAGCATCCCATGCTGGGCGTTCACTAATCGACAAATACGCATCGTCTGGGCGCAATTTGCGTTGATGCGCACTATGGCAAACACTCATACACAGCCGCCCACAAATCAAATCCCACATCATGGCCAATTCACTGGTGGTCAGCGGGCACGTTGAATGAAAGCCACTCACAACCGCACAAGCCGCGGCTAATGGATCCTCTTTGTCAAGCAACGCATAAGCTGCTGCAATCGCGGCTTCACAGGCAATCGCGCTATACACGATATCCCCAAAATCTAATACCCCGCTTATTTTCACATAGCGGGTGAATGGGTCAGCGTGGTCGCCAGCATCCACCACCACGTTATAGTCATTCGCATCACCATGAATAACCCTACGCCGCAATCGCCCCAATGTGGGGCTTAAATCATGTTCAAAGTGCTGCAAGAATTGGCCAATAAGTGCTCGTTTTGCAATATCCTCAATCTTATCTTTATGTGCCGTTATTACCTGCACCACATTCAACACATCCCAATGAAAATCGCGATGTGTCGCTGGATGATCAAAACCCGACAGCGTTTGTGAAATTTGCCCCATCGTTTCGCCCAAATGATGTAATAAAGCCTCAGATTGATGTTTAACCAATCCAAGCGGCACACCCGGCAACCAAGTCAACAAACGAGTTAAATACTGGTTTAACCCATCGCTACTCGTCACCACACACATAGGCGCGTCTTGTTGGGTAAGAATGAGGCGTTGACACGGCGCAGCCTGCGATGCCAACATCAAAGCCATATTTTGCGCTTCCAAAGTCTCACGCAATTCAGTTGGGTTTGCGATTTTAAGCACAAAATGCTCTTCATAGGCATTATCTGGCTGAACTTTAGTCAACTTAAAATTTTGGTCACGCTCACTTGGCAAAGGCTTTGCAGTCACCTGCAAACCATAATAAACTTTGGCAATGTGTTCAGCCTCGGTGCAGCTAAAACGCGGGGCAAGATCAAGTGTTGGCATAAATAAATTAAAAAATCTTTTCCAAAGGTTTTCGCCTCTTTTAATAGATGTCTGCTAAGCTAAGCTTGGCAGACATCTATTAAAAGAGGCATATAGTATTCTGGGAGAAGATATGGCTGGGCAATATAACAAAAAAGCCGATTGTTGTTTTCAACAATCGGCTTTGTAATTTTAGGTGAGGCTTAGATACCACCCCAGTCCAAACGAATGCCGGGTCCCATGGTTGCGGCAACAGTCACGCGGCGCATAAAAATGCCTTTTGCGGCAGACGGGCGTGCTTTTCTAACTGCGTCTAAAAACACAGTCAAGTTTTCGCTCAGCTTATCGTGGGAGAAGCTGATCTTGCCAACTGGCACGTGAATATTGCCAGTCTTGTCGAGACGGAACTCAACACGGCCTGCGCGTGATTCTTTGATGACACGGGGCAGATCTTGAGCCGGTGCAACGGTGCCCGCTTTGGGGTTTGGCATCAAACCACGTGGACCCAGTACCTTACCCAAACGGCCTACGCGGCCCATCATGTCTGGGGTGGCGATTGCCACATCAAAATCGGTGAAACCATCTTGAATTTTCTTCAACCACGCATCGCTATCTGCCACAATATCGGCCCCGGCTTCTTGAGCCAAGCGTGCACCTTCACCTTGAGCAAACACCAAGATACGCACAGTTTTGCCCAAGCCATGGGGTAGCAATACTACACCGCGCACTTGCTGATCGGCCTGACGAGGGTCAACACCCAAGCGAATATGGCACTCGACTGTGCCGTCAAACTTTGTCACGCTGGTTTCTTTAACCAAAGTTACCGCATCAGAAACATTGTAGTTACGAGCGCGATCTACTTTAGCCAACGCGGCCTTATATTTTTTACCTACTTTTGCCATCACTTTCCTTATTTAAGATCTTAAATTTTAATTTTGAATCGTAGTTTGCACCAGCAAGTCTAAAACCCAAAATCTAACCTCTAAAATCATTCAATAACGTCCACTCCCATGCTACGGGCGGTTCCCATAACCTGCTTCATTGCCCCATCAAGGTCAATGGCATTCAGGTCCTTCATCTTCATTTCGGCAATCTCTTTTACTTGTGCCTTTGTGATCTTGCCAACTTTATTGCGATTGGGTACGCCAGAGCCTTTTTCGACTTTAGCCGCTTTTGCAACAAGCTGGGTGGTGGGTGGGGTTCCCAACACAAAGGTAAAAGAGTTGTCGGTAAACACGGTGATCGATGCAGGAATAATATTGCCGACCATTTGTGCGGTTCGGGCGTTATATTCCTTACAAAACATCATCAGGTTGATGCCGTGCGGTGCAAGCGACGGACCAATTGGGGGGGCAGGTGTGGCTTTGCCTGCGTTGATATTAATTTTTACTTGAGATTTGACTTTTTTTGCCATACTACTCCTAGTGGTGTTATCGGGCTGGCGGCCCTCCCACCTATCTAAATTAAAAATAGAAAATTATCCAGAGATTTTTAATTTTCAATTTTAAATTTCTATGATCGTTCGACTTGTAGGAAGTCGAGTTCAACCGGTGTATCGCGCCCAAAGAAAGAAACCAAAACGGTAATTTTTGCACGCTCAGTATCAATCTTTTCAACAGAACCCGGAAAATCAGCAAAAGGGCCGTCAATAATTCGAATCTTTTGACCTACTTTGAATGACACTTTAAGCTTGGGTGCTTCGTTCTCCATGCGCTTCAAAATTTGTGCAACCTGTAACGCTGGCAATGGTTCTGGCGTATCACCCATCCCGATAAACCGAGATACACCAGGGGTCGATTGCACAACAATCTTGGATTCATCGTTTAATTTCATTTGAACCAAGATATAACCCGGGAATAAACGGCGTTCGATCGTGCGGCGTTTGCCATCACGTATTTCAGCTTCTTGTTCGGTGGGTACCACAATCCGTTTAATAAGATGTGCAACCCCCATTGTTTCAATACGCTGGGCCAAGTTTATTTTGACCTTATTCTCATACCCCGAATAACAGTTAACAAAATACCACTCAAACTCTTCGGTTTGCGTATCTTGAGGGTTGGGTGCATCCAATAACGACCCAACATCATCCCCAATCATAGGGCCTGTGATGGGTTCTGTCCCAATAACAGTAGGGGTGTCTTTAGACGCGGATGCACTCGCGGGATCATCAATCAGTTTAAACGGATTGATCTTCTCTTCCGGCATAAAATCATCAATCATTATCGAACCTACCTGCGCTCACGACTGGCGAACAGCACAAGAATGATGATCGCTAACACAACAACGACTAAAACTGCAATTGACAATAAGCTCGGTTCCGTTTTCAGCAATCCAAAGAATAATTGCTCCATCAAAAAATCTAAAACACCTAGCAAGAGTCCCATCACAATAGTCACACCTAGCACGATAGTCGTAAGGTTACGAACATCGGGGCGGGCCGGCCAATGAACCCGACGCAATTCACCGATCGTTTCTCGTGAAACTTCTCGGACAGGGGTGGTGATATTTTCAATAAACGACGGCTTTTTTTCAGCCAATTGTTGGTCTGCCATAGTACGTACTAAAACGACTGACGGTCAAACATAAATTTTCAATTTGTAACATACAAATCTTAAATTTATGAGTTGTTGTCAGTCGTTTACTATACCGTAAGAAATCTACACCTAAGTTTTTGCGTTGTAATTTTTATTTCCTACGGAATCTATAAAACAGGGCAAGTAGGATTTGAACCCACAACCGCTCGTGTTGGAGACGAGAACTCTACCAGTTGAGCTATTGCCCTAGAATTACCGAACTACACTCTGAAGCTAGATTATAACAAAGAATCTAGCTTCAGAATCTAAAAAAACAAATTAGCCTAACACCTTGGTAATGGTGCCAGCGCCCACTGTCAAACCACCTTCACGAATGGCGAA